>NZ_JAUXXZ010000007.1 GCF_030684675.1 Daejeonella sp. | reverse complement strand
GTTCTTGTATACGTTATGATTACGCCAGGGTTCCCGCTCATTAACTACAACCTTATAACCATTATATAAGTTGTAATTGGCATAGCGCGGAGGCAATGATGAACTGTAAATCCAACGACCTCCGTTAAAAAAGTAAAAACGATGCTGAGGAACATAGTAGTAGCTGTCTATGTCCGGGAGATAATAATATTGAACTTCATCATAACCGACAGGACCCCATGCCGGCTGACTTCCGATATTGAAATTTAGACTCAAGGTTACTTGCGCTTTAAGTGGCGCTCCGAGAGCAAGTAAAATTCCTGTTAGTAAAAGGGTTAAATATATTTTTCGCATTTTGATTTCTCCTTAGAGAATTAGTGATGAGTAATAGGCGGATAAATTAAATTATCTCGATCTTAGTCCGCTTCATCCGGGTTTCTCCAGGTTAAAACAAACTTCCATTACTCTAAATTTTGAGGCTTGACGTATCCCAAGCCTCCTTAAATAATTAATCGGCGATACCGTCTTTATTAGCGTCGCGGAATGCCTTTTTAAATGAATCTTTTATGTTGTTGTCAATATCATTCTGGTTGATGATGTTATTGGGATCAAGCACCACCGCATCTTTATAAAACCAAAAATTAACATCAACCGAAAGGGTAACATTAGTTTTTACTTCCGCATTTAAGTTCACATAGTTTTTCAAATTCACTTCTTGAGTCGCCGTCTTTGTGGACTTGTAAATAAACGGCACACCATTATACGTTCCCTTAACGATGACGGAATATCTTAACTCACCGCTTGAACCGGCAATAAACTCCGGGTCAGAAATTATATCACCAGCCTCAGGTTTATGCAGCCGGAATTTTATTTTGTCATAATTTCCAGCGAGTATTTTACCGGCGGCAAATTCTGTTGGAATTCCGTTCAAATTAAGATGGGCTACCATCGGTCCCACTTTTACATTTGATGAGTCTCCGTTAGATTGTCTGAATTTAATGTCTTTCAGTAAAATTTTTACTGTATCCAAAACTATTGGATCACTTCCAATTTTATTTAATCCTTTATCCATAGCTAATGAGACCGTTACATTGTCTCCGGCTTGGCTATCATTAATACTATCCTTACAGCTTGTAAGAAATATTAGAAATGTGAATAAAAAAGTGAGAGAAATATATTTTCGGATGTTCATAAGAACCTTTCTTTTAATAATTGTACCATTATCATGTTGATCTTTAGTTCCCACGAAAGTCCCTGCAATTTTACGTTGCAGGGACCTTGATAGATTGCTTAATAAACTTTAATTACCTAACAATTTTGAAAACGATTCTTCTGTTCATTGTTCTGCCTTCTTCGGTATCATTGTTCGCAACCGGATTTCCTTTTCCGAAACCAACAGTTGTAAGTCTGGTTTCAGCTATGCCTTTTGAAACAAGATAATTTTTAACTGTCACAGCTCTTTCAACCGAAAGTTCCTGATTGTATTCATCGGTACCGATATAATCTGTGTAACCTTGAATCTCAACATTAGCCTTATATCGTTCATTCAATAAAATTACGGCTTTATCAAGCACCGGGTATGATTCAGGTAATAGATCTGATTTATCAAATGCAAAGTTCACACCAACCAGAACTAATCTATCTTCTGAAATTGCTGCGATATATCTATCAACAACAACTTCTTTGGTAACTTCTTTAGGTATATGTTTCTTGATCATATCTTCAATTTTGCCATAGTCGGTCATGTCTTTCATGTCCATTGTTATTCCCTGGCAAGGTTCGCATTGCGGAGATGGTTTGCCTTTGCTAAAGAAGTAATTAACACCGGCGCTAAGAACGATATAGGAATCGTGTCCGTTGATTTCTTTAGAGACATCCGAGATAATTGTTCCGTCGAGCTCTGAATTGTTTGTTTGATGATAGCCAAACTCAGCAACGAAACTCCAGCTTGGATTAAATTTAAAATCAGCGCCAATACCAAGATTTAATTGCGATCCGAATTTGTTATTGTCGGGATAGGTTGTTTGACCGTTAGTAATACTCTTATAGTT
>NZ_JAUXXZ010000039.1 GCF_030684675.1 Daejeonella sp. | reverse complement strand
CGTCAATTGATCTTAGAGGGGGCAAAGATTAATACAGTAGGCAACTATTTCAGATCAATCAGAGCCATATACAATAAGGCTATTAAGGCCAAAATTGTGGACAGGTCTTGTTATCCCTTTACTGAAATCCAGATCAAAAGTACAAGAACTGCAAAAAGGGCTATTTCTTTAAATGATTTGCAGAGGCTTCACAAGTTAACGTTAAAGCCTAATTCTAAAAGCTGGCATGCAAGAAATTACTTCTTCCTTAGCTTCTATTTAATAGGCATTCCCTTCACTGATCTAGTATAGCTAAAAACTGAAAGTATCATTAAAGGAAGAGTTGTTTTTAAGAGGCGTAAAACCCACAAGGAGTATAGCATTAAAATTTTACCACAAGCTCAACAAATTCTGGATTATTACAAGAGAGACTGGAACAGTTATCTTTTGCCAGTTTTACCAAGCAAAATTAAAGAAGATAGTATTGAAGCTAAAAAATACATTCATCAATGGATTAAAACAACCAATAAATTTCTGAAGAGACTTGGAGATGATTTAGAGTTAGAAAGTCCATTAACAACTTATGTTGATAAGCCCTCCAGTGAAAACTGGTGGGCTTTGTTGTTATTTGCCTGGGCGAGAAGTTTACCCCGTAATAATACGGGGAGCCCAGCTTCGGGAGCAAAAGCCTCACATGTCTGTGGGGGGTGCCGATTTTTTAATTATTAATTTGTTGATGAGGAGTCAGGAGACTCCTCATCATTGGACAATCCGTAGAGGCGCTGCGCTACGGACAGAGGGGCAGCCTCCAGTAGTTATTATATTTATTATCTTCAACTCAGGTTTACAGATTAAAGAATAAATATTTATGATCTTGATTGCAATTCTGGTCCCCTGGCTTTCATTCTTCTTTCGAGGGAAGATCTTCGCTGGTATTATCTGTCTGATCCTCCAAATTACTCTAATAGGTTGGTTGCCTGCAGCCATCTGGGCAGTTGTTTCGAGAATGAATGCAAGAAATGATCAGAAACTGAGGCAAATGGAGAAAAGAATTATGGCTTCACAAAGGTCAACCTGATCTTTCTTGAGTAGGGATACCCCTTTGTCTGTAAAGTTCAACGCAGCGTATCTACGGAGTATTTAATGCAATCCTGTACATTCGGGACAGGATCGTCTTCCAAAAATCCCAGTATTATCCCACCTCAAACTCTATTTTAAACTCTGTCCCTTTATTTACCTCACTCCTGACACTTATCTTACCACCCAGTTTCTCAACCTGGGCTTTTACCATAAACAAGCCCAGACCTTTGCCCTCTATATGTGTATGGAATCTTTTATATAAGCCAAAGACCTGATCACCCTGTTTTTCGAGATCAATTCCCATACCATTGTCAGTAAAAACTAATTGGAGTTTCTTGTCCAAAAGATGGCTTTCAATTTTAATAAGACAGGGAATCTGAGGCTGGCGATATTTAATACTATTGTATATCAGATTATAAAAAATACTGTGGATATAGCTTTTTAGGGTGGAAAAGGTATTGATTTCCGCAAAGTCATATCCTATTTCTATTATATCCAGTTCGAACAAATTTTTAATGCTGATCTTTATGTCTTCTACCAAAGTAGAAAATTCAACGTCCACGTTTCTTTCACTCCTCGCACTCCTGACCTGTAGAATCTGGTTAAGATCTTTTACTATGTCATCAAGCTTATCAACAGACTCAAATAGTCCCCGATTTAAGTCTTCCTGTTCTGTCTGGCTTAAGCCAGGAGTATCACGGATGCCAATAAGGCCGAGGATATTAGCAACCGGGGCTCTCAGATTATGAGAAACGATATAAGTAAATTGCTCCAAATCCTTATTTCGTTGGATCAGATCCTTTGCGACCCTGCTGCGCTCGAACTCCGCAAACTTGCGTTCGGAAATATCCTGATGCGAAACTACAACCAATGATTGATTGCCTTCAAACTTCATTGCACGCATGCCAAACCAGCGTTTTTCATCAGCAGAATGACAGGGATATTCAAGGTAAAAAATATCTTTTTTATCATTCAATACATCTTTTATTCCCGCGCATGCCTCCCCGGCATATTCTTCTCCTTCTTTTTCGGCTTTGGAACAAACCTCAAAATAATTACTTCCAATACCAGTCCCGACCATGGTGTATGCGCCATTTTCAGAGCCGAAGATATTCCAGGATTCATTAACGGCTACGAGAGTCCCGGTAAAATCAATTACCGCAATGTTGGAATTTAGCGAATCCAGAACACCCCGGTTGAATGACTCACTGTTTCGAAGTTGTTGTTCCACTTCCTTTCGTTCAGTGATGTCCTGAACAATTCCGTAAACGCGGATAGGATTGAGATGAGTGTCAAAATCTAATAGTTTTAAACTAGTGCCGTACCTGGTAAGGCCTTCTCTGGTGATAAATCTGAAATCAAAAGAGTAGTCTTTATTAGATTTTAGCGCATTCTCCATTTCTTTAGACACATACGCTAAATCATCAGGATGAATAAAGGAAAGGAATGCTTCTTGGGAAGGAATCACATCATCTCTTTCCACCCCAAATAATTTATACATTTCATCAGACCATGAATGGGTTTGATCTGCCAAATCAATCTCCCAACTGCCTAAATGTGCTATTCTTTGAGATTCTTTTAGTCGTAGTTCACTTACTTCGATGCGCTTGCGGGATATGACCTGTTCTGTTACATCAACAGCAAAAAAGAAAATACCATCAATTTCCTGATTAGTGTCTCTGTGCGCCTGGTAACTAAAATTCAGGTATTTGTCTGTAAGTTTTCCTCCGATATTCAGTTTTATAAGCATCTCACTAGCCGAAAAGGTTTCGCCGGTTTTATAAACAGAGTCAAGGATGTCGATAAAACCCTGATCAACAGTAGTCGGTAAAACCTCTTTTACAGATTTTCCTATTATGTTATTTATACCAATTAGTTCCAGATACAGAGGGTTAACTACTTCATAAATATAGTCAGGGCCGCTTACTACTCCCATGCTCATCGGGGCTTCCAGGAATATGTCATAAAAGCGTTGTCTTTCAATTTCGACTGCTTTCTCCAACTTTTTCTTTTCAGTAATATTTCTTGCAACCGCATATCTGATCTGATCTTTTTCATCCCAGCGGACAGACCATGAGATAGGCACTATTGATCCATTTTTATGAACATACCTGTTTTCAAAATTCACAGCGTTCATGCCAGCTAAAACATTGTCGGCAGTTTTTTGGGTTTTAATGCGGTCCTCAGGATAAACAAAATCAATGGTCCGTTTCCCGATAAGCTCATCTGCTCTATAGCCCAGCACCTCTTCACATGCTGCACTAACCCTAATAAACAGACCTTTGGCATCCACCGCGCAAATCATATCAAGTGAGGATTCCATCGTTTTGTTATTTTCGTTCAGTGCCTGCTGCAGGTTTGAGGACATTTCATGCATTGCTTTCTTCTCAATTTCCAGTTCTTTTTTCCATTTTATCTCTTTCTCAATGGTTTTTTGCAAACCTTTAAATAGGCGGGGAATCAAAGCAACACACAAAAAGCTCAGGAAAATAAGGTTTGTTGAAACTGCGATCCATTCCCCCAGATTATGGTCATGAATGTCTGCTTGAGGTATCAAATTGTACTTTATAAGCAAAGCGAAGATTATACAGATAAAGGTATTTAGCCATGCAGACCAATAGACGTAGTTTGTTGAGAAGATCAGGATACTGAAAATACAGGTAGTAAGCAAATAGATAAGTCCCGGCCCGTTGAGTCCCACAAAATATAAAATAGTCAGGCTAAATAGATATGCAGCGGATATGAATATTACCTTTCGGTAAAATAGCTTAATGTTGGGTGCAAATCCTATTATTGTAATGCATGTAACAGTTAGAACATCAATTATAGCAAGGGCATGCATATTAATCTTTAAACTCCAGTAAATACCTGGTACCAGGGCAATCAGCGATAAGGGTAAAAGATATATGATCGTGGTCGAAAAGAGCTTATTACGCCAAAAAATCAAATCCTCTTCGCTATCAGCCGAATTGCTGCAATTTCGTTTAACCCGATGGAGGTATCTGGTTGTTATATTCATGTATTGTTTTATTCAAATTTTAATGGATGGTGGTTATAGCCAGAGAAAGAATCAAAAATTCAGATAATTCTCATACGTAGAAATACATTGCAATGTTGCCGGATGGGGGCCTGTATTGTCTGGTTTTGGAATAAATTTTATATAAATAATTGTTCAGCAGATTTATAAGAATAAGTAAAATAAGCACTATCCGGTATGTTTGCTATTTCCAGAAAGTTTATTTCAAAAATCAGGCCACTGAGAAAATTCGGTATTAAACAGGTCAATCTGCAGGTCCTGGCTAAGAACAACAATTGCTAAAATTTATTATTTTTAGAAATCGAACCCTGAAGGCATAAAATGAAATTCTATAAACATTTTACTGTCGAATCTTTTAACAACAAATCAAGAAACAATGTTTACAGTAGATCAAATTAAAACTGCGCAAAGCAAGGTTAAATCGGGGGCCGACTTCCCTGCATACATTCGGGAAATTGAGGCAATGGGCGTCACCCACTATGAAACTTATGTAAGCGATGGACACATTGACTATCATGGTTCCGGGAATTATACGGAAAAGGTCACTGTAAAATATGAGGCTTTGCTCATTGCCGGCTCAACGGATGCAGAACAATTTAAAGCGGGTTTGAAAGTGCATCAGCAAGGTAAAACGGATTTTCTGACCTTCCTTAGTATGTGCGCAGCATGTGGTATCGAAAAATGGAAAGTTTGTATGGATAAAATGAGCTGCACTTATTTTGATAAAGCCGGGAATGAGGTTTTGGCGGAGGGGATTCCTCAATAATTTGGACTTCAATCTTTAGAAATTTAGTTTATTGGTGAAGGTGGCGGGTCAAGCCCGCCATGACAGTGCTTGGGGGTATGAAGCAGATTCCGGCTCAAGGCCGGAATCTGCTTATTCTTAAAATTGATTTGCCATTGCGAGCGTTGTGTTTTTGTCATTGCGAGCGCAGCGCGGCAATCCCAAAACTATAAGTACTAAACGCCATTAGATTGCTTCGTCGTGCCTCCTCGCAATGACAAGCGTGTTGTCATTGCGAGTGTATCGAAGCAATCCCCTTGCTATTATTTTACTCAGCTTATCCCGGAATCAGGTGCTCAAATCCCGGGAATTTCCAAACAGCCCATAAAAGATTGTACTAAATTATAAATACAATATAGAACCATTATATTAGGGATAAGAAAAATTCAAGCCAGGCTAAATTAGCTACAATCCAAAATTTCACAATAGCATGAAGGCGTATATATGAAAAAAAACTATAGACCCTGGTTAATTTTAGCATTGCTGTTTGTTGCTACAGGCTTGAGTTTTTTAGACCGTCAGGTTTTATCTGTAACTATCATCAAAATTCAAGCTGAATTTAAGTTTTCAGATGTTGAATATGGCTTCGTAAATACTGCTTTTTTGATTAGCTATGCTTTGATGTTTACTGTTGGTGGTAGATTAATTGATACCTGGGGCAGCAAAATTGGTTTGGCTGTAGCTGTTGGTATTTGGTCTGTAGCCTGCGGCTTACATGGTGTAATGAATGGTTTTTATCAATTGCTGGCTTTCAGGTTTTTATTGGGAATAGGAGAAGGGGCTTGTTTTCCCGGAGCAGCAAAAACAGTATATGAATGGTTCGATGAAAAGAAGCGGGGATTAGCTAATGGAATTGCAATAGGCGGTGCAGCCATGGGAGCCGTAATAGCTCCTCCCTTGATCATATTAATTTCCAGTCACTTAGGATGGAGATGGAGTTTTATCATCCCGGGGATGGTCGGAATTGTTTGGGTTTTAGTATGGCTATATATTCCCTGGGGGGAAAAGAGTCATGCGAATAAAAGCCAGGGCATTGTCAAACAGTCCGTGATACCATTTCTTACTATTCTGAAGAACAGGGCAGCCTGTATATTTATTCTCATTCGGTTTCTCCTCGACCCGGTGATGTATTTTATTATGTTTTGGGTTCCAAAATATCTGCACACTGAGCGAAATGTTTCCTTTGAACAAATAGGGAACCTTTTCTGGATTCCTTTTCTTGCATTAGGGATATCCAATATTATTGGTGGATGGTTTTCGGATAAACTGGTTAAAAACAATTTTTCAGTTAATCGAGCCCGAAAAACAGTTATGGGCATTGCAGCCTTAATGACTATTGTTGCTCCGCTTATTGCATGGGTTTCAACAGTAGAAATGGCCGTTGCCCTAATGGCAGTAATCATGTTTGCACATGGTTTTTGGATCACTAATTACATCACTGCCATTTCAGATATTTTTGGTAAAAATGGTACATCAACAGTAGTCGGACTATCAGGCACTGCCGGTGCTGTTTCAGGCTTAATTATCAATCCATTAATCGGATTGATTGTACAAAATTATTCATATAATCCTATTTGGATCGCATCCGGGATACTTTATCCATTGGCTTTTATCTTGTTTATTATTTTTATCCGGCGGATCCAGCCATTTAATTTTGAGAAAAAACAGGCTTTAAATTAGTATTGATATCAGTTAGAATATTCTTGGAAAATGAATAAAAACTTAGAAAATAATCTGAAAACCGGCTTGCAACCCCGGATAGTGCGAAGAAAGCAGACCCTTGCAAAAATTGGTGTTTTTGGCGTTGGTTATTATAAATATTGGAACCAATTTGAAGGTTTACTGGGTGCCCTGAAAGACAAACAGTCTGTCTTTCTCGAAAAATTACAAAAACATGATGTGGAGGTAATTGATTTTGGGATTATAGATAATGTAAAAAGTGCTTATGATTTGGTGCCTGCATTAAAAGCAGCTAACCTGGATCTGATCTTTTGCGATATGCTTACTTATGCTACTTCCAGCACTTTTGGAACTATTACCAGAAGCCTTGATGTGCCAATTGTAATGGTTGCCCTGCAACCGGATAAAGCATTGGACTATGCAAATGCAAGTACTTACATGCAATTATATAACGATGATATTTGCTCTTTACCGGAATTTGCTGGGGTGGCAGTCAGGATGGGGAAAAAGGTTCCTGAAATGATTATCGGAACATTGCATGATGATCCGGAGTCAGAATTAGAAATAGAGGAATATTGCCGGATTGCTAAGGTTTTACATGATGTTAAAACAGTAAGGATAGGGCATATTGGACATCCCATAGAAGCTATGCTTGATATGCACACAGATGCTACAATGGTAACTGCTCATTTTGGTGCACATATTATTCAATGTGAAGCACATGAAATAGTTGCACAATATGAAAAGGTAAGCGATAGCGAAATTAAAGCGGCAAAAGAACGAATTCTTGATTTTTTTGATACCCCAGATCCCGTTTCAGACCCGATATCAGAAAAGCTAAAAGATGAAGATTTAGTTACTGCTGCCAGAGTAACTATTGCTCTGGAAAAATTTGTAGATGAAAAGCAATTGGATGGTTTAGCTTATTACTATGAAGCAGAAGATAATAGTACTACAAGGTTGGTCATGTCTAACCTGACGGTAGGTAATTCCCTGTTAACCGGTTCGGGTTTTCCGATGTGTGGCGAATCAGATATCAAAACCTGCATTGCGATGCTGATTATGGATCGCCTGGATATTGGGGGTAGTTTTGCCGAGTTCCATCCGGTAGATTTTAAGGACGATTTTGTATTGGTTGGTCATGATGGGCCTCATAATATTGCAATTGCCGAAGGCAGACCTGTATTACGCAGTCTGAAAAAATATCATGGCAAACCCGGATTTGGCGCTGGCGTAGAGTTCAAGATAAAAGAAGGGCCTATTACGATATTAAGTATCAGCTCAACTTATGAGGGAAAATTCAAATTTGTGATCGCAGAAGGAGAATCTGTTAAAGGGCCGATACCTGCAACCGGCAATACGAATACCCGTGGTTATTTTAAGGAAAATGTAAGGTTTTTTATTCGCCGCTGGACCATGGAAGGTCCTACACACCATTTTGCTCTTGGTATTGGTCATCACGCAAGTACAATTCAGAAAATTGCCAATTATCTGAATATTGAATCTGTAATTATTGACTAGTGTTATGTCACTCATCAATTGACGGACAAAGTTTCAATAATTTTATTCTCTCATCAGAACAGGTAAATAGCCATTTTTTTAGCCCCCTTAATATTCCGATGTGTTCATCAAAGTATTTATGACATGACACCAATACGGTCGCTCAATAGGCTCCAGCTTTAGCTGGGGTTAATGAGTTTGTAGGTTTTCGAGCCAGTTCGAACGGAGTTCATCCGGGCGGGCTTCAGCCCAATATTCAGCAACATAATAGGAACTAATAGATTGGTCTTTAGCCCGATAGCTAGAAATTTTGGCGCTAAAGCACCAGTAATTGCTCCGTTTTGGTCGCTTAGGTTTTGGGCTGAAGCCCAGTCTGAAAACCGGATCTTTACCCGGAGCTAAAGTGCTTGTTGCGCAACCCTGCGCTGAAAGATTCAACATTGTAGGTGTTAGTGAGCATATTATTGGGTGATAGGTAGCAGATTAAACCATCCCCTGTAAAAGAGAGCTACACTGTTAGTAAAGTCAT
>NZ_JAUXXZ010000038.1 GCF_030684675.1 Daejeonella sp. | reverse complement strand
CGTCAATTGATCTTAGAGGGGGCAAAGATTAATACAGTAGGCAACTATTTCAGATCAATCAGAGCCATATACAATAAGGCTATTAAGGCCAAAATTGTGGACAGGTCTTGTTATCCCTTTACTGAAATCCAGATCAAAAGTGCAAGAACTGCAAAAAGGGCTATCTCTTTAAATGATTTGAAGAGGCTTTACAAGTTAACGTTAAAGCCTAATTCTAAAAGCTGGCATGCAAGAAATTACTTCTTTCTTAGCTTCTATTTAATAGGTATTTCTTTCACTGATCTTGTGTATCTACAAGCTGATAGTATCATTAAAGGAAGAGTTGTATTTAAGAGACGTAAAACCCACAAGGAGTATAGCATCAAAATTTTACCTCAGGCTCAACAAATTCTGGATTATTACAAGAGAGACTGGAACAGTTATCTCTTGCCTGTTTTACCAAGTAGAGTTAAGGAAGATAGCATTGAAGCTAAAAAGTACATTCATCAATGGATTAAAACAACTAATAAATTTCTGAGGAGACTTGGAGATGAATTAGAACTAGAAAGTCCATTAACTACTTATGTGGCTAGACATACATGGGCAACTACAGCTAAAAGGATGGGCTATTCAAATGAACTTATTGCTGAAGCACTAGGACATGAGTATGGAAATGCAATAACTAATATTTACTTAGATAAGTTTGATAATGAGATTATTGATGAACTAAATAGTAAAGTAAGTAAATTCATGTATGCGAGTATCTAATATTTATTAGAATGTTTTATCGTCAGAGTCCATCATCTATACAGATGGTGGATTACTTAATCATAGAATAAACTTATTCGTATTTATTATTTTACCTTTAATTTTAAAGTCAACATAAAGTTAATCCTAAGACAATCAAATGATCCCCGAATTTTTAGACGAAGATAAAATTAGTGCTGTTCATTCATTGACAGGAAAAGTGTTAAAAACTGGCTGGAAAGTTATAGAAAAAGCAAAGTTCAAACCAGGATCTACTGGAGGAAATTTTTCTGTATGTTATATTGTTGAAAGGGATGGCAAAATTGGATTTTTAAAAGCATTAAATATCCTATCGTTTATAAAAGATGATAATCCAGATCTGTTAGAGGCAATGACCCTTGGCTTAAATACTTTTAATTATGAAAAGGAAATTTTAATTCGATGTAAGTCCAAAAATCTTTCTAAAGTCTCTAAGTTAATTGAGGCTGAACAGGAAAATTTCCCTGGATATATTGTTGCCAATGTTTTTTATTTAATATTTGAAAAAGCTGACGGTGATGTAAGAAATCATTTGAATTTCACATCCTTAGTCGATGATGCTTGGAAGTTAAGATCATTACATAATATAGCAACTGGAATCAAGCAACTACATAATATCGACACTTCTCATCAAGACCTTAAACCATCAAATGTCTTTATTTTTGATAAAGTAGTTTCCAAAGTTGGGGATTTGGGTAGATCACTTTGTGAAACACTTACTTCTCCTCACTCTGGGATGGATTTTTCAGGTGATCAAAGGTATGCTCCCCCAGAGGTTTTTCATAGATATGTTCTTCCTGATTGGAAGGATAAGGTTTTTGCCATTGATTGCTATTTATTAGGGAGTATGGCATGCTTCTATTTTACTGGACAGAGTATGACTGCTCTTCTCTCCCAAAAACTTGATAGGTCAATTAATATTTTGTCATTAAATTTTGATAACTCCTTACCTTATTGGTTTATGGCCTTTGAAGAAGCTCTGGAAATAATCAAAGAGCACACTAAGGATATTGATGGTCAAACTCAATTAATTGAGGGGATTAAGATGCTTTGTTTTCCAGACCCTAGAAAAAGAGGTCACTTTAAAAACGTTCAAGGCATTGGCAATAATTATCAAATGGACAGATTCGTAGAATTATTTAATCTGTTAGCCTGTAAAGCAGAATTAAAATTAACACGATAACAAGTGGCAAGCTTATTTGAGAAGAAAGACAGGCATTTAATACCCAATTGGCGGAGTTTTGTTAATACTGCTAAGCTTGGGGAATTAAATGGGAGTAAAGGAATTAAGTTAGACTCAAGTTATCGTCCAGACATTTCTGATCTATTAGATGACTGGAATGAATCAAACAGCATTGGAGTTGCAGGAGATATTTTGGGAGTTGCATCAATATGTAATCAAGAAGATAATGCGGTAGTCAGAAATATCGCCACATATGTTCTTGAAAATCAGCATCTAGCATCCAAAGCTATCATTGATGTAGCTCATACTATCTTAACTCAAAAAGGAAAGGACATCCATTTAGATCTTGATATAAATTCATCAAGTTTATTTAATGACAATTCTCACTTGTTGGAACTTCATATTAAGATAAACAGCTTAAAACGTAAACTAGGAGATAATCCATTGAATCCAATCAATTGGGTAGAAATAGCGAGATATTATTCCATTCTAGGGCAAGAAGAAAAAGCTGAAAGGGCAATTAGAAATGCGTTATATCTTGCTCCAGAGAACAGATTTATTCTTAGAAGTGTATCAAGATTTTTTGTGCATTTTGGGGATGTAGGATTTGCTCATGACATAATACGAAAATCAACTTTAACAGAACATGATCCATGGTTACTTGCAACAGAAGTAGCTTTAGCTACCTTAAGAGGTCGAAGTTCTAGATTTTTTAATAAAGGTGTGAGCATAGTCAATTCTGGATCATTTCACCCTTTTAATACCACTGAATTGGCAGGTTCATTAGCGACACTGGAAATGAAGAATGCGAGCTTTAAGAAAAGCAAGAAGCTTTTTGAAACATCTTTGACAAATCCAAATGATAATTCATTGGCTCAAGCTCAATGGGCTTCACAACAAGAAAGAAGCTTAATGCCACTTAACCCTAGGAGTTTTAACCCTTCTAATTCTTTTGAGGCTTTGGCTAGAGATTTCTCGCAAAAGGAAAAATGGCAAGAATCTGTTGAGCATTCAAAATTATGGTTTTTTGATCTGCCATTCTCAAAAAGACCAATAATGTTTGGAATGGAAATAGCTTCATCCAAGCTAAAAGATCATCATCAAGCAGTGGAAATAGCTAAACTTGGATTATTATCACATCCTAATGATGGGCAACTTCTTAACAACATAATTTATTCACTCTGTCTTCAAAATAAAATAGCAGAAGCAGAAAAATATTTACTTGATATTAAGAAGGAAGATCTTGATATCAAAACGGTACTTGGAATTTGTTTAACTGCGACTAAAGGTCTTTACTATTTCCGCAAGGGATTTCATGATATTGGTAGACAATATTACTTGAGTTCAATGAGATCAGCACAAGAACAGGATCTTCAAGAAGTAAGAGCTATCTCCTTAATCAATTATATTAGAGAAGAAATATTAGTTGGGGAAGAAGATTTGTCTGAAATTATCTTACAGGTACATAAAATTGCGAATCATTACCATAACTTAGATTTAGGAAAAGATGCACAAGAGGTAATTGACTTGTATAATAAAAGTCACTCAAAATAGCATGCCAAATTGAGGTCTACATCCTATGCAGTTCTCTATGAAGCATAAGCACTCCCTGACTTTTCCTAAGAATCTTCTAAGAGGAGAAAGTCAGGGAGTGCAAATTCAGGCTAGTAGGCCTCTCACACACTAGGAAATAAGGCATTACGAAATTCCAATGCTTGCTTAAAATAACGCCAGCTTTACAAGCTGTCATGATTTTAGCTTTAGCAAAGTCATTTCTCCATAAAAGCTTACTCTGGATTTTATCCCACATCACAACCCTTGCATATAAAATCCACCAGCTTTAAGTTTTCATGTGCTCACCTGCTTGGTCAATTTGGACTTCAAACTTTTGGCCTTACCATCCCTTTTATCCCCTCAAAGCCAAAAGTTCTCGTGGCAAGCCATACTAAGCAGCGCCTTTTAGGCTTCCCTGCTTAGATCCAAATTTCCATTCGCAGCAGGTTCACAAGCAAACTGTGCTAAACTGTTTAAATTATAATGAAAGCAACATAAGATGACGTTATACGGTATTACTCATAATTTGTCCCTAGTTCCAGGAAATGAAACCTTTCAGAAGGTAAGCCAATATAAATATCTTCTAGGTATTGTCTCAACCATGTGTATTTCTCCTGTACGGGAAGGTTATTATTATATTTTTCTTCCTGCTGAATTACAAGTAGCATAAGTTGTGTAATTGTTTCTGAAATATCTCCGGTAGAAAAGGTATCCTTTAAGTTGCCCCAAACTGGATTCACAAATAACTTAGTAAATGAGGAGATCAACGAACCAAAAGCTTTGTTCAGAGGGTCATTTGATAAACCTTCAACTTCAGATATTGCACCATTTAAGGACTCAGTAATTTGATTTGTATAATGTGGAATATTCTTTATAAGATCAAAAATATTCAAGAAATAAACTCCATCTACGAGGTCAAATACAATGCTCTCCCTAATTAAATAACTTTCTTGATATTCTTTATCAGAAGAAATTAATCTTCTAATTATGTCGTAGTCAACAACGATTCTTGGGTATTTCGCTAAACCTTCCAGCTTGTATGCTTTCACTAATCCCCCTGAAAAGATCATATTGTTGTCTGAATAAAAACTTCCTATAGATATTCCTCCCCGCAGGAAAAATCCTTTACTAGCCATCATATGATAATACGTTTTGGTAATCAATCCTAGGCAATGGAATTGGTATATGAAGTCAGTATCGTTATCATAATATGGTAGCGAAATTGAAATACAGTCAGAAAACATACTATATTCTAAATGTTCTCTGATATTTTGATTATTAGGAAGTATCTGTGTTATTGATATATTAACAGCATCATTTAGTGCATTTTGTAAGTCTTTAAGAATATTAGAAAATTCATCGGTGTCATACTCTTGTATGATATCCTTAAAGCCTAGGATATCTATAAATGCAACAATTCTATCTTCAGTATCTACCAGAGAGCCCTTAAATAATTTTTTAGGATCATGGAGAATTCTAATATTTGTACCATTAGGTGTATCAGTCAATTCAACATAACACAACTTAAATAAACCATTACTTAAATCACATAATTTAGTCAGGGAAATTTTTTTATTCTTGTCTATAGTCTCGAATAACTTAAGTACTTCATCAAGAATTAATTTAATAGAAGGAGATAAGTCTTCGTCCTTCAGAAATGAATAATCCTTATAATATCTGAAGTATGTCAGACAGTGTTCAATCAATTGAAAATATTCCCTTAAAAATAGAAGATAAAGTAAGCCTAATTTTTCATTATCATTTTGATAGATGTAATGGAGCTTTTTAACCTTCCTTTTGAACTTAGTAATGTAAATTGAAAAGTCTCCTACAAATTCGTCTGTTCTCGGGAGTTTTAGGTCATCATATATAATTTTAGATTTATATACTTTATACCAGCAATATAAATCGGCATTTAGTCTGTCTTTTAGGGTATCGGAATCCTTAATGAGATTTATTTTAGGTTCTTCTTTTAAAATAGTTTGTCCTACGTAAATATCTAGCATTAATTCCCAAATCATTTGTGCACATGTAGCCGAATTTGGGTTTATGATAGTCCCATCAAGAATCATTATATATGCATCATCCTTAAAGAAAATTCTTCCAAAGGCTTTGAATTCCCTTTCTTGAGTTATTGCGGGATATACCGAATCAGGATATTTCAGCCTATTTGCCTGATCAACTATGTTATCACAGATTATAATTTCCGAAAGATTACTTGATAGAAATCCTTTGATTTCTGAGATCTCGATGATGCTGTTATAGATATCAGAATAAGCATTTTCAAAATTTGGATCTGATGGGAAATGGTAGGTTATCTTCATTAATTGACGTTATAAACAGTTTTGATAATTTCCTAATTAACTATAAAAGCCGTGTATATATAATCCCCATTCACTTATTTATAAGGACATACATACCACTCAACAGCCAAATCTCTTTTTAATTCCAGACTTAATTTTTTAATTATCATAAATCTGCCTCAATGCCCCCACAAATTCCTGACAGCTCAGTCAAGGATCAATTTAAACTTACTTATTTAATTTTTTTAATTTTATTATGAAAGATCATAAAGTTATATGCTTTCCTGTTCAGGAAATTCAACTAGTTTACAAGCAAAAATTTAAACCATCAGAAAGGCCAAAGGTCAACACATCAGAAGAGTCCTATAGGGCACTTCTAAGTACATGGAATACTGGTGTCATTGGATTTATTGAAGAATTCAAAATTTTACTATTAAACAGAGCAAATCGAGTAATAGGTTGTTATGAAGTTTCATTAGGTGGAATGTGTGGTACAATTGCTGATCCAAAGGTGATTTTTGCAGCAGCTCTTAAAGCATGTGCTACCTCTATTATTCTAGCCCATTATGCAAAGTATATTTTTATGTAAAGTAACAAGTGATAATCATGCATACATGTGTTTCAGCAATGAAAAGTCAGCATGTCACTTTACATAATAATATCAGAACTTCTTTAACCAGGTGATCAGATTTTCATCTTTTAACCACATCGCTTCTTCATTAGGATTCACCTCAACGTATGCTTTTTCCAATGCTTCACGTTTCTGTTTAGAGTCAGCTCTTGCATAGATTTCGGTCGTTATCACCGATACATGACCCAGTATATCCCGGATATATACCAGGTTAACACCAGCCTGGAGCAGGTGCATAGCCTTTGAATGCCTCAATGAGTGGCAGCTGATATGATCGGGTATTATCATTGGATTCTCCGTTCTTGCCGATCTGGCATATTTATCAAGAATGTAGTTTAACCCTGCGCGGGTAAGCTTTTCTTTTCTGCTGTTACAGAACAGCGGATAATGGTTAGCAAAAGGCTTATCCAGCCTGTTTTCCTTCATGTAGTTTTTAAGATGTTCTGTTTGAGCGTCCAGCATAGGAACTAACCGTGCTTTATTTCCTTTTCCTGTTATCTTAACTGTCGCAGGCCTATGGAGCCTCAATGATAAGGGTGTAAGATCTATAATTTCCTGCACCCTGGAACCGGTGTCATACATTAAAGAAAGGAGCGCCAGGTCACGTCTGCCCCGATGGGTTGTAACATCAGGTTGCTGCAGGAGTAGTTTTAGCCCCTCAATTGAAAGATAACTCATAGTCTCCTTTTTTGCCTTTTTGAATTTGACAGACAGGATCTTCTGGCATTCATGCAGGTGATCCAGGCTCTCATGCTGTAAATAGGAGTAGAACGAGTGGATTGCTGCAAGCCGGGAGTTTCGTGTGGAGCTGCTGCATTTTCTTTCTTTTTGAAGCCATTCCAGGAACTCTAAGATGGATTCTTTCGTGATGCCACCCAGGGTGAGTTTTTCAACTTTCACATGCTTGACCTCCTGAATAAATTTCAGGAGTAAAACAAACGTGTCCCTGTAGGCTGCAATTGTATTGGCACTGGCCCCTTTTTCGTTTGGCAGATACCTGGAAATAAAGTCGGATATATACTTCGAGAAATCAGTTGGCTTCATAGTTTCTATATTTAGGAAATACATCCAGGCATATCGTATCCACATCTCTGACCAGGCCAGGATACATACTGGCAGTTAAACGGACATACTGATTTGTTGCACCAAGAGACTGATGTCCCAGGTAATTGGAAAGGATTGGAAGTGAAACGTATAAATCAATCCCGGATTCTGCCATAGCAGCAAGGGAGGTAACAGCAAACGTGTGCCTCAGATCATGAATTCGGGGGCTTTGAGTGGCCCCGTGAAGTATTCCGGCACTGTCAAGGCACCTTTTAAACCATTTACCTACACTCTGACCACATCTCATTCCATCAGCCCGGATGAAGAAGTATTCAGATGCTTTCTGAGCCATGGGAAGCCTTTCCCGATGCCATACATATTCTTTACAGACAGAGCTCAGCGAGTCTGAAATAGGGATTATACGCTCTTTCCCGTTCTTGCTGTCCCGTACCAGAAGATGATTATCAGCCAGATTCACATCGCCATTTTTTAATGCTAAGGCTTCACCGATACGCAGTCCGGTACCGTATAAAAGCCGGAATAATGCGGGCATACACAACAGACAATTATGACTATTGGCTACTCTTAACTTAAGCTCATCACAGGCTTTGAACAATGCAACTATCTCGGCTGGGGAATAAATGTAGGGTATAAAAGTGTTTTGAGGTATTGGAGGTAGTCTGGGGACATAGCTTCCAATGCCTATATCCCGGAGATAGGAAGAAAGCTGCGCAAGGAACCCTGCTCGATTATACCGGTTAAGATCAGTTTCATTAGCCTTCTTTTCACACCATTTATCTGCAAACTCCTTTGTTATACCTAAAGATGTCTCTGATCTCTCTTGCGCGAAAAGGTCAATCTTACCCAGATAAAAAGCGCCGGATCCAAACTTGAAGCCGAGTTTCCTTTTCAGCTCTATAAACTGTTTTATAGGTAAACCATATATACTGTGATAGCCCTTATGCATAGAAGATTCCTCCTTTCTGTCCATAGAACCCCGCAGCAACAGCAGGAACATCCAGCATACATTGCTTCATTGACTTGAGATCAATCCTGAGATAATACCTGGTGGATTCCGTATTCTGATGCCCAAGAACTTCTGAGATTACCGGTAGGATTGTACTTTCCTCCAGCATTCTGAACCCCAGGCTATGACGTAGGGAATGGGGCCCAAACCTTCTGCTGCTGATATCAATACCGGCTTTTACAAAAGCTCTCTGAACCACATGAGTAACCACATTACTGCTTGGAAAAGCCACATAGGGTAACCTGGCTGTTAAGAATATGCAGGGTTCATCAGAAACCGGCCTGCTGTATTTGAGATAATCAATCAGCGCATTACCCACATCGGGCAGCATGGGCAGGACTAATTCCTTCCCTGTTTTATATTGGTCTATTTTGATCGTTGAATCCTGCCAGTGAAGGTTTTCAAACTTCAGCCTGCATATATCGGATGCTCTGAGTCCCAGCCTGGCGGCTAAAAGCAGGATCGCATAATTGCGTTTCCCGGTTGCACTGGATCTCTCGGCAGACAGGATTAACCTTTCTATTTCTTCTTTGGTATAGGTGGATGGAAGTTTAGCCTGGCTTACTGCTCTGTATTTGGGAATGCATAGCGCATAATCATTTGAAATAAGCTTTTGCTCAAAAAGATACGCTGTAAAGCCACGGATAGTCATGAGCGTATTCTGAACACCGGTTTTATATTGGGTATCCAGTTGATTGATAAAAAGCAGGAGAACGGGTAAATCCAGATCGGCAATAGAAGTGATGTTCTCTTTTATACAGTAATTGTAAAGCTTTAAAAGGTTACGTTTATGACAGCTCAAACTGATCACAGACAAGCGTTTTACCGTTCTTTTGTAATCGATATAGCTGTTAATAATATCGCCTATCGGGCCAGCAAAGACGATTTGCTTCAGATTCGGGCGAACCAGCAGGTTTACTTTGCCCAGTCTCATGAAATCTGACAGCATCTTTATGCCATTATAAAGCCGTATTTCCCGGGCATGAAGTTCTCTTTTAGAGCGGCCATCAAAGTGATATTGAAAAAGCTCTCTTTCTACTTCAGAGCTATACTGCTGATATCCTTTTGAATCCATAAAGAAGCGGACCCGCCGCCAGATCTTCCGGTATTGTTCAATAGCAGGAGGTGAAAAGTAAAGCTGTGAATCAAGATACTCAGCAACTTTACAGGTCAGGATGTCGAAATCCCTGAATTGTTCTTTCATATTGCAATTAGTTTAAAATGAATAATTGCAATAGTATTCAAGAATATTATGTAAAGTAAATTGTAGGCATAATTCTGGCAATGAGGTCGTTAACTATACTGCTTTACATAAGCATAAACTTTGCATAATGAGATTTATGTAAAGCTTTACATAAAGCTCATAATCATCCTAGTGGAAATTTAACTTCTAGTGATGCAGATATTCAACTGACCAATAAGATAAAACAGGGTGGTCAATTACTGGATATTAACGTGTTGGATCATCTTATACTATCTCCTGAAGGTTATTATAGTTTTGCTGACAATGGAGTGATGTAGATTAAATGTAATTTGTGAGCCATTAATTTATGGAATTGCAGGTAATTAGCATCTTTAAACTAAAATCGGTATGAAAAAACATATTTCAATCACAGCTATATTATTGATCCTACTTATTAACTGCGGCTTTGGCCAATTACCTCCGGGAGAATTTATAACCAATTCAACAATAAAAATTCTAACACAATATAATAAAATTAAGGATGGAAAATTAACTTCATATACAGGTTCTGGCACCGGGTTTTTCTTCAATTTTGATTATGGTGATAGTACGATTCCAGTCATAGTAACAAATTTTCATGTTATTGACAGTATAGAAAGTGTTACATTTTATTTTAAGCAAAAGGGACAATCAGGAGAACCGCTGTATACAAAGACTGAAAAAATCAAAATAGATAAGTCACAACTTAAGTGGATTAAACATCCAGATCCTAAAGTAGATTTAGCTATCATGCCGATAACACCATTGCTAAATCACTATCAAAAACTCAATAAGGGCCTATTTTATGCTGCTTATGAAGAAAATGACATACCCAATGACTCTACAATTAATTCCCTGTCAGCTATGGAGAACGTTCTTATGCTCGGGTATCCTTCTGGACTTAGAGACATAAAAAATGATTTACCAATAGTAAGGCAAGGAATTACTGCCACTCCCTATTATATCGATTATAATTCAAATCAAGAATTCCTATGTGACTTGTCAATGTTTCCAGGTTCAAGCGGATCCCCTATCGTAATATTTAATCCGGGCTCATTCATTGGCAAATATGGAGAGTTTTACCTTCGGAGCAGGTTTATATTCTTGGGGATAGCTTACAAAACCTATACAAGAGGGTTTGAGGCCAAGATTACAAATTCTGACTCTTCTAATTTGGTTATTAATAATCCTACCATAACAACCTCCATACCTTTGAATGTCGCCGTTGTTATTAAAGCAATCAGGTTACTTGATTTTAAACCTCTTCTTAAATAAAGCCTCTGTCAGATCCATATCTCAACTATTCCACCTATGCATTTAAGCAATCGGTAGACATATCTACATTTTCTTTTTCTGTGGTTGGGTAATCGGTGGATGTTTTCCTGATTTGATAATTCCGGCGGAAGATTAAGATTAAAAATCAAAAAGATCTTTGGGAGATACACCTAATCCTTTTGACAAAAGGCAAATAGTAGAAACAGTTGTATTAATCTTACCTAATTCAATATCAGAGACTTGAGAATACTCTATTCCAGCTTCCTGAGCAAGCTTTTCCATCGATAAGCCCTTTGCCTTCCTCAATGCTCTTAGATTGTTCCCAAAAGCAGTTATATACTCGTTATTTCTACTTCCATTCACCTAACGAAGGTGAATTTTAAACTATTTAATTATTATAGGATATATCCTATATTTAAAAGAAAAAACATGAAAAAATTAATATTAGGATTCATTATGATTGTCCTAGCAAATAACGTTTTTTGCCAAGATCTATTAATTAGTAATTTAATCCACTTAAGAACCCTGGATGCTATTTCAGCAAATGATTATCTTTCCAAAAGGGGATGGCAATTTAAAAGTTCATCAGAAATGGGTGAAGAGGGTGCTGCCGTAGCATCTTGGGTATTCCCTAACACACCTCACCAAGTTAGCCTTATTAATGATTTTAAGAATAGCAGATTTATCGCATCTTTTGATACTACTAATAAGGGATTTATAGATCGTTTCAAGATAGATTTATTAGCGAAGTCAGCAAAGTTAGTTGAAAGTAAGATTGGAAGTGATTCAATTCAAGCAGAATACAGTTTTAATAATCTTAGGGTATTATTCGTTGTCCAAAAAGAAGATGAAATTACCCGATATACAATTTATGTTGTTAATCCTGATTAAACAGTGCTATAAGTAACAAATGAACTAATTAAAATTCAAAAATGAGCGAAAAGAAAGTAGAAAATACGTGGAAATATATTGGAATAATGGGAGTTGGGGCTGTAGCTTTTAACCAACTTCAAGGCTCACCTAATTTATGGGTAAGCTTGATTCTAATTGCTTTTACAATAGGATCATTTACAATATATTTTAAAAATGAATGAAGAATTAATTTCTTAAAATTAGCAAGGGAGAAAGAAGCTTCTTTTGCCTTGAATAAACTTATACACCTACTTTATTGTATAAATAACCAATCAGTATGCAAGAGTTCATAAATAATTTAATACCAAGATTGAAAAATTTAAGCAAGACCTTAGATCAAGTAGAGGTATTTGTAGACAAGGCTTGGGTTTATACGGATGAAAATAACAACATCCATGAATATACTTTTTTAAGAGATCAGAGACTTATTGTTTCTTTTAATGGACAGATACAAAAAGGAAAATGGGAATTGCTTCCAACAGGAAAATTATTGCTAGATATTGCTCATGAAAACATGATGCTTGAAAAAGCATTTATTAACAAGGCAATACTCGTATTAAAGAAAAATGGAATGGATGATCAACCATTTATACTTTTTGATATTAAGAAAATTCCTGATGGAAATATTACTTCTTATTTAGAAATGCTTGCTGAAAATCCTATGCTCCATTTAGAGGATGAAACAAGTGGTCCAAAGGAATCGTTTGATTATTTTGATGTCACAGTCGTTGTTATCAGTTTTATTTTTATTGTAATATTAATTCTTGTGCTTGCAGGCCCCACAAAAGCAACTTGAAAAGGATTTTGATTTTTTAAAACACATCTTAATTTAAAATGTCCAAAGGCTTTAATTCCTCAAAAACTTATCATGCAGGTGAATTTTGCTGTACCAGTTGTAAACATAAAACAATTGTTTTCATTAATACATCATATACTCTGTTTGATTTTTATGAAGAAGATAGGTTCTGCAACTCTTGTGGGCAGGAAAAGGAATATGTCTGTGATGGGACTTTAATACTGAGATATGACTGGCCTAATGCAGATGATGATCCTTGGCAAATACAAGGTGCATATGTTCCAGAGGAATTAAAGTATTGTACTGATTGCAGGGATGAAGTGCCTATTCCAGAGGACTGGAAGAAACTAATTGTTGGTTGCAGTCAATGTGAAGGTGATATGAAATTCAATGAATAATTAATTAACAAATTTTATAAATCAGGTTATCTGATAGTGCATATATAGTGTAATCTTAAAAATAGAGGCAAATTCATCATTCCCGAATAGCTCAGCTGGTTAGAGCATCTGACTGTTAATCAGAGGGTCGCTGGTTCGAGCCCAGCTTCGGGAGCTAGTTAAATAACTAGTAATGCCCCACCAATGTCCAGGTGGGGCTTTTTTATTTTAGAGATTTTTCTTCTTCAATAGAATTCCTTCCTTTTTAAGCTATTTGGTTTGAGCATAGTTTGAGCAAACTACCTTAGGCATGACCATAAATCTCAAATTATGGTTCAATTAAAAATCATTTTAGATACCAGAAGAAAAAAATCTGATGGTACCTATCCCATTATGTTCCGAGTCACCAATTCCAAACAAGTAAATTATTTGTCTTTTGGATTATCAATTACTGTAGGAGACTGGGATGAGAGTAATAGATGTATCTCCTCAACTCATCCCAATTTCCAATCCCTGAATATTTCTTTAAGTAAAAAATTCTATGAAATTCAGAAAGCTGTATTAGCCTTAGAAGAGGAGGGATATTTTAATATAAACCTGTTAAAGGAGGCTCTACTTCCTCAACAGAAGAGGGTAGTCATTAGTAAGGAGGTTCCATTTCTACAGTTCTCAAAGAAAGTCATAGAAGACCTAATTTTAGAACAGAGAATAGGAAATGCAATAGTCTATCAAACTGCTGTTAACAGGATTATGGGATTTTGTAATAACAGCTCTATCAAGTTTTCAGAGATTAATT
>NZ_JAUXXZ010000074.1 GCF_030684675.1 Daejeonella sp. | reverse complement strand
TCAATACTCAATACTCAATACTCAATACTCAATACTCAATACTCAATACTCAATACTCAATACTCAATACTCAATACTCAATACTCAATACTCAATACTCAATACTCAATACTCAATACTCAATACTCAATACTCACCCATGATCAAAAACCTCTGCTTTTCAATTTTACTAATGACTGCGATGTACAGCAAGTTATCAGCTCAGGATAAGCCCTCTGTTTATTTAAGTAATCATACATTTTCAAGTATAGATAATACGATCGGGACAGTCAGTTTGAAGGGACCTGAGTCTAAATCCAAACTTAAAGGCGAGAATGCCAAACGATTTACGCTAAAGGGGAATAAACTTTCAATCCGTAAAAAATACATTGAGACTGGCACAAAATGGTATGACCTAACAATTGAGGCACAATCGGTTTCGGGCCCTGTTCAGGAAACATTCAGATTAGTGAAAGACGATTTTCATAGAAACAGGGTCATTGCTCACCGAGGAGCCTGGAAAAATACAGGGGCATCCGAAAATTCAATCTCCGCATTGCAGCATGCAGTTCGTTTGGGTTGTCAGGGATCAGAGTTTGATGTGCATATGACATTAGATTCGGGTCTGATTGTTAACCATGATCCCTCTTTTAAAGGGAAAATTATTCATAATACGAGCTTTGCTGAATTGAAGCAGTTAAAGCTTTCGAATGGAGAAAATATGCCCGGTTTGGAAGAGTACCTTGCAGAAGGTATGAAACAAAATTCAACCAAACTCATACTCGAATTAAAGCCAACAATTAATAAGGAACGTGCCATTCAAAGTGCAGGTAAGGTTTATGAAATGGTCAGATCAATGAAGGCTGAGGCATGGATTGATTATATCAGCTTTGATTATAACATTTGTCTGGAGCTGATGCGCCTCGATCCACATGCAAGAGTGGCGTACCTGAATGGAGATAAAGCACCGGATTTGCTTGCCGCCGATAAATTATGGGGTCTCGATTATAACCAAAGTATTTTTCAAAAAAATCCGGAATGGATTGAACAAGCTAATGCTAAAGGATTAACAATCAATACCTGGACAGTAAATGACCCAAAACTGCTGCAATGGTTTCTGGATCAGAAAATCGATTTTATTACGACCAATGAGCCTGAGTTGCTGTTGAAGATGGTTGGGAAGTAGTATTGAGACTTACGAATTTACATAGGCGTCAAGCAAGATAAATTCGTCAGTCTCCATAGTTTACATGCGACTGACGAAATCGACTTTCCGCTCGCCAAGGTGATTTCGCAAGTCGAGTGATTTCGTAAGTCTTTTCCGTACTTTTACAGCTTGGCAAAGAAAATTCAAAAAGATCAGAGTTTACCTGAAAAGGTATCGGCACTATTCTCCCAGATGAAAAGTTCAATCAGCCTTCTCAGATTGAATGATCCACTTCGTATGGCTGCGGCAACAGCCTTCTTTACCACTTTTGCTCTGCCACCCATACTCATCATTTTTACACAATTTTTCAGGTTCTGGGTTGATCCGGGTGAACTAAGTTCAGAACTGATCAGCAGACTGGGCCATATTCTGGGCAGAAGCAGTGCGCGCCAGGTAGAGGGAGTTTTGGAGGCTGTTAGCGGTTTGAATCAAAGCTGGTATGTCACGGTGTTTGGCTTTATATTTTTGATGTTTGTTGCTACCACACTTTTTGATGTGATTAAGAATTCTCTGGAACAGATCTGGGATATTCGTAAACGGCCTAAGTCGGGCATTCTTTTTAGTATCCGGTATCGTATGCGTTCACTTATTATCATTTTTCTTGCCGGCTTTTTGTTTTTGGCCGCATTGTTTATGGAAGGATCACAGGTGATTTTGGGAAATTATCTTGGAGGAATCCTGGGCGTCGGCAAAAGATTTTTTTACTATCTTATCAATGACCTGATTTTTGTGATAGTTGTAAGTATTTGGTTTACAGTATTGTTCAGATTTCTTACGATTGGAAGACCCAGGTGGAATATTGCCTTTGGCGGAGCACTTTTTACCGCAATCCTTTTTAATCTTGGTAAATGGATTTTGGGTTATCTGCTAGTCCAAAGTAATATCGGGATCATCTACGGTGCATCCGGTTCAATGGTTCTTATCCTGCTCTTTGTATTTTACTCCTCTATTATCTTATACTACGGAGCATGTTTTGTCAAGATATTGAGTGATGCTCAGGGAAAACCCATCCGCACGGTAAAGGAGGCCTTTTCAGTTGAATTACTCGAGATAAAAGATAATTAATTAGAAATTACGAATTATCAATTACGAATTACCATGATTACTTCTGCCCATAAACCCGAAACTATTGACGAATATATTTCCCTTCATCCCCCAAAGGTTCAGGAGCTTTTGCAAAAGGTCAGGATGGTAATAAAGAAGGCAGCACCTGAGGCGATGGAGGCGATAAAATATCAGCTCCCAACATTTGTTCTGAATGGCAACCTGGTTCATTTTGGGGCATTTAAAAATCATATTGGATTTTATCCGGCACCATCTGGAATATCAGTCTTTAAACAGGAACTCTCGGTTTATGAAAGCGGAAAGGGCTCAATTCAGTTTCCAATGGACAAAGAAATCCCCTTTGATCTGATCAGCAGGATTGTACAATTCAGGCTGCAGGAAAATCTTGAGAAAGTAAAGACGAAGACAAAGAAGATCTCTACAAGCATTGATGGATTTCCCGATTCCCTCGGAGCACCTGCTAAAAGAGCATTGGAGAGTAATGGGATAAAAACTCTGAAACAGCTTTCTGAATATCGCGAAGCAGAAATTTTAAAATTTCACGGAATGGGTCCGTCTTCCCTACCCAAATTAAGGGAGGCGCTGTTGGCCGTAAACTTATCTTTCAAACCCTGATTTTAGCCATTTCAATGGTTCAGCATCGTATTTAGCCGTTTAAATTGTTGATACTCTTAATGATTTTGCTTTTACTACATAGCGTCCTCTAAGAAAAAAATTAACCGCTATAATCCCATTTTAATATTTCATTATTATCTTTCGCGGTTAAATAGAATTATAAAATGATTTTCACATTCAAATATTCATCAGCATTGTTTAAAACTCTGGGAATAATCCTCTGTATTGGTTTTTCAAAAATGCTTCACGGACAGTCAGTAATTCAGCCAGGTCTGAATGATCTGACATTCTTTAAAAAATCTTCCAAAACCTGGCAGATTGTAGGTAGTGTTCAGGCAGATCTGAATAAAGTAAATACGCTTTACTTTACAAAAGGAACCGGGGTTCTAATTAATCTCCCGGATCATCAGCAAAAAGGGGAAGATTTATACAGCCTTGCAGATTACGGAGATATAGATCTGGAGCTGGAGTATCTGATGGCTTCAGAATCAAATTCAGGCATTTACCTTCAGGGCAGGTATGAGATTCAATTGATTGATACCTGGGGTGCAACTGCAATCAGATCAGGTAGTAATGGAGGGATCTATGAGCGCTGGGATGAATCAAAACCCAATGGACAAAAAGGTTATATGGGTTATGCACCGAGACAAAATGCAAGTCGTGCACCAGGCATTTGGCAGAAACTAAAGATTTCTTTTCAGGCACCGCGTTTTGATTCAAATGGAAAAAAGACAGCCAATGCAGTGATGCTGAAGGTTGAGCTGAATGGAGTGCTCATTCATGATCATGTGGAATTATCAGGCCCAACACGCGGAGCAATCGGGGATGGCGAGACGGCATCCGGCCCATTGCGTATTCAGGGCGATCATGGTGCAGTAGCATTTCGCAATATTAAGGTCAGCAGATTTGATAATGGAAGACCGGCTGAGGCAGTCCAGGCAAATGGAAATTCTGTAGACCCGATCCTTATCGATCCTTCAGAGAATTATATTTTAAGAAGTTTTATGGACCTGCCGGGATCTCCCAGAGTGGTTCATGCCGTTTCTGTTGGAAGTCCTGAGAAAGTTCATTATACCTACGATATGGATAATGCGGCAATCATTCAGGTCTGGAGAGGCGGATTTCTGAATGCCACACCAATGTGGCATGATCGTGGCGACGGATCTTCAAGACCATTGGGTATGGTGCAGCGCTTCGGTAAACCCGCACAAACACTATCAAAACTTTCAAACGGGCAGTCTGCATGGATTAGCGATACCATTGGAACAGGATATCGTCCCAAGGGCTATGTGCTTGATGCAGATGGCAGGCCAACATTCAAGTACATTACTTATGGTATTACAGTGAATGATGGGGTTAAATTGCTCGAAAAGGGACAGGGAATCACCAGGCAGATTAGTCTTTCAGACAATCCTGCTGGTCTGTATTTCCGCCTGGCTGAAGCAGCAAATATTACTGAAGTATCAGAAGGCCTTTATCTGGTAGATGATCAGTCCTACTTCCTGCGTCTGGATGAAACTGCTGGGGCAAAAGCCCTGATCCGTGACCAAAATGGCCGAAAGGAATTAATCATTTCAGCAGTTAAGAGTTTAAGCTATTCAATTTTATTCTGATCCCGACATGAGACATCTAAAATATATATATCATTCAATTCTCTTCATTTCTATGCTTGGCTGCAGTATTTCAGCTCATGCACAGGAAACTCCTAAGGAGGAAGATTTCTTTAAAATTATGAAGGTTGCTACCCCAGAAGGGATTATTTTGGAGGTTGGCGGACTCGTTAGCCTGCCAAATGGTGATCTGGGTATTTCAACCCGCCGTGGAGATATTTTCATTGTTGAGAATCCGACAAGCAGCAGACCATATTTTAGAAAATTTGCTTCCGGTATGCATGAGGTTCTGGGCCTGGCTTATAAAGATGGTGCATTATATTGTGCCCAAAGGGGCGAACTGACTAAATTGCTGGATACCAATCTGGATGGCAAAGCTGATGTGTATGAAACCGTTTATTCCTGGCCGCTATCCGGTCATTATCATGAATATAGTTTCGGTCCGAAGATTGCTCCCGATGGTTCATTTTTTGTCACAGGCAACGTAGCATTTGGGAGTGAGGAATGGTGGAGAGGCGAAAGCCGGGTGCCATGGAGAGGCTGGGCAATGCGCATAACTGAAGATGGTAAAATGCAGCCATGGGCTACCGGAATGCGCTCACCTGCAGGACTTGGGTTTTTGAACATGGAACTCTTTTATACAGATAATCAGGGTGATTGGATGGGATCTGGTGCTTTATGGAAAATGGGAAAGGGTGATTTTATGGGACATCCGGCAGGTTTAGCCTGGACCGGCAGACCTGAATCACCGGTTAAGTTGACAGAAGCACAGTTCAATTCAAAGATTGATCCCCGTAAAACGAAGAATGACAAGGGCCGCTATATAAAGCCTGAAAATGTTGTCAATGAGAGTTTTAAGACTCTTTTCGATATGAAAAAGGAGTTTTCTGAACTGCGTTTACCTGCTGTATGGCTGCCTTACGGGATTCTGGGAATTTCAACTTCCGAGCCAATAACTATTCCTAAAGGGCATTTCGGACCTTTTGAAGGTCAGATTTTGGTTGGCGATCAGGGAATGAGCATGCTCTCTAGAGTGTTTATGGAAAAGGTGAACGGCGAATATCAGGGCGCATCATTTGTATTTAAAACCGGTTTCAGATCCGGGGTAATGCGGATGTCATGGGCAAGGGATGGTTCTTTGTTTATTGGTGAAACAAACCGGGGCTGGGGTTCCGCCGGCGAAGCAAATGAAGGTTTGGAAAGACTGGTATGGAATAATAAAATGCCCTTTGAAATGAAAGCGGTAAGGGCTATGCCTGATGGATTTGAGATCGAATTTACCCAGCCGGTTGATCCTGTTTCAGCCAAAGATCTGGCCTCCTACTCAGTAGAAAGTTATATCTATAAATATCATCCGGTTTATGGAAGTCCGCCGGTAAACACTCAAACCCTGAATATTAAAGGAGTGAAACTTTCTGCAGACGGATTGAAAGCAAGAATTGTGGTGGACAATCTTCGCAGGTTTTATATTCATACAATTAAGCTCGATGGAGTACGTGAAAAGGATAATTATTATTCACTTGTACATCCGACAGCTTACTATACCCTGAATAACATTCCGGAAGGGCTAAAATTGTCAATTTCTGAATTAAGTACAAAAAATTCAGCTTTAATCCCCGAAAGGACTCAACAAAGCAGCGTTGTTCCTCAAAAATCGGCGGTTTCTAATGCAACATCAGCTGCAAAGCTTGCACAAGGCGAAAAGGTGCCCACGTTTAATGATGTTAAGGCAATGATGGCTTCCTATACCTGTTTATCATGCCATAATCCCGATAGAAAACTGGTTGGACCTTCCTTTAAGGATATTGCTAAGCGTAAATACAATGCTGAAAAGATTCTTCAGCTTATTCATAATCCACAGCCAGAGAACTGGCCGGAGTACCCAACACCGATGCCTCCGATGCCACAGGTAAAAAAGGAGGATGGTTTGAAAATAGCAGCCTATATTAACTCACTGAGATAGAATTTAAATTAATTCGAAAAATTCATCTAGTCTTCATCTAGTCTTCCAATCTTTAAGTATTATTTAAAATCATGCTTAAAATTGGAAGACATGAAAACTTATATTTTATTTTTTATCGTATTTCTATTATCCTTTACTGCGTATTCGCAAACAGGTGGAGGTATGCGCAGAGGCGGGGGAAGAGGAACCGGAACTCAAACAATGGGTACTGAGGGTCAAAGAACAGGGCAAAGGCCTGCAGAAGGAGTAAAGGGTAAAAAGCGCAGGCAGGGAGGTGATTGTAATCCCGGAGGCAGGGGCACCGGAATCGATGCCGGTGGTACATCAGGAACGGGGGTTAGAACAAGAACAGGAATTGGTACAAGAACTGGTGCAGGAACGAAAATCAGCCAGCCAAATATCCGAACTAATACAGGAGTTCGGAGTTTTTAAGGCTTCCATCATATATATTGCCTTTATTTTGAGTGATTGTTTGCCTCTTTTTGAGGCAAACTTTCGTTATTTTTACACGGAATGAAATTAATAGCTGTTTATCTTACAATTTTCCTGTTTGCCACTTTTGGCATTCTACCGGCTAATCTATATGCTGTGGAGAAGGAAATTGATGGTAAACCAGTCAGAATATTATCTATAGAAGCCGTTCCCGTTATTTTTCAGGATTCGATTCCAATAAGAAGAGGAGGCGAAAAAAAAGAACAGGATCGTCCGGCTGCAGATACCAGGCAAGGTGGAAATAGATCGGGTGATAACGGACCCGGAGAAAACAGACCGGAGGATATCAGGCGAATAGAGGAGATAAATGCTGAAAATCAAAGGATTCGTCAGAAATCAGGGATCAAGCAAGTACCCCGTTCCATACCAAAATTAAAGCCCAAGGCAGTTACCGACCGTATACCAATAAGAAGACCACCGATGAGGATACCGAAGAAAGGATTTGGAGGTATTCATTATTAAAGGTTCTATTTATTTGATATGAAGAGTTGGATCATTTTATTGGTAGCTGCATTACTTTTTGCCGAAAATACGTTTGCCCAGCGTGATTCTACGCAAGAAGATGCTAAGCGGACTACCCTTACCCTTGCCGGCATTTATGGTAATAATGCCAATTATTACGGACAAACCGCAGAACAAAAATTGCCCTACGTTCTTACCAATGCATCTTTACGCTTAAAGAGTGGTTTTTATTTTTCAGCTGGCTCGTATAAATTAATCAATGCAGGTGGTTCGGCCATATCTGAGCTGGATCTTTCTGCCGGATTTGAAGCCGATATCTCAAAAAATTTCAATGCTGCGGTTGGATACAGCCGTTCCATATTTGCTCAAAACTCTCCTCTTTTGGGCGCTGCAAATGAAAATACATTGAGTGCTTCTTTGGCTTACGACCTGAATATTTTTAAAACAGGTTTGAATACCTATTATGCCTTTGGTACCCAGCGTGATTTATTCATGTCGTTCAGTGCTTCTAAAGCATTAAATCTCGGAAGTTTATTCAGTAAAAATGATTTTATTTCCTTTGAGCCGGGTGTAGAAGTGGTAGGAGGCACGCTTCATTACCTTGAGGAATATATTGTGAGGCGCGACAGACCGCTTAATCCGATGCCAATTGATCCCTATCCAACAAGCCGGGAGTTAAGCTATAGAATTACCCGGGATGCGAGCAGCTTCGATATGATTTCATACAATATGAATTTTTTGCTGGGCTATAACCGGAGTAATTATCTGATTGAGACCGGCTGGCAGATTTCAGCTTTAGGCAAGAATGTTTCGGAGTCGAAACAAAAAGCACGTTCATTTTTTAATTTAAGTCTCTACTACCAATTCTGATTTGAAAGTACTCCTGATCGAAGACGAAAAGACGCTGGCTTATGAAGTTGAAGCGTTCCTTAAAAAGGCATTTTATATCTGTGACCTTGCCCATACTGCACGCAAGGGCCTGGAGATGCTTGGAGTGAATCCCTATGACTTTGTTTTGCTGGATCTTGGACTACCCGATCTTGACGGACTAAAGGTTTTACAGGAAGCAAAAAAATTAAATCCTGATGCGGCATACATCATTCTTACAGCCAGGGGAAATATCGAAGACCGCATTGTTGGTCTGGATCTGGGTGCCGATGATTACCTCCCGAAACCATTTTCCCTTCTCGAATTACAATCCAGAATGCAGGCAATATCCCGGAGAAAGTTTAATGTCAACACCCATGAACTTGATCTGGGCGAATTTAAAATCGATCTTCAGAAGAGGATAGTCAGCCATTCAGGAAAGGAGATCGATCTGACCAGAAAGGAATTTGACCTGCTCAGCTACCTGCTCCTGCATAAAAACAGGGTACTTACCAGGATGCAGCTAAGTGAACATATCTGGGGCACCTTTGCAGATGATGATTACGATTCTAATTACATTGATGTCCATATCAAGAATATCCGCAAAAAACTGAGTGCTTTTGGACCGGTTGAATGGCTCGAAACGGTTAGGGGTGTAGGTTATAAAATCAGGAAGTAGTGAAATTAATCAGCAAGCTTACCCTATTTATTACGCTGTCGAAGCTTGCCATCGTATTGCTTTTCGTACTTACCCTACCCTATCTGATTGGAGGAATTGCCAGAACCTATACCGATTATTACCTCAGGCAGCAGCAAGAAAAGGTTCTTGATGTGGTATCTAAAAATGGGGTTGAGTCCTATCTGCAGGGCGAAGAAAGCTATGGTAGTTATACCATGCTGAAAGAAGAATATATATCGCTCGAACCCGTCGCCAAAGGTTTTAAAATGGATACAATTTATACTGATGAGCGGATCATTGAGCAGGATACCCTGAATTACAGGGTCTTAACCCATTCTTTTCCGGCTGACAGCGGCACTTACCTGATGGAAGTCGGCAAGACCATTGATACGATTGATCAGTATAACCGGCCCTTGCAGCGGATTGCAACTTATGTGCTTCTCGCACTGATTCTGATCACTCTGGTTGTAGATCTGTTTTATACCCGCTACCTTCTTCGCCCATTGGGTGAAATCATCAATACTAAAATCAGGAACAGGAAATTCCCATTTAATGAGAATTCAATCCCGGTTAAAACCTCAACCACTGATTTTCAATACCTGGATACTTCCCTGATCAGTCTGATGCAGCAGATTCATGAAGCTTTTGAGAAGGAAAGGGAATTTACGGCAAATGCATCGCACGAGCTAATGACTCCGATAGGCATACTTCAGAACAAAATTGAAAACCTGATGGTGGAGCAGGAAGTAACAGAACTGGTGCAGTTACGCTTGATCGGAATGCAAAGAACCCTGAACCGGCTCAAACGCATTGTACATTCACTGCTCCTGATCTCGAGAATTGAAAATGAACAGTTCAGCAAAAAGGAATCGGTAACTGTGGCCGAATTGTTTGATGATGTCCTGGATGAGATCAATCACAGACTTAGTGAAAAGGAGATCAGTCTGGAGACAAAACTTTCAGACCATCTCCTGCTCGTTAATATTAACCGCGATCTGTTATTCCAGTTGGTTTACAATCTGGTGAACAATGCGATCAGGTACAATAAGAGCAATGGAAGTATCCGCATCTGGGATCAGTTAAATCCCGATGGTTCTTATGGGATTAATATCACTGATACCGGTATCGGTATTTCCGAAGATGAACTTGGGACCATTTTCAACCGTTTCAAGAAAGCAAATCAGTCGGAGGAATCTGCCGGTTATGGCCTCGGACTATCGATTGTAAAAAGTATTGCTGATTATCATCAGATAAAAATTGGAATCATTTCTGAGATTTCTAAGGGAACGACCTTTACGATTGCTTTTCCGGAGGAACTGGTGGGTAGTGGAGAGTTGAGAATGGAGAGTTGAGAATTGCGAAAAGTAAACAAAATCTATATCTTTTTATTTCATTTGGAGTAGGATGTTATCCCAGCCTGCAGTAGGAGAAGGAACTTAGTAATAAGAACTGAAAATAGATTATTGAGCTTAGAAAGGGGACAATCAATTTTATAATTGAGGTCCTTGCATCCGCCAGGATGACAAATCAGTATTTATTGAGTCAGATTCCGGCCTCCGCGCCGTATTCCTTATTAAACCACCAATGCGTTGTCATGGCGGGCTTGACCCGCCACCTCCCCATGCCACCTCACCGGGCAAATCACAGCCCCTCCTGTGGAGGACGGCGTGGCATCTAAAATAAACTATAAACAGATTATCCTCTAGCGCTGTGCATTAGCGGTAGTGTCCCCCGCCGGCGGGGGAATTAAAGGGGGTGGTGTGTAAGATTATCAGTAATTATAAGAATATATTCCCTTTGCCAACCCAATAAGCCAAAGCCCCCCGATATGCGAAAATCCCTTTTTCACATTTTTACTGTAACCTATTCTTTTCCCTGCCGTCTTATTAACAAATACATTTAAACCAATACCAGCAATCAGATTTCCTGTTTTGTAGCAAGAATCATCGAAAAGATTCTCAGGAGTCTTTTGTGCGAAATTTTAAAAATAGAAATGAATAAACTATACTTTGCTTCTTTACTTACTGTACTTTTTTTCCTTTGCGCTGCAGGATCCGGCTTTGCCCAAAGCAAAATTTCGGGATCAAAAATTAGCGGAACTGTATTGGATGAAGAAAAAAAGCCCCTTGACTTTGCGACTATCAGCCTTTTGAAAAGCCTTGATTCTTCACTCGTACGTACAGCTGTAAGCGATCTGGAAGGAAAGTTTTTACTTTCTGATTTACCCACAGGAGACTATTTTCTGACCGCCAGCATGATAGGATTTAAGAAAATAAGTACTAAATCATTCAGTATCAATCAGGCTAATCCTGTTATGAATTTCCCTGAGATTATCGTAGCAAAGGATAGTAAAATGCTTGGAGAAGTAACTGTGAGAGCCATTAAGCCATTTGTAGAGTGGAAAATGGACAGGCTGGTTGTAAATGTTGAAAACAGCAGTGTATCAGCAGGTTCAACAGCACTGGAGGTACTTCAGAGGGCCCCGGGGGTTACCGTCGACCAGAATGATAACATAGCCATGCAGGGCAAACAGGGTGTTTTGGTTATGATTGATGGCAAGCAGACCTATATGAGTAATGCAGATGTAGCGAACCTGCTGAAAAGTATGCCCAGTTCACAGATCGAAACCATCGAACTCATCACCAACCCTTCAGCCAAATATGATGCAGCCGGAAATTCAGGGATTATCAATATTAAAACCAAAAAGAGCAATAATGTCGGTACAAACGGTACCCTTACAGCGGGTACTGGCTATGGGGATAATTATCGTTCAAATGCCGGACTTTCATTGAATCACAGAAACAAGGATATTAATCTTTTTGGAAACTATAATTTCTCAAGTGTTGATCGGGGTCAGGATATGAGCATCAACAGGGAGGTTTCAAATTCAAATGTGATGACCTATTTCGGGCAGCAGGTAAATTCATTAAGGAAGAGCGATAGCAATAATTTTAAAGCAGGGCTTGACTTTTTTCTGAATAAGAATAATACACTGGGATTTCTATTGAATGGTTACAGCAATTCAGGTTCAGATTTGAACAATAATATAACTGCTATTGGGCGATCATTCAGCCAGGCCGATTCGTCGGTGATTGCTATCAACAATGAAAAAAATAAGTACAGTAATATGGCTTATAATTTGAATTATAAATCTGTCCTGGATACTTCGGGAATGGAGCTTTCGGTTGACCTTGACTATTCACGTTTTAATGGCGATAACAGAACTCTTTATGATAACCGTTTTGTGAATTATAATGGACCTAATAAAGCCCCTTCTTTAATCAGGAACAGTACCCCCTCGCTGATCAATATTAAGGCACTTAAAGCAGATTATACCCTGCCTTTGAATAAGACCATGAAATTTGAAGCCGGCATAAAGAGCAGTATTGTTAAAACCGACAATGATTTCAGGTTTGAGGAACTGAAAAGCAGCAATTGGGAAAATGATAGCCGAAGAAGCAATCAGTTTGTATATGATGAAAATGTAAATGCTGCCTATACAAATCTGAACAAGCAGTTTAAGAAAACAAGTGTTCAGTTTGGATTGAGGGCAGAGCAAACAAATTCGAAGGGAAATTCCATCACTACTTCCAAACTGGTTGAACGTAGCTATCTGGATGTTTTTCCAAGCCTTTTTATCAATCAGACCTTATCAAAAAATCTTGATATGTCCTTCTCATACAGTCGCCGTATCGACCGCCCGAGCTATGATGCCCTAAACCCATTCATTTATTTTCTGGATCAGTACACCTATAACCAGGGAAATCCATTCCTGAATCCGCAGTACACCAATAATTATGAAGTATCTTACAACTATAAAAAGACCTATAATCTATCATTAAATTATAGCCTAACCAGGGATGTTATTACCGAGGTTTTGCTTCCTGATACTGCAAAAAAGGCATTATTCCAGACCAATGAGAATCTGGATAAACAGATCAATTATGGGTTAAACCTGAATGCCCCGCTCACTTTAAGCAAATGGTGGAGCAGCAGTAATAATGTGCTTGCATATTATCTGGGATTTCGTTCTTCCGACCTCCGAGGGCAGGATCTGAACAGCGGAAAAGTAGCATTTCAAGTTAACTCCCAGCATAAATTCAGTATCAGCAAGACCTTAAGTGCTGAGCTTATGGCTGATTACAGATCCCCGATTGAGTATGGGACTTTGAAAATAAGTTCACAATATGGTATTGATCTGGGTATCAGTAAAACTTTACTTAACAAGCGGGTAAACATAAAATTTGCGCTAAGCGATGTATTTGATACCCGCCGCCAAACAATAACCAGTGCTTATACCGGACTTAACTACAACCTGGAGCAGAAAAATGAAACCCGGGTTGGCCGTTTAAGTCTGAGCTATCGTTTCGGGAAGACTGAAATTAAACCCGAACGCCGCCGCTCAACCGGACTGGAAGATGAGCAAAGACGAATTAAGAATTAGTTTAATGTTGATTGGTTGAAATGGCCCCGGGAGCGGGGCCTTTCGTTTCATTAGAGGAGCTCTTTCAATACTACCCATACATTTTCGGCTAATATTTTATGGCCTTCAGGAATAGGATGGATGCCGTCGCTCTGATTCAGTGCAGGAACACCACCAACCTTATCGAGCAGGAATGGAACCAATGCCATATTGTTTTTCTTAGCCAGCTCCGGAAAGATCACCCTGAATTCAGAAGCATATTTGCTACCCATATTGGGTGGTACTTCCATGCCGGTCATTATCAGTTTCGCTTCAGGATATTTAGCTTTTACCTGGTCAATGATACTCTGCAGGTTCTTCCGGGTTTCAGTAAGCGGAATCCCTCTTAAACCATCATTTGCACCCAGTTCGAGCACGAACACATCGACTTTTTGTTTTAATAACCAATTGATTCGTTCTTTTCCGGCGGCAGTAGTTTCACCACTTAATCCGGCATTGATCACTTCATAAGGAAGATTTAAGGAATCAATTTTATTTCCGATAAGTGCCGGAAAGGCTTCATCAGGCTCAACCCCGAGTCCGGCAGTAAGACTATTTCCAAAAACAAGAATATTTTTCTTTTCAGTTACTTTTTGGACACTTAAACTATCAGCAGTTTCACTTTCGGCTTTTTTATTTTCACCGTTTCCACATGCGCTGAGAATGGCAAAGAGGAAAAGTATGCCGTACAATTTTATTTTGAACATATCATTTGAATAAGGGAATCCGAAAATACAGATTTAGGGTTTTGTTTCCTAAAAGGATTATTGACTTACGAATTTACTTAGGCGTTATACATTTAAATTCGTCAGTCACCATATCTAAAAGTGACTGACGAAATCGACTTTCCGCTCTGTCAGGTGATTTCGCAAGTCGGGTAGTTCAGACTTACGAATTTACTTAGGCGCTATACATTTAAATCCGTCACCCGATAACTATCTGGTCGCCGCGCTAAATGGATAGAATAATTATTGCATGATAATTTGTAAATTTGAGTTAATATGAGCGTATAAGTAAAGAACTTAAAAAAAGCTGCCAGGTAATATTAAAAGATAGTCTGAGGCAATCTCTTCATTAGAAAGATATTAACGAATTTGTATTATGGAAACTTAAGTATAACATTAGAAGAGTTTAAGGATAAGATAGCTATTAGCAAATGAGTTTGCCGGTTATTATTTCCGAAACCGGCGTTAAAACTTTTGAGGCAATTTGAGATCAAATATCATCTGTTTTTTATGATTTAAACCAGATAAGATCGAGATGCTCTTTTTTTGGGATAACAGACAGGAACCAATGAAATTTGAAATTAGATAAAATTTCCGCCCGCTCAGGTGATTTTGTAAGTAGGATCGTTGACTTACGAATTTACCTGGGCGTCATATATTTAAATTCGTCAGTCGCCACGCTGGATGTGACTGACGAAATCGACTTTCCGCTCTGTCAGGTGATTTTGCAAGTCGGGTAGTTCAGACTTACGAATTTACTTAGGCGTTATGCATTTAAATTCGTCAGTCACCATATCTTAATGCGACTGACGAAATCTACTTTCCGCTCTGTCAGGTGATTTCGTAAGTCGAATCGTAGACGAGCTAATACACAGCTTTCACCGTGAGGCCACTCCCGAACATTCCGAAAAATCGCGTTTTAAGGTAAAACCATTTGCTTTTTTCTAAACATTCTCGAACGGTCAAAATAGGTATCAAGAAGTTCGATATCGAATTCCTTAACCATCTGTTTGGCAGTCACGGCTTGATCCTCACTGGTAATCATTATCGACCCAACTTTTCCGGGATCATGAATGCTAACTGCATCCCCATATTTCGCCTTTAGCTTTTTAAGTTTATCCCAGTTATAATCCAGATGTGCTAATTCATAATCCAGGTTAATGGTGGCCAGCGTATAATTGAAGTAATTGGTACTGCTTGCGACGATCTCTCCGAGCGGATTAAGAACTTCCGATGGCAATTGTACAACTCCAATGGCACTTACAAAATAAGAGCGGCAGGAATAAGCCCATACGCTTTGCATCAATCCCCCGTGGTAAACCGAGGAAAAGAGGATGATATCAGGCTGTTGTTGTGCATATTTTAAACGCAATTCATCATAATTCAAATCAAAACAAATGGCCATTCCAACCGTACCGAAATCACATTGAAAAATCTGGGCCTGATCACCCGGAATAACTCCCTGTTCCATTTCAGGAATAGTTGGAAAGTTCTTGTGATAAGTCCCGGCTATTTTACCGGCCCTGTCCAGTAAAATCAGGGAATTGCGAAGGCCTTTATCAGCATTATGTAATGATCCAAACGCGATATAACAATTATTTTCCTTTGCTACCGAAGCAAAAAAATCTGAAAGCCTGTCTTTTCTTACATCGACATACAGTTTTTGCTCTGCAGTACTCAAACCTACCGGCACATCACAAATTTCGGGCAAGACAATCAAATCCAGTTTAGATTTAAGAACCTGATTGAGCTGGCCCTGCCAAAAACTAATCATTTGTTCCACTAAAACCTCTGGCGACTGATTTTTATTGATGGTAGGGGAAGCCCCAATTGTTGCTATTCTGACCTTATTTGTTGCCTGAGCCATTGGTATCAAAAATAAAAACAGCAGCAGGCTGGCGATGGTAAACTTTGAATGGTTTTTCATGAGATTGGTTTCATTGTAAAGTTAATTACTCCTTATATCCACATCCTTTTCTTCAGCTTTCATGAAGTTTCATCAGGATTTGTAAAAACAATATACAGCTTTAGGGGGAGAATTGGAATTGAAAAATGGGTAGCTTATAGCTCTGATATGTAGAATGATACGCATCAACTTAAGATCAGAAGAATTCGTAAAGCTTTGCACTAATTCTATAGCTAATTTATGCAACAAAATGGCAGAGGAATTTTCCCCAACCATTTTATTGCATCAGCTTACTCTTTCAATTTTTAGCAGGAGTAACAATGGGTGGTGGCGGAATCAATACTAAACCTTCATTTTCCATGCTAAATATTCCTCCATATTTTTTGTAGTCTTCCAGCCAATCAGGTTTGATCAGAATAACATAAGTTTTCGAATCTATAGGGGATTTTATGGAGTAATAAGTTACAAAGTCACCAGACTTTAATTCGCTGATACTTTCTTTGATTTTTTGGTATCCTATCAAGATAGTGAACTTATCAGAATTCTGCCAGCTTTTAAATAACTCTGTTGTTGGGACTAAAGGAGCTGGGAATAATTTTTTCTCCTCAGTCGTCAGCACTTCGTATTTTTTGTTAGCAATTCGCCGGAAGCATTCTTGAACCTTACAAACCCTCCACCATAGAATTTATCTTTTGAAATTTGATTACTGGTTGTTAGATTGGTTTTTATCCCCGAGCTTACAGAATCATCATCAGCGAAGATCTGATTACTGAATGTTAATATCAGGATTGCTGCGACTGGAAGCAATGATAAACCTTTTATCATTTTCCATGTTCTTGAAGTTTGCTTTTTCATCATTTTAAATCTTTTTTTAGTAACTGAATAATTTAGATTACTTGCCAGATTAACCGTTTTTAAGCTGACCTTTTGTAAAAGTATTTGTTGATAAGCTGATACATTGTTAGATGATTTAACCACTGCCTCATCTGCTAAAAACTCATGATTTAGCTGGATAGCTTTTTTATACAATAGAAAAGCAGGGTTAAACCAGAAGATAATTTTCAAAAACTCTATGAAGAGCAGGTCTGCTGAATGTTTCTGCAGGATATGAGCAAACTCATGCCTGATAATTTCATCTTCAATACGATTATTCAAATAGTCCTCCTCATTCAGAAATGTATAGGACAGAAAACTGTGCGGGATCATTTTTTCTTTTATTAAAACGATTGTCCCCTCAGCAGTTCTTTTCTGTTGATTTCTGCTAACTTTTAATTTTAAATTTAGGAGATTAACAACGAACTTAATAAGAAGTAGAAGGGCAACGATTCCGTAGATAATTACTGGCCAATAACTGTAATCTTCAACTATAACCTGATTAGTTACCTCAGGAAAAGTGATAATCAGAGGGGCTGAAGCCAGGTTCATTACTGGTGATAGTTCAACTTCCATCTTTGAGAATACCTCAAAGCTTATCAGTGGAACTGTCAGACCAAAAACAACACTGAGAATGAGAAAGAACCTGTTAAACTGATGCATTTTCTCTTTTTCGAGCCAGATATGGTAAATCGCTAACAAGATTATCAGGATTAGTCCTGATTTGATAAGATATTCTATCATAGTCTTTTCTTTTTGCTAATTTCCTGATCAATTATTTTCTTTAGTTCTTCCAGCTCAGCCTGACTCAGGTCTGATTCTTTTGTAAAGAATGATGCAAACTGTGAAGCCGAATCATTGAAGAAAGTTTTGATAAGTCCGCTCATGTGTTTTGAAAAGTAATCTGATTTTTTAACCAGGGGATGATACTCCCTTGAGTTGCCATAAAGTTTGTAGCCGATGAATTTTTTATCCGCCATTCTTTTCAATAAAGTCGCAATTGTGGTGGCTGCCGGCCTCGGCTCCGGGTAAGCTTCAATGAGGTCTTTCATGAAAGCCTTTTCCTTTTCCCACAAGTATTGCATGAGTTGTTCTTCTGTTTTTGTTAATTGCATTGTTCTACAAATAAATATTTTGTTCTACAATTGTAGAACAAAATATTTTATAATACAAAATAGTATCACATTATATTTTATAATCAATTGAATATCAATTAAATAAATTTTTGAAATCAGAGAGAAAATTATCCTGTTGCCACCGTAATACCTTTACAAGTGGAAATTGTGCGGGACGGTTTGACTTACGCAGGCGCAAATGGCTGACATTAGGGAGGAATTAATTATCAAAAAGTTTAAGGTATTGATTAAAAGCATATAGTTTGTTTCTTTCCCTTCCGGATATCTCTTTCAATATGCCCAGCTGTTCTAAATCTGAAAGCAGGCGATAGTTTGCCGTTTTTCCTTTCTTTGTAATGGGTTCAATTCTTGAAGCATCCACTATAGGCTGCTGATAAAGGTATTCGATTAATAATTGAGCGTCTTTAGCCCGGCTACCTAATGTACGGATTTGAATGTCGATGTGTTTTTGAAGCTGTAAGATCCCATCAAATATCTCGACCCCTTTTTTCGAAATTTCTATGACCCCGGTTAAGAAAAATTTAAGCCACTGTTCGAGATCATTATGCGTACGGACGCGCATCAAATTATCATAATACAAGGCCCGGTTGCGCTCAAAGAAATCAGAAAGGTAAAGTATCGGTCGTTTCAGGATGCCTTTGCTCACCAGATAAAGGGTAATTAAGGGTCGGCCAACACGACCATTTCCATCTAAAAATGGGTGAATGGTTTCAAACTGATAATGAATAATCGCAATTTTTAGCAAATCTGGTAATTCATTGCCCTCATCATTTACGAATTTTTCAATGTCTGACATGAGTTCGTCAATTGAACTATGTACGGGCGGAATAAATGTGGCGTCATTTATACTTGCACCACCGATCCAATTCTGACTTCTCCGGTATTCGCCAGGTAATTTATGTTTCCCCCCCCTCACATTACTTAGAAGTGTTTTGTGAGTTTGTTTAATGAGACGGGAAGAAAATGGCAGTTTGTGCAATAATTGCATCGCCTCGTTCATTGCGGCTATATAATGCTGCACTTCTTCCCAATCATCCCGTTTATCAGCAGCGACTTCAGATTTTTCCAGGAAAGCCTCTTCCATATTAGTTTGAGTTCCTTCTATTTTGGTAGACTGAGTGGCCTCCTTTGCAATATGCATCCGGATAAACAAATCGATGTTTACATATTCTGAATACATATCCAACCGGCCTAGCGAACGATCTGCTTTGCTCAGCAAGTTGATGATCTGGATATTCTATATGATCCAGTTGCGGTTCACTTTGTTTAGCTCGAAGCTTTTATAGCCGGTTTGGCTGATATACATGCCTGCTTTGAACTTTTCCATTATTCTTAATTTTAATTAAAAATAAGAATAAAAATTTTCTTATTCCGCGTTTATAATCGAAAAGCGGAATAAGGGGAAAGTTATTCCGTGTATAAGGGAAATAAAAAAGACATTTCCTCCTTTTGTTAAAATCCGATTTTGTAATGTTATATCTATAACTGCTAAAGCCTAACACCTAATACCTAAAAAAACCACCGCATATTCACTCCATTATGGAAGCAAAATTTTATGCCGGATTCATTTCTTCTATTTCTGCTCATGCTGTTGCTGCTTCTTATCATTTCGAGGATATCCTCGAAATGGTCGGCTTTTGCTGTCCACTTGTCAAACCTTCCTGTTTAGTGCCACTTTGTTGATACCTTCTTGATACCTTGTTCGGCTCTTATTGGGCTGGGATAGCCAAAAACGCATTTTAGCCGAAGAAAAGCTGAACAAGGTATCAACAAAAGTTCTTTTTTAGACTGTTTTTTGATTTGGTATAAAAACCGTGCTGGCGTGCAAAAAGGTTTTTATCTGAAGAGTGTATGGCAATAAGCTTGTACCGGAGGGGACAAGGAGACTATAAGGTTCTGATAGGATTCAAGAATTTGTAACATCCCCCGCCTCCAATCATCTCATAATATGAGAAGATTTTTACAAAGCAGGTCTGTCTAAGACCTTCATTTTGTTTATTTTGCAAAGATTGCTAATCCATTATTTAATTTAATCAGACACCTTGGACATTATACTGAATATTCAGAATCTGAGCAAAACCTATCAAAGCGGGGGCCGGACTCTTACCGTTTTGGATGATATAAGTTTTGCGATAGAAGCAGGCTCGACCATGTCGATCGTCGGTCCTTCGGGAAGTGGTAAAACAACGCTCCTTGGTTTATGTGCAGGCCTTGATCGCTCGACTTCGGGCATCGTGGAGCTGAATCATATCCGACTGGATAATCTGAACGAGGATCAGCGGGCTCAGGTCAGGAATCAGCATGTAGGTTTTATTTTTCAGAACTTCCAGCTATTGCCAACCTTGACTGCCTTAGAAAACGTAATGGTTCCGCTTGAGCTCAGAGGAGAAAAGAATATCCGTCCGCGGGCATTGGAATTGCTTGATAAGGTTGGTCTGGCTGATCGGGGGCATCATTACCCAACCCAATTGTCTGGTGGTGAACAGCAACGGGTTTCACTCGCAAGGGCTTTTTCAAATTCCCCAAAGATCTTATTTGCCGATGAACCTACAGGAAATCTGGATGCGGAAACGAGTGAAAAAGTCGTAAAGCTGATCTTTGATCTGAATAAAGAAGCCGGAACAACCCTGATTCTGGTTACTCATGATCTGGATTTGGCTTCCAAAACCCAGCGCATCATCCGCATCAAAGGCGGTTCCCTGGTTTCGGATGTGAAGACGAAGATTGAAAACCCTGAAAGACCGGACCATGTCGGAGCTTAATGACCCTGTGACAGAGGAGCATAAAGCTTCCCTCAATTTCAAATGGCTGCTGCTCATGGCATGGCGGGATAGCAGGCGTAACCGCTCACGCTTATTTCTGTTCATTTCCTCGATCATTCTTGGAATTGCTGCTTTGGTGGCTATTTATTCTTTTGAATATAATCTCAGGAATGATATTGATTCACAAGCAAAAAGTCTGCTGGGTGCTGATCTGATTATTGAGACGAATAAAACTGTCAAACAAGAATCTCTCCCAATGCTTAAATCATTGGGGACTGAGCGTTCAGAAGAGCGGACTTTCGCTTCCATGATCTATTTTCAAAAGAATGGAGGCACCCGCCTGGTCAATGTCCGGGCCTTATCCGGAGATTTTCCTTATTACGGAGATATAGAAACTACACCGAAAACTGCCAGCCGCAGTTTCAGGCTCGGGAAGCAGGCGCTGGTTGATAAAACCCTGATGCTTCAGTATGATGCTAAGCCGGGTGATTCAATAAAAGTGGGTGAGGTCATTTTTCAGATTGCGGGGGTTCTGAATAAAGCTCCGGGTCAGACGGGTTTTAATGCTGCTGTTGCTCCGATTGTTTATATTCCGCTTTCCTACCTCGAAGAAACGGGTCTTTCACAAAAGGGAAGCCGCATCACCTATAATTTTTACTATAAGTTTCCTCCCGAAACTAATGTTAATAAACTGGCAAAACGCCTCGAGCCACAACTCGAAAAAGCAGAGCTGGATTATGAAACAGTTGAATCCCGGAAGGAAAATACGGGCCGTTCTTTTGAAGATATGACCGAATTTCTGGCTCTTGTTGGATTCATTGCGCTGCTACTGGGCTGTATAGGTGTTGCCAGCGCCATTCATATTTATATTCGTGAAAAGATTAATACCATCGCTGTTCTGCGTTGCCTCGGTACCAGTTCAAGACAGGCATTTCTGATCTATCTGATCCAGATTGCCGGTATTGGCTTGATCGGTTCCCTGATTGGTGCTATTTTGGGAACACTCATCCAGCAGTTTTTGCCGATAGTTCTGAAAGACTTTTTACCAGTTGAAATCACCGTTGCCATTTCATGGATGGCTGTCGGACAGGGTCTTTTACTCGGTTTGATCATTTCGATATTGTTTGCCCTCCTGCCACTGGTGTCGGTCAGAAATATATCGCCTTTAAACACACTCAGGCTTTCACTGGAAGAAACTTCCCTGTTCAAGGATCCTATAAAATGGCTGGTGTATTTTATAATTGTGCTCTTCATTTTTGGATTTACCTACCTGCAGATGGGTTCGATAAAGAAGACGGTATTATTTACTGCGGGTGTTCTTGCCGGATTTATTATCCTTGCCGCTTTGGCTTATGCGATGATGTGGCTTGCACGACGTTATTTTCCATCTTCATGGTCTTATTTATGGCGGCAGGGTTTTGCGAATCTTTTCAGACCGAATAATCAGACCTTGATTCTGGTGGTTTCAATCGGTCTGGGGACTGCCTTTATTTGCACACTTTTCTTTGTTCAGGATATTCTGATCAACCGGGTTACGCGTTCTTCCAGTAAGAATCAGCCAAATATGGTGCTCTTTGATATTCAGAGCAATCAGAAACAGGCAGTGGCTGATTTGACGAAGAGTTTGAATCTGCCTGTTTTACAGGAAGTTCCAATCGTGAATATGCGGATGACTGAAATTAAAGGTCGCAATGCAGCCAGCTATAAAAAGGATAGTGTGGCCTGGGGTGCAATGCGCGGATTGGAACGGGAATACCGTGTTACCTACCGCGATAGCCTGAGTGATTCGGAGGAGCTTATTGATGGGAAATGGATCGGAAGGGCTGAACCCGGCAAGCCGGTGTATGTTTCTCTGGAGGAAGGCTATGCAAAACGAATCGGGGTTAAGATAGGGGATGAACTGACCTTTAATGTGCAGGGCGCTCCATTAAAGGTTTTGGTTGGCAGTACCCGTAAGGTCGATTGGAATCGGATTCAGACAAACTTTATCCTGATCTTTCCGACTGGTGTTCTGGAGGATGCCCCACAGTTTCATGTGCTGCTTACCCAGGTACCTTCCAATGAATTGTCGGCGAAATACCAGCAGGCTGTGGTAAGGACTTTCCCTAATATTTCGATGATTGATCTCGGATTGGTATTAAGTGTTCTGGATGAAATTCTCAATAAAATGGGCTTTGTAATCCGTTTCATGGCCGCATTTAGTATCATTACTGGCCTGATTGTTCTGATCGCTTCGGTGCTGATCAGTAAATATCAGCGGATCAGGGAGAGTGTGTTGTTAAGGACGATGGGCGCCAGTCGCAAGCAGATCCTGGCAATTACGGCCCTGGAGTATTTCTTCCTGGGTGCTTTGGCTGCCGGTGCGGGTATTGTTTTAGCGCTGATAGCAAGCTGGGGATTGGCAAGATTTGTTTTTGAGACTACTTTTTCTCCGGAACTAGTTCCGGTTTTGATCCTGTTCCTGCTGATTACTTCATTAACTGTATTGATTGGGTTATTTAACAGCAGAGGAGTGCTGAACAGGCCACCGCTGGAGGTGTTGAGGAGCGAGGTTTAGTTGACAGTTGACAATGGGGAATAGGGATCCGATAGCTATCGGGTTGTGGTTTTGGAAGAATATTATGCAATGAATCAGGATTATTGTCCCCCTTTGGTCCATAGAACTCCTTGGGAGAGGGGGGCGGGTAAGGCCTGAGCAATGGAGGGGGAGGATTTTTCTAATACCTCCCCCTGCCCCCTCTAGAGGGGGATAAGCAAGGTGCCCAGGGATTGTGCAGGAAGGGAGTTGAGACCCAATAGCTATCGGGGTTACAGTTGAGAATTAAAAGCAGGATGTCATCCCGCAGGAGGGAACTTAGTGATTTTAGATTAGAGTTTGTTTCTTGAGCCCGAAGTTCCTTCACTTCGTTCAGGATGACAGGTTGCAATGCGCTTCAGAATTAATTTCAATTGGATTCCTGATCCGCCCTTCGCGGAGAGAGAACTTCGTCGACGATGAATTACTACAAATCCCTCGCATTAAACGTATCACCCTGTTTCATATCCCCGCTTTCATAGCCTTTTTTGAACCATTTCATTCGCTGCTCTGAGGTTCCGTGGGTAAAGGAATCAGGAACTACCCTGCCTTGGGATTGCTTCTGCAGGCGGTCGTCTCCAATCGCACTGGCCGCAGTAAGGGCTTCTTCGATATCTCCTGCTTCCAGTACACTTTCGCCATTTTGCTGCAGTTTTTCAATATAATTAGCATAAATACCGGCATAAAAATCTGCCTGCAATTCCAGTTTTACTGATAATTGGTTATACTCGGCTTCACTCAGGCTACTACGCAAGCGTTGAACATTTTCTGATACACCCAGAAGGTTCTGAACATGATGCCCTACTTCATGGGCAATGACATAGGCCATCGGAAAATCACCTCCTGCTCCAAACTTGTTCTTAAGCTCCGCCTGGAAGCTGAGGTCAAGGTAGATTTGACGATCTGAAGGGCAGTAAAATGGTCCGGTTGCAGAGCTTGCAGATCCGCAGGCAGAGGCTACCAGATCGTCGAAAAGCACCATGGTTGGCCTTTCATATTGTTTTCCGTTTTCCCTGAATAATTCAGTCCATAATTCGTCTGTATCGGCCAGCACCACATCGGCAAATTTACCGGCATCATCCTGTGGTGAACCGACCTTGCCTTCCTGAACAGGCTGATTCTGAGACACCTGATTTAAAATGGATTGTGGATCTCCGCCAAATAATAAGCCGAGGATAACGAGAATAATTGTCCCGCCGCCAATGGCCATACCACCACCACTCATTCCACGTCTGTCATCAATGTTTCCGCTTCCGCGTCTGCCTAACCACTTCATATTCTTATACTTTTAATAAAACTATTAAAATTCATTCTTCAAATGTTTAAGAACAAATCTATTTTTTATCACGTTCAAAAACTAGCTTTCCACCTGTAAAGGTCTTCATAACTTTGACATCCCTTATTGCTTCAGCTTTGATATCAAACAAATTCTGATCCAGAATTACGAAATCTGCGAGATAGCCCTTTTTTAAAATGCCTTTATTACTTTCATCGAAAGAGGCGTATGCCGAAGTATAGGTATATGCTTTTAAGGCCTGCTCAAGGCTGACTTTTTGTTCAGGGACCCATCCTCCGGGGTTTTTATCATCGAGTGTGCGACGAGTCACCGCAGCATAAATACCCTCAATTGGTGTTGGAGGGGCAACAAACCAGTCGCTGCCAAAGGCCAGAACCGCTTCATTATCCAACAGACTTTTAAAAGCATAGGTCGTTTTTATACGTTCGGGGCCGATTACCTTTTCAGCCCATCTACCATCGTCAATCGCATGATAGGGCTGCATACTGGCAATGACATTGAGTGTTTTGAAGCGGCTCAAATCTTCCGGTGCAATATGCTGGGCATGTTCAATGCGGAAACGCCGGTCGCGTTTGCCATTTTCCTTTTCAACCCTTTCAAATATATTCAGTTGTTCTTCAATCGCTTTATCACCTATGGCATGTACCATGACCTGCAATCCGGCCTTGTCGGCGCCGGATATTTGCTCATAGAGTTCTTTTACTGGGGTAACGAGAAAGCCGCTATCAGTCGGGGTATCACTGAAAGGCTTTTTAAAGGCCGCGGTGTGCGATCCCAAAGATCCGTCAACAAATCCCTTTAGCCCCCCAATCTTTAGCCAGGAATCCCCTTTTCCTGTTTTTTTAATTTCTTCATTAAGTTTTTTCCAGGAACTCAAAGGCACTACAGCATAGATTCGTGTGTTTAAGAGTCCTTTTTTCGCAACTCTGCGGTAGACTTCCAGATCCTGCCAGCCACCCATACTTTGAACGGAGGTAACTCCATTGGCGGCTACATATTTCATCGCTGCCTCGATTGCTCTGTCTTTTAACTCATCCGAAGGATCGGAAATATGCTGACCAATCAGTCCCATCGCATTGTCCTTGAAAATACCTTCGGGCATTCCATTTTTAGCACGGACTATCGAGCCGCCTTCAACATCCGGATTAGCGGGATTTATTTTTGCGATTCTCATTGCCGCAGAATTCGCCAGACCCATGTGCCCATCAAGGCGCTGAATGAAAACCGGGTGTTCGGCACTTACCGAGTCAATCCAGCTGGCTTGTGGAAGTTCGCCACCCCAATTGGTATGGTCCCAGTCGCCATTCAAAATCCAGGTACCGGGAGGCACCGTTTTGACAAAGGTAGCGATACGATCAATAAATTCCTGTTTTGTTTTCGCATCCCGTAAAGAGACAGAGGACAGTCCGAACCCCCCATCAATAAAATGAACATGAGAATCATTGAATCCGGGCACCAGCATCTGGCCTTTGGCATCGATAAGTTCTGTACCATCAGCCAGCATTTTCCTGACTTCTTTACTGCTTCCTACATGGATTATCGTTTCGCCTTTTACTGCAATTGCTTCTGCCCAGGGCTGAGCCTCATCACCGGTCCAGATGCGGGCATTGATGATAGCCAGAGTGGGGCTTTCAGTTGTTTTACAGGCAGAAAAATTTACACACAGGAACAAGGATAGAATGAAGAAATAACGGGTATTCGACCTTAGAGGTATGAATGAAGATTTGAAATTCATTATTGAGGCTTTGGTTAATTAAATATATGAATTAACCGTTTAGGAAAAATGGGATAGTATTTTGTCTGAACTGTGATTTTTATGATTAGTGTGATTGTAGTGATTTATGCTGAAAATCCAGTAAGACTTACGAATTTGCTTAGGCGTTAAACTGGTTAAATTCGTCAGTCACATCTATAAACGCGACTGACGAAATCGACTTTCTTTTCGCCCAGGTGATTTCGCAAGTCGGGAAATTCAGACTTACGAATTTACTTAGGCGTCATGCATTTAAATTCGTCAGTCGCTATCCCGGAATGTGACTGACGAAATCGACTTTCTTTTCGCCCAGGTGATTTCGTAAGTCGGGAAATTCAGACTTACGAATTTACTTAGGCGTCATGCATTTAAATTCGTCAGTCGCTATCCCGGAATGTGACTGACGAAATCGACTTTCTTTTCGCCCAGGTAATTTCGTAAGTCTTTATCCCTTTTACTCCTCCGTAAAAGCAATAATCGCTTTTTGAATCCTCTGAATTGTATTCTCTTTACCAAGAAGCACTGCAATATCAAAAACTCCCGGACCAAATTTGCCCCCAACCAGCATAACCCTGAATGGTAACATCAACTCACCCGGTTTAATGCCTTTTTCTTCTGCCAAAGTTTTAAAAATAGTTTCCAGATTTACAGCATCCCATGCTTTTGTCCCTTCCCAGGTTTTAATCAGCTCATTGAAATATTCTGTTTTGGCCTCGCTCCATTTAGGTTTTACAGCATTCAGGTCATAAAATGCAGGCTGCTCAAAGAAGAATGAAGCCTGATCCCAGAAATCCTGAAGAAAGGTCATGCGCTCTTTGACAGTCTCAAGAACTTTATCGAAATACTCATTATCCTGAATTTGGACGCCTTTAGCTTTCAGTATTTCAAGTACCTGATACCTGATACGTGATACCTGATACTTCTTTATATACTCATGATTAAACCACTTCGCTTTCTCAAAATCAAATTTTGCGCCTGCTTTGCTCACCCGTTCGATACTGAACTTCTCAATTAATTCTTCCATACTGAAGATCTCCTGTTCGGTCCCATCATTCCAGCCTAAAAGGGCCAGCATATTGACAAAAGCTTCGGGCAGGTATCCCATCTCACGGAATCCCCGGATAATTTCTTCGCTTTTCGGGTCCTTCCAGTTCATTGCATAGACAGGGAAACCAAGCCGGTCGCCATCACGCTTGCTTAATTTACCATTGCCATCAGGTTTGAGGATCAGTGGAAGATGTACCCAATGAGGCATGTCGGCTTTCCATCCAAGATATTCCCAGAGCAGGATATGAACCGGCGCTGAAGGGAGCCATTCTTCTCCGCGGAAGGCATGGCTTATTTTCATCAGATAATCATCCACAACCACAGCGAGGTGATAGGTTGGCATGCCATCAGCTTTTAACAGTACTTTATCATCAACAAGATTGGTGTCAAAGCTGACATCCCCGCGAATCATATCGTAGAAATGAACCGTATCATCTGCAGGAACTTTAATGCGGATAACATGCGGTACTCCCTGATCCAAAAGTGTCTGCGTTTCTTCCTGCGACAGGTTCAGGGAATTTTTTAAAACATCACGGTTTTCATGGCCGTAACGAAAGTTTGGAAATATTTGTCGCTGCTCATCCAGTTCTGCCGGGGTGTCGAACGCATAATAAGCATGATTATCCCTGACAAGCTGCTCGGCGTATTTCCGGTAATTGTCTTTGCGCTCGCTCTGACGGTATGGAGCATAGGGGCCACCATTTTGAGGTCCTTCATCAGGATTTAATCCGCACCAGGCGAGACAATCAAGTATGTATTGTTCTGCCCCCTCAACATAACGGCTTTGATCGGTATCTTCTATTCTGAGTATAAAATCCCCGCCATGTTTGCGGGCAAAAAGATAATTAAATAATACAGTTCTTACTCCCCCAAGATGTAAACCTCCTGTAGGGCTGGGTGCAAATCGTACTCTTACTTTCTTAGTCATATTAGGCATAGGGCAAAGATAGGGAATAGTTGAGAATTGAGAGTTGAGAATTGAGAATGGGTCAAAGCAAGGATGTCATCTAACGCAGGAGGGAACTTAGATATTGAATTGATAGTTGACAATTGACAGTTGAGAATTGGGAATTGCGCTGATCATGACTAATTGATTTTCATGAACCAAAACAGTCCTAACAACTAACAACTAAATTCCTGCTCTTTCAGTTTCCTTTTGTAATTTGCTTATCGATATGAACCAATACGAATGGAAACGCCGCTGGAAGTTTATTTTGCTTGCTTTTGCAGTGGTTATTGCCGGTGCCTCCTTGTGGTATACCGATTATCTGGTCAGGAATATATCAGTAGCTGAGCGTACCAGGGCCGAATTATGGGCGAAAAGTACCCGTAACATTATCGCCATGCCTGATGTGAATGATGAGTATATCACCTTCATTTACAGCATGCGTGACAGCCTTGCTGTTCCTGCAATTGTGGTTGATTCGGCAGAGAATATCGTCACCTGGCGCGGACTCGACAGTACTAAAACTAATTTTGAGCTGGATTCTGATACGACCAAAAAATATGATCCGAAATATTTCAGGAGGGAGTTAAAGGAGATGAAATCCCAGCATCCTCAACCGATAGTTCTGGATTTAAATACCATGGGTAATCAGCGATGGTATGTTTATTATAAAGATTCGATGCTTTTAACTCAACTAAGGGCATTCCCCTACATACAGTTATCGGTGATCGCTATCTTTTTGCTGGTTGCTTACGCTGTTTTTAGTTCCGCAAAGAGATTGGAACAGGATCAGGTTTGGGTCGGACTAGCGAAAGAAACCGCCCATCAGCTGGGTACACCGATCTCTTCGTTAATGGCCTGGACAGAATTGCTGAAATCAAGGTTCAATGTACCAGATGATCCGCTGATTCTTGAAATGGAGAATGATGTGAAGCGCCTTGAAATGGTGGCCGACAGGTTTTCAAAGATTGGATCCAAGCCCATTCTCCATAATCACGTTGTTTATGATGTGGTTGAGGAGTTTGTAAACTATTTCAGGGTGAGGGTGAGTGATAAGATTGAATTTATCCTTATGGGTGATAAGCAGGTTGAGGCACTGATCAATGTTCCCTTATTCGACTGGGTAATTGAGAATATCCTGAAAAATGCAGTGAATGCAATTGAAGGTGCCGGAAGTATTAAAGTTGAGATCAGGGAAAATCTTGTTAAGGAGCAGGTATTTATTGATATTTCTGATACCGGGGGAGGTATACCGCGACTTAAATTTGAAGCGGTATTTCAACCCGGATACACCACTCGTAAGCGTGGCTGGGGACTTGGTCTTTCGCTCACCAAAAGGATCGTAGAAAATTATCACCAGGGGAGTGTCTTTGTTAAAGAATCTGAAATCGGGAAAGGAACAACCTTCCGGATTGTTTTAAAAAGTAATATGACTTATGAACCGACCACAAGCTGATGAATATCCTCTTTTTTACAAGGGATATATTGATACTGTAAAGGATGATGTACTTGCTGAGCTTGAACATCAGATCGAATCCTTTCAGGTCTTATTGAAGGAAATCCCTCAAGAAAAGGCCGGTTTTGCCTATGCTGAAGGAAAATGGACTATCATTGAACTTCTTGGCCATATATTGGATACCGAAAGGATCATGGCTTACAGAGCCTTGCGGATTGCCCGAAACGATGCAACACCTTTAGCCGGTTTTGAAGAAAATGATTATGTGGCGAATGCTCATTTTGCCGACAGAAGCCTCGACAGCATGGCAAAAGAGTTTGAACATCTGCGTAAAGCTAATCTCTTTCTGATCAAAAGTTTGAATGAGACTGAACTTGCACGTTTTGGAATTTCGAATGAGAAACCTATTTCAGTTAAAGCCCTTGTTTTTATTATTGCCGGTCATTTGAATCATCACATGCGGATTCTTAAGGAAAGATATTTATGATCTGGTCAAGGGATTATACTGTCGAAGAGCTTAATGGCAGGCCCAAGGGACATATTGGTGAACTGATTGGAATTGAATTTACCGAAATTACGGAGGATTCTATTTCCGCCCGAATGCCTGTCAATGAAAAAACACATCAACCTCATGGGATACTCCATGGAGGAGCATCGGTGGTTCTGGCCGAGTCCCTGGGTAGCGTGGCTTCAAACATGATCGTCGATTCGAATAAGTATATCGGGGTAGGACTAGAGGTTAATGCCAATCATCTCAGGCCGGTTAAATCTGGCTTCGTAACCGGAATTTGTAAACCGATTCATATCGGCGGTAAAACCCATGTCTGGGATATCAGGCTGTATGACGACAGGGGGAAAATGAATTGTGTCAGCAGGCTGACTGTGGCGATAATACCTAAAACCTAAAAAAAGAGGCTTGTTTAAAGCCTCCTTTTTCTGTTTATTAAGCCTTATTCTCTTCTTTAGATTCCTTTTTTTCAATGACATGTGAAATCAAAAGACCTAATCCGCCGAATATGGCTACCAGAGAGAAATAGATCGCCACATTAGCGTCTTCATTCATGTTTGAAGGATCGAAGTCCAGGACTGTATTAGCCAATAGGTGAGCTAAAAATAATCCGATACCGGCACCCATTAATAACAAGCCCCAGGTAAGGTTAATATAAGACTTACCTTTTGGCCGGCGTATTCCCGGGTCCATACCATTTTGAATCATTAACATATTCTCTTTGTTCTGCAGATAACGGATGCCGAATAGTGCAGCAAAAAGGCCAAGGCCTAGTAAAATTGGTACTAAAATTCCCATGATGTTTATTTTTATGGTTAATAATAAATAATTTCTTTCCTGATCACCTGATCTGAAAACTATGACAACAGCTTTTTGAATCAGGTTACACCCGGGTTGATTTTTTCCTATTTTAACCTTATTCCGATATAAAATTTTGCTTGGGTAATGTTTAAATTGAATTATTTCTTTTGTTTTAGAAAGCAGGGTCTGTGCCTCTTCGGTCCTGGTAGTCCCGTGTTCTGCCGTTTTTTTGCCCATAAATTCCTTTGTAACATAAAAATCTGCCTGGCAAAAAGCTACAGCTGCCACGGGTTTATTTCAAATGGCAAATGGTTCTTTTGCCGGGCTATCCGTCCCCATGAAATACAAGTCCGGGTAAAATAAACCTTGCCGGAGGAGGTAGCTTCCGGCTATTGGTAATTTGATGTAGAACGCGATTTCTTGCCGGAACTAACCCGGAGGAAAGGGCTGAACCAGCCTATAACACACAGGTATTGCTTTTCAAAATCAAATTATTGTGCCTTCAATACCTTAGGTGACCAATTATAATCATAAAATTGGCTCTTAGTTCTCGGTTTTACCTTACGTTTACTTAAACGATTATTATTGTTTATAAGCTGTAACCTTTCCAAATATTCAGGCGTCACATGGATGATTGATGCAGAACAAGTATTCAGATACAGAACTGATAAATAAGGTACTCGGCGGCGACAAGGCGGCCTATGCCGACCTTATGAAGCGCCACCAACGCTTTGTGTTTACGCTGGCCTTAAGATTTGCAAAGAATCGCGAGGATGCTGAAGAAATTGCTCAGGACTGTTTTATAAAGGCCTACCGTTCTTTAAATACATTTAGAAATACTTCTAAGTTCAGCACCTGGCTTTATAGTATTGTGTATACAACAGCGATGACCTTTTTAAGAAAAAAGCGGCTGGATATTCAATCAATTGATACCGAAATCGGTTTGCTGAATGTCGAAAACCATGTTTCAGATCTGAACTCAGATGAAGTGGAACATAAATCGAAAATGGTCTTTGTGAACCAGGCTATTGATCAGCTGTTACCTGATGATGCTGCAGTAATCTCACTTTTCTATCAGGGAGAGCAATCGCTGGAAGAGATCGGGCAGGCACTTGGGATGGAAACAAATACAGTTAAGGTAAAGCTGCACCGGGCAAGGCATCGCCTGAAAGAGAAAATTGAGAATATTTTACACCATGAAGTGAGGGAATTACTATGAACCTTATAGAACAAAGAATCTGGGATTATCTGGATGGAACAGGTACTCTTCAGGAAAGAGAGTTAACAGAGCGTCTGATAAAAACTGATCCTGTTTATCAACAGGTATATCAAGAATGTAAATCATTTAATAGCCTGGTTTCTGCAGCAGATCAGGATGAACCCTCAATGGGTTTTACCAGAAATGTGATGGAGAGGATTAACCTGGAACCAGTTCACTCTTCACTTAAATCATTGATCGATAAAAGGATTGTTTTCGGAATAGCAGCATTTTTCCTGTTTACGATTACTGCTTTGCTTGGGGTTTTGTTTTATCAGATCGACTGGTCTCAGCATATTTCTTCCGGTATGCAGAATTACCAAATACCTGAAATTGACATTTCTAAATATTTAAACACCACTTTAATTAATATTTTTTTCTTTGCGGATATTATTGCCGGTTTGTACCTGTTTGATGGATTTCTGAGAAAGCGTATCCGTTCAAAAAATATATAAATTATTTTTCAGAACTTTTTAAGTTCAGGATGGTTGTCTTTAAGAACCGTTTTTTCGGTTCAATTGTGATAAGGTTTAGGTTGGAGCCCCCGTAAATAGCGGGGGTTTCATTTAAATAAATCAGGGAGGTCTATTCAGAAACTTACCTGTGAGACCGGAATCACTTCTTTATGGTAGTTTATACCTAAGAAATCAGATGCTGCTTATGTTTACCAGTTTGGTACACGTACTTCTCAATTAAGAGCCTGATCGGCTCATAAATTACAAATCAAAAGTATACTTTTAAAAAATCAAAAATTTATTATTCAATATCTATATCTTGGATATGAGTTATTATTAGCGCGGCAGCAATTTTCATATTAATGTGATGTTTCCCGGATTTTAAATTTATATTTCTGTAAGTAAATTATGCGAAAATTTTCTTTTCAAACGGTGGTAATAACAGGATTTATCGTAACCCTTGCCTGTGTCTTTATTGTTGCGTTAAGCTCTTATTTAAGCATTAAAAAGCTTCAGAGCTCGCTTGCATGGGTGGTTCATTCGGAAGAAGTGATTGTAAAAACCAGGGAAATTGAGTACCAGCTTACCAGCGCTGAAACGGGCCAGCGTGGATATTTAGTAACCGGCGAAACTTCTTATTTAGAGCGATACAGGATCAATGCCGACAATATCCCCATTTTAATCAGTGATCTGCAGGTATTGGTCAGTGATAATCCGGAACAGTTAAGCCGCGCCGATTCGTTGGGTTTTCACTCTATGGCAAGGCTTCAGGAGTTGCAAAACGTTTTAAATGTACTTCAACAATCTACATTTGAAGCCGCCCGGGAGGAGGTACTCACTAACCGCGGCAAAATGCACATGGATAATGCCCACCGGGTTATTTCTGATATGCGGCGGGAAGAAATGAGGTTGTTAGCAGTACGGAAAGCAAATTCGGATCGCGATGTTGACAATGCAATAGCTGTTATTGTTTTAGGATGCTTACTGATTCTGCTAATGGTACTTGTGTTATTAGGATTTATACGGAGGACATTCAGCAAACAGAAGCGTATAGAAGCAAGTATTTTGGAAACTAACAAGGAACTGAATAAGGTTTCTGCAGAAAATAAGCGTCAAAACTGGCTTCTTGAAGGGGCTGTTGTTGTGGATGAGGCCATGCGGGGGACGCAAACTTTAGCTGAATGTGCCCAAAGTATAATTAGTGAATTAGCAAAATATGTAAAGGCCGATCTGGGAGCAATTTATATCGCTGAAAAAGAGGGGAATATGGTGACACTGGCCGGAATGTTTGCCTTTCAGCCCCAACATGCTGTGACCACCTTCAGGCTGGGAGAAGGTATGGTAGGACAGGCTGCTTTAGAAAAAAAAGGTATTATTTTAACTAATATCCCTTCAGATTACATCAAAGTTACCTCAGCATTGGGAAATGCTTCACTTGCAGGAGTGTTAATTTATCCCTTAATATTACAGGGTCAGTTAAAAGGTGTCATTGAGCTTGGCTTTTTGAGCGGTATTGCTCCGAACGCAATGGAATTTCTTGATAAAGTTAGTAATAGTATTGCTATGGGTATTAACGCAGTTCAGTCCAGCGTTGAAATGCAAAATCTCTATGAACGCTCGCAGGCGCAGGCTGAAGAACTTGAGTCGCAACAGGAAGAATTACGTACCGCCAATGAAGAACTGCTTAATAAAACTGAAGCGCTTCAGGCTTCAGAAGAGGAACTCAGAGTTCAGCAGGAAGAGCTCCGGCAGATAAATGTGGAGCTTGAAGAGCAGGCAGAGCAGCTTGAAGAACGCAATAAGTTAATTAATGAAGCCCGTGAAGCTATTAGTGTTAAAGCTCAGGAGCTGGAACAAACGGGTAAGTATAAATCTGAATTTCTGGCTAATATGAGCCATGAGCTGCGCACACCCTTAAACAGTATTTTAATACTGGCAAGAATACTTGGAGATAATAAGCATGCTAACCTGAATGAAGAACAGTTAAAGTATGCAAGGGTAATTCACAATGCCGGCAGCGATCTGTTAACACTTATAAATGATATCCTGGATCTTTCAAAGGTTGAGTCGGGCAAAATGGATCTGACTATTGAAGATGTTTATATCGACGATATAAAACGAGACCTTGAGCTACTCTTCGATGAAGTAGCAGGCAATAAAAAAGTCAATTTCAGTGTGCAGGTAGAAAAAGGTGTTCCGGCTTCCATTGTTTCAGACCGGGTAAGGGTTGAGCAGATCCTCAGAAATTTATTATCAAATGCTTTTAAATTCACTCCTGAGAATGGTTCAGTGACAGTAAAGGTTAAATCAGGAGATGAGGGTCATGCTTTTACAAGCAGTGTTTTAAAAACCCTGGATTCAAAAGATATTATTTCAATGGCTGTAACTGATACCGGCATAGGTATTCCTGAAGAAAAGCAGCAACTGATATTTGAAGCTTTTCAGCAGGCGGACGGCTCCACCAGCAGAAAGTACGGCGGGACTGGGCTTGGTCTTTCTATCAGCCGCGAACTGGCGGTGGTACTAGGGGGGGAAATTAGTGTTTCAAGTGCTAAAGGGGGTGGAAGTATATTTACTTTATTTCTTCCACGGGTTCTTCAGGCAAAGGACGAAGAAGCGGTTGAAGAGTTTAAAATTCCAGATGAAAGAGCCCCTATTGAACCTTTTCCAGTATTAGAAAAGGCTTCTGCACCAGGAGAAAGTGTCGTACTTATTATTGAAGATGATACAAACTTTGCTGAGATACTGAAGGATTATGCGATACAACGCGGATTTAAACCAATTTTAGCGTATAGCGGCGATACAGGCCTGGAACTTGCAAAAAAGCTCAGGCCTCAAGCCATTATCCTTGATATTATGCTGCCTGTGATGGATGGATGGACGGTTTTAAAACATTTAAAATCTGATCCCGGCACTAAGGATATACCGGTACACATGATGTCAGCAGGAGATGAAAAAAAGAATAAAGCGGAACGTGGCGGGGCTCTTGGATTTCTTAAAAAACCTGTAACTAAGGAAAAGCTGGACGAAGTATTTGATAATCTTGTCAAAAACAGGGATTTAAAGTTAGCTAAAGTACTTATTGTAGAGGATCATGAGATTCAGAGCGAAGATATTAAGCGAAAATTCGTGGAACATAACATTCAGGTAGTCCAGGCATTTACTGGAAATGAAGCCCGGAAAATATTAAATGACGAACATGATTTCGATTGCCTGATATTAGATGTAAACCTGCCCGATATTTCAGGCTTGGATCTTTTGGACGAGATAAGATCCAATAAAGATCTTAAAGATATCCCTGTGGTTATTAATACGGCAATGGAATTAGATAAGAACAGTTTGGCCAGAGTAATGGAGCATACTGATGCCATGGTTTTAAAAAATAGTAAATCCAACGAAAGGCTGCTTGATGAAGTTAACCTGTTTATGAACAAGGTTAAATCAACAGTTCCGGCTTATTCTTCACCTTTGCCATCTACCGGAAACTCCAGTACACTTGAAAAAGTATTAAAAGACAAGACCATATTAATTGTTGACGATGATATGAGAAACATATTCGCGCTGTCCAGCGCACTGCAAGCTTATGACTTGAGCATTGAAGTTGCCCACAATGGTAGGGAAGCATTAAATAAGCTGGATTCGAAACCTGATATCAACCTGGTATTAATGGATATAATGATGCCGGAAATGGATGGTTATGAAGCGATGACGGAGATCAGAAAGCAAAGCAGGTTTAAAAATTTGCCTATCATTGCTCTAACCGCAAAAGCCATGAAAAACGATCGTGATAAATGTATTTCATCCGGGGCGAATGATTATGCCTCAAAACCCGTGGATGTCGATAAGTTATTGTCTCTCATTCGCGTGTGGTTAAGTTAAGATTTTAAATATGGCATCCTCGGCAGAGTTTATAACATTTGAAGAACTTGAAGAGGTAATTCACCTGGTTAATAAGGTTCATGGATATAATTTTTTTGAATATTCCCGAGCCTCTTTAAAGAGAAGAGTCAGCCGTGTAATGGGCCTGAACAAAATAAACTTATTCGAGCTGAATAACCGGTTAATAAATGATGAGGAATTTTTTGAGTACTTTTTGAAAGAAATTACAGTGAATGTAACGGAAATGTTCCGTGACCCTGAATTTTTCAAAGGTTTAAGGGAAAAGGTTTTGCCTTATCTCGCATCTTTTCAACATATTAAGATCTGGAATGCCGGTTGTTCAACAGGGGAAGAGGTATATTCGTATGCTGTTTTATTAAAGGAACAGGAACTATATAACCGTTCTTTGTTATACGGCACGGATATTAATGCAGATGTTCTGGAGCATGCACGAAAAGGAATTTATGATCTTAAGAAAATGAAATTATATTCCGAGAATTATCGGGACACCGGTACCGCACACTCTTTATCGGATTCCTATACAGCGCTGTACGATGCCGCAGCTATTAACCATAATTTGAAGACTAAAACTTTATTTTCCATTCATAACCTCGTTTCAGATGGGGTATTTAATGAATTTCAGTTGATCTCCTGCAGAAATGTGCTGATATATTTTACCGTAAGCCTTCAGGAAAAAGTAATACGGCTATTTTATGATAGCCTTCAGCCCCTGGGTTTTTTGTGCCTGGGTTCAAAAGAATGTTTAAGAGACGAAGCTATTTCAAAGCATTTCAAAGTAATAGATAAGAAGTTTAATATATATCAGAAAATTGGCTAAAATTAGTTCATATATAAATGATAAAATAAAACAAACAGAAGTTTTAATGATCGGCTGCTCAGCAGGCGGTTTTTCATTGCTTCACGATCTTATTTTACAACTGCCTGAAAATTATCCGGTTGCAGTGATCGTTATTATTCACCGCAGTAGAAAATATGAGTCCAGAATAGAAAAGATCCTTACTGCCAAAGGGCTGATCCCCGTAAAGCTGGCAGCAGATAAACAATGGATGAAACCGGGAAATGTATATTTCGCCCCTGCTGATTATCACCTGTTATTAGAGCCTGACCGTAGCTTTACACTCGATTTTTCAGAGCCTGTTCATTTTTGCCGCCCTTCTATAGATGTCACTTTTCAGAGTGTTTCTGATGTGCTGGGAAGTAAAGTAATAGGCGTGTTATTATCAGGAGCTAATCGGGATGGGGCAAATGGCATCAAATATATAGGAGATAAGGGCGGGCTGACAGTTGTACAGGATCCTCAGGAAGCTGAAGTTAATACGATGCCGCAATCGGCAATTGCACTCACCCAGGTAGACCTGATTTTGAAAAATGAGGAACTATTTAATCTGTTTGATGAAATTTACCGTATAAAGGTTACATCCGCTAATGTTAATAATTTATAATTTATAATGGCCGGAACACAATTACAACCTGTTAATATCCTTATCGTTGATGATAGGGAAGAAAACATTATTGCTTTGGAAGCTCTTATTCGACGGGATGATATTAACCTGATTACTACCACATCTCCAAACGAAGCATTACGGATTTGTTGGGATCAGGATATTGCTATTGCCCTGGTAGATGTTCAAATGCCTGAAATGGATGGATTTGAGTTGGTACAGATCCTGAAAAGTAATCCACGAACCCGTGAAATGGTGGTCATATTTGTTACAGCTATCTCTAAAGAAACAAAATACGTAGTAAAAGGGCTCGAATCAGGTGCGGTGGATTATTTATACAAACCTCTTGACCCCTATATTACGATAGCAAAGGTGGACGCTTTTATCAGCGTTGTAAGAAGTCAGCAGGAGCTTAAACAAAAAAATATAGAATTAGAGGAATTTCAAAAGGAGCTTGTAAAAGCAAAAGAGCAGGCCGAGGCGGCAAAAAGAGTCAAGGAAAGCTTTTTGGCCAATATGAGCCATGAAATCCGTACACCCATTAATGGAATAATTGGCCTGGCGCACTTATTAAAGAATACAGAGCTTAGTGATGATCAGAAAGAATTTGTTAAACTCCTTGAGGTATCATCTCAATCATTATTAGGGGTAATCAATGATATTTTAGATATTTCGAAGATCGAAGCCGGTAAATTTAAGATAGTTAAAGCCGAAACCAATATCAGGGATCTTGTACAGGCTGTTGTAGATCTTATGAAATTTAGAGCAGATGAAAAGAATGTTAAGCTGGTATTGGAAATTGATAATAAGGTACCTGATTATATCATAGCAGATGCGTTAAGGTTAAACCAGATTTTAATGAATCTGATGGGAAATGCTATAAAATTTACTGATAAAGGGTCTGTAACGCTAAGGGTTATAAATCTGGATAAAAAGGATCATTCAGCACAACTGCAGTTTTCCATTATTGATACCGGAATTGGTATTTCTGAAGAAGGTCTGGGCAAAGTTTTCAATTCATTTGAACAGGCAGAAGATTCAACGGCGCAAAAGTATGGGGGCACAGGTTTAGGCCTGTCCATCGTTAAAAAGCTTGCAGATTTAAAAGGCGGGGATCTTTCTGTGAGCAGTATACCGGGTAAGGGGAGCACATTTACTTTTACAAATAAGTATGAAGTGATCACAGGTAAGCAAAATATGGAAAAGAAAATTTCGGTCGCGGATCTTCCCAAATTTAAGAATGTAACTATTCTGCTGGCTGAAGATAATTCTATAAACCAATTCATGATAAGTAAAATTCTTACAAACTGGAATATTTGCGTTGATATAGTTGATGATGGCGGCAAAGTGCTTGATAAGATAAAGGACACGCATTATGATCTGATCCTTATGGATACGCACATGCCGACCATGAATGGCTTTGAGGCAACAAGACGAATACGTACCGATTTTGATGAACCGCAAAAAAATATACCGATCATTTCATTGTCTGCTGCGGTGTTAGAGGAAGAGCAGCAAGCCGGCTGGGATGCGGGTGTTAATGATATACTCAGTAAACCTTTTGATCCGGTTGTATTGCATCAAAAAATTAGTTTTCTTCTGGGTATAAATTGAGTGCCGTATTTCAAAGCTCAGACAGAATCCGCTGTTAAGCAATATCAAGAGTTCCATCATAGTCTGCCGTTTTTAGAAAGCAGAATTAATCTTCGGAGTATTGTTATAACGAAGGCTAATCAGATAATTATATCTAAAATCGCCCTATAAGTAAATTAACTATCAGATAATCAAATAGTTATTTGGTACATCCGAAACCAACTATTTTTATGCGTTTGCCCTGGTAATGCCGATCTTCTAATTTGGCCAGCAATTAATATTCCGTAACTTGATAAGTAGTTTTTGGCTAATGAAACTCATGTTTATTAAAAATATACCTATATCACACCTGCTGCTGCTCGTTTACACAGCATTACTGACAGGCTTACTTACTGTTGGGGTCAATGAATATAAGCACCAGCAGAAAACCCATCATATCATAAGCGAGTTACTCAATAAATCTCTCCATAAGCAGGCTATCCTCATCCGTATGCGCAAGGGGAGTGATTATGTTCATGTTAATCTGTTGCGCTTTTTATATTACACCGAAAAAAAGGCAAAAAATGAGGCATTAAAGACAGTATTGGCTGAAGGAGGAAAGAATGACTCCAACCTGAAAGAATATGAAAAACTGGTAACAGATCCGCATGAACAGCGCCTTTTCAATAAGCTTAGATCATTCAGGGTACACTATGCAAAAGTAAGGGCAACGCTAATTCAATTAATTGAAGAAGGCAGACATGATGAAGCTGTGAACTTTAATTTAAGGTTTGTATACAGCGCATTTCAGAATTTCCAACAGGCGCAGACCACCTTATCTGATTATGCAGGCAAAAAAGACAATACAAATATCAAGAATATAGAAGACCAGCTTCATACAATTGAGGCAACAAAGCTATGGCTGAATGGCTCAATTCTTATCCTTTTAACCCTTTTAGGGATATTGCTTTCCAGAATAATTGGAAAACTCAGAACAAATAATTTACAGTTGGCAGAACGCGAACATAAATACCATCTGCTGGCCGAGAACACCCACGAAATAATCAGTCAGTGCGATGCGGAGGGCAGGCTGGTGTTTGCCAATGATTCGTTTAAACAAAAACTGGAATACAGTGACGAAGAAATTTTCAGCCTCACTGTGCCTGATATCTTGTCAGAGGAATCTAAATACCTTTATAAAGCCTATACCGCCAAAGCAGAATTTGGAGAAATCATAAGCAATATACGGCTAACGCTTAAAAGTAAAAGTGAAAAAATAATAATGGTAGAAGGGAATATTGTTTTAGACTATCAAAGCGGCCTTTTTTCAGGAGTTACGGCCTTTTTCAACGATATTACCGAGCGTGAACGGGTATTGATGAAACTTAAAGAAAGTAATCAGCGATATCAGTACGCCACCCGGGCTACATCAGATGCCATTTGGGACTGGGATCTGGCTAATAATACCTTATATTGGGGTGAGGGATTTCAAACCATATTCGGCTACACCTCACAAGGGTTTAAAACCGATGTTAGCTCCTGGACAGCCCATATCCATCCGGAAGATATTGAGCGGGTTGTAAGCGGAATTTATCAAGTGATTAATGGAGTACAAACAAATTGGTCGGATGAGTACCGCTATTGCAAATCCGATCAAACGTATGCTCATGTTGCAGACAATGGCTTTGTAATAAGAGATGAACAGGGTAAAGCAATCCGGATGGTGGGCGCCATGCAGGACATTACCTGGCGGAAGAAAGCTGAGACGGATTTCATTAATACCCTGAAAGAGAAAAACACCATCCTTGAAAGTATAAGGGATGCTTTTTTTGCTGTGGATAAGAATTGGAAAGTTACGTACTGGAATAAGGAAGCAGAGAAAGTACTGGGAAGACACAAAGAAGATATACTTAATCATAATTTGTGGGATGTATATTCGAGTTCTGTAGGATCAGAATCGTACGGTAAATATCACCTGGCCCTTGAAACCAACCAGGTAGTGCATTTTGAAGACTACTATCCCCCTTTAGAAAAATGGTATGAAATCAGCGCCTACCCTTCTGATAACGGGCTGTCTGTGTACTTTAAGGATGTAACCGAACGTAAACTTTCTGAAATCCGTTTAAGAGAGTTAAACGAAAGCATCCGGAAACATGTAAAAGAGCTTGCTGTATCCAACGCAGAACTGGAGCAATTTGCCTATGTGGCATCCCATGATTTACAGGAGCCCCTGCGGATGGTAACCAGTTTTCTGACTCAAATAGAAAAAAAATATGGAAATGTTATTGATGATAACGGTAAAAAATATATCGGATTCGCTGTTGACGGAGCTAGGAGAATGCGGCAGATCATCCTTGACTTACTCGAGTTTTCAAAAGTAGGTAAAACGGAAGATACCCAGGAGGATCTTAATTTGAATGATCTGCTCAGCGAAATTCTAGTTTTGTGCAGAAAACAAATTGCAGAAAAGAACGCAATGATCCATGCAGGAAAGCTTCCGGTGATCCGGGCATATAAAACCCCGCTTCGCCAGGTTTTTCAAAATCTGATCAGCAATGCTTTAAAATATTCTCAGCAAGGCATACCTGCTCAAATTCACATCAGCGCTATAGAGTTTAAAAATTACTGGCAATTTATTGTCAGCGACAATGGAATAGGCATCAGGAAGGAGTATTTTGATAAAATTTTTGTTATTTTTCAAAGGCTTCATAATAAAGACGATTATCCCGGTACCGGAATGGGACTAGCAGTGACCAAAAAAATCATTGAGAACCAGGGTGGAAAGATCTGGGTAGAATCAGAAGAAGGCAAAGGAAGCAAATTTTATTTTACAATTATAAAAACCTAACAGAGCAAACAAATGAGCCCAATCCATATTTTATTAATTGAAGACAATGATGGCGATATACTTCTTACGACCGAAGCCCTGCAGAATGGCAAGATCACAAATAAGATCAGCGTAGTAAAGGATGGCGAAAAAGCAATCGATTTTGTAAACAAAACAGGCGGGTATGCCGATACAGAATCTCCGGATTTGATCTTATTAGATATTAACCTGCCCAGAAGAAGCGGGCAGGAAGTGCTTCAATATATTAAAACCAACGGCAACCTGAAACATATACCTGTAATCATGCTTACCACTTCATCTTCCGAAAAAGACATCAACCAGTCCTATAATAACTATGCCAATTGTTATATTACCAAACCTGTAGAGGTAGATGATTTCATAGATGCTATTTCAAAAATAGAGGACTTCTGGATCTCGATAGTTAAATTACCCTCAAAAAAATAATTGCGGATGGTAAAATTCAAAATGTCATGCCGGGTTTTAGTTGTAGAAGATAACCCGGGTGATCTTGCTATAATTGAAGATTTTTTAACAGAACAGATCTTAAATCCTTTTATTGCACATGCCAGTAATTTTAAACAGGCATCCGAAGTTTTGTCAGCTGGAGATGCTTTATTCGATATAATTTTATTAGATCTTACTTTACCGCATAAAGGCGGCCAGGATTTGGTTACCGATATACTTGAAGCAGCTTCACTGATACCCATTATCATTTTAACAGGATATGCCGATATTGATTTTAGTACAAAGTCGATTTCTAAGGGTATTTCAGATTATCTGATCAAAGACGATCTGAATTCTACCACTCTTTTCAAGAGCATTATCTATGCTATAGAGCGATCGAAAGCAAGTTTACAACTTAAAGAATCTGAAAAACGCTATAGCGACCTGTTTCATTTGAGTCCCCAGCCTATGTGGATTTTTGATCTTGAATCATACCGGTTTTTAAAAGTGAATGATGCTGCGGTCAGAAATTACGGATATACTAAAAACGAGTTTCTCAGCATGACTATCAAAGATATCAGGCCTGAAGAAGATATTCCGATAGTGGAAGAAGCTGTGAATTTCTACAAAGAATTTGATAAACGGTTTGCAAAAGCAGTTTACAGGCATAAAAGAAAAAATGGCGATATCATTTATGTGGAGATTCAAAGCGATATTTTTTATTTTAAGAATAGGAAAGCCCGTTTGATCCTTGCAAATGATATTACTGAACGCGTTCAATATATTAAAACTGTAGAAGATCAGAATAAAAAGCTTCAGGATATTGCCTGGATACAATCGCACGTAGTAAGGGCTCCCTTAGCAAGAATGATGGGTATTATAAACATTCTTACCGAAATAAAATCAGAATACACGGAATACGAAGAATGGTTTAATAATTTAGTCAACTGCTGTAATGAACTGGATCATATCATACGGGATATTGTTAAAAAAGCAGAGGATATTAATACTAATATACAGGATTAAGTCAGGTATTTCAGAGAAGGAACACATTAAGATCCAGTGCAGCAATATTCATTTTCCTTCTGATACTAATTTTTTTGATTCATCCCTTTTAAGGATATTTATGGCCTCCCTCATTATTCCAAAATCTTCAATATCGTCATAACTTTTCATACCCCTTAAGAACCGCTGCTATAGTTATGATTATAATATCGGTTAGTAAATACCGCTTTTTTCTGTTCAAGCGAAAGTCTTCCATTTCGTTAAAATAGTGCTGGTGTTATTTTTTGCATCCATCTGATTGTCAGGAAAATATACAAAAAACCATCACATAAGTAAGTTAAATATTTGATAATCAGTCATTTAAATTTAAAACAAATAGACTGCTATTTTAATGCGTTTGACCTGCCTCCGGATCATTCTTCAATATCGTTTGCAGAATAAGCGCCATCATTACAACCAGGAAACATCCCACCACATTCAGCCATAAAAAAGCCATAAGATCCAGCATCCAGCAGCTAAATACTATAACTTCTGTAATGATGGCCGCTGTGAAGGTTGCTGATCCTCCGATCTTTTTTAGGTAAAAGGCAACGATGAATATGCCGAGTATCGTTCCATAGAATAATGATCCTAATACATTAACCGCCTCAATCAAATTGCCCATTTTACTTGCATAGAGTGCCATCAGGATACAAAATATGCCCCAGATTATGGTTGTCCATCTGGATACCGAAAGGTATTTTTCATCCGAAGCATCCGGATTAACCAGTCGCTTATAAATATCAATAACGGTAGTTGAAGCCAGGGAGTTTAATGCACTTGAAGTGGATCCCATTGAAGCCAGGAAAATGATCGCAATCAGTAAGCCGATAAGTCCCTGAGGAAGATATTTAGTGACAAAACTGAGGAACACATAATTATTATCATTCGTTTCAGCGTCCGGATCATTCTTTTTCATCAGGTCAACTGCCTGCTGCCGGATTGCTTTGGTTTTTTTATCGGCATTCTCCAGAATTGTACGTTGTGTATTTATTGCTGCCTCATCCTCTGCATTCATTGCCTGTTCGAGACGATTGATCTCTGCCTGTTTCTCGGTAAATGCATTCGAATAATCTGTTTTTATCTGTTCAAGTTCCTTGTTATACGGACTCTTTTCCAGTTTGCCGAGCTCATAACTATTAAAAAATATTGGTGGCTGATGATACTGATAGAATGTAAAAACAAGTACTCCGATCAAAAGGATCAGAAACTGCATCGGGATCTTTAAAAGACCGTTCATTAACAAACCAAGCCGGCTTTGACCAACTGATGAACCGGTAAGATACCGCCCTACCTGACTTTGATCAGTTCCGAAATAGGATAATTGCAGAAAAAATCCGCCGATTAAGCCACTCCATACAGTATATTGATTATTCCAGTCGAAAGAAAAATCTATTGCATTTGTCCGGCCCATTTTACCGGCTATTTGTAAGGCTTTTCCGAACCCCACACTTTCAGGAAGCATTTTTACGACCAGAATTCCTGCTATCAGAATCCCTGAAAATATGACAGCCATTTGCAGCATTTGTGTATAGGATACTGCTTTTGTGCCACCATAAACCGTATAGCTGATTACAAGTCCGCCGATAAATAGCGTAGTAATGGTCGTGTCAATATTAAGAATCGTAGAGAGTATAATGGATGGGGCATAAATGGTGATTCCGGTTGATAGTCCGCGCTGAATCAGGAATAAAAAGGCAGTTAATGCCCTGGTTTTAAGATCAAATCGATTTTCAAGAAATTCGTACGCAGTATAAACTTTGAGTTTATGAAAAATAGGGACAAAGGTAATACAGAGTACAATCATGGCCAGCGGAAGGCCGAAGTAAAACTGAACAAATGCCATTCCTGATGAGAATGCAAGTCCGGGAGCCGAAAGAAAAGTGATTGCACTGGCCTGAGTGGCCATGACCGACAAGGTTACACTATACCAGGGAAAAGAGTGATTTCCAAGCAGGTAACCTTCAATATTTTCTGTCCCCCGACTCTTGTAAATGCCATATACGACAATTATGAGGAGGGTAGTAAACAGTACTATCCAGTCAATCCCGCTCATTCAAAAGTTTTAGTGAACAGATAAAACAAGACAATAAGAAGTACCAGCCATACAATCAGAAGATAGTAGAACTGGTTCCATGTCTTTACAAACGGTGGAAGATCCTGATCAGGCTTCTTCTCCATGCTGAACAACATTGGCCCAGAGGCCTGCGGTAAGAAGACCCAATATTGCTCCCAACACCATGTAGCCAAATGATCCTGTTACCACACAGGCAGTAAGAATACCACATAATACGGCCGGAACGATGTAATAAGCACTATTGGTTTTTGCAGAGTTTTCAGTTTTCATCTTTATTATTCTTTTTGTTTTGTGATCAAATTTACAAATAATCTATATGCACCGGGTATTCCGGCAGGTAATTCCCTGAAAAAAACAAGGGAGGTATATACAAATCTTCCCTTGCCATAATCGGCAACCAGTAGTGATCCGTCTTTTGCAGTTTCTCCCGGATCATTCATGCTTAATATACGGCTGTATTTTGGATCTGCATCCGAAAGGAAATACAGGCCTCTTTCCTGAATCCATCCTTCAAAATCCTTAGCTGTAATCTTATTCGGATAGTTCAAAACAGGATGATCTTTTTCAAGAAACCGTACACCCGCATTCTCATCAGTTACCCTGTCGCGCGTTATTTTAAACGGATATGGGCCAATATTCTGTACCAGCAATGGGTTATTGACATTATATTGAATCAATAAAGTTCCCCCTTTATTGACATATTCCATCAGTTTAGGCTGCATAAGGGCTAATCTTTCATTAACATTATAAGCCCTCACCCCGGTGATGATTGCATCGTATTGTGCAAGATCAGTATTCATTATCTCGGTTTCTGACAGGGTACTGACCTGGTAACCAATTTGTTGTAAGGATTCAGGGATCAGATCACCGGCTCCTGCAATATATCCGATCTTTTTACCTGCTGTTTTAAGCTCAACCCGCTCGATTTTCGCTTCGGCGAGCGGAAAAAGATTTTGAATTGGAATATGATCATAATCTATGATTCGATGAGCCCGATTATAATTCTGTCCACCCGACTGAATACTAAGAGTGAATTTTCCGGATTCAGCCTGCTCGCTGGGGCTTATAGTAAACTGAACTGTTTTTTCATCTCCTTTTTTCGGAAGATTAAACGCTATACTTTGGGGTTCAATTTTCCATCCGGAGGGTACCTTAGGTCTCAGGCTGCCTTCTGTTTTATCACGAAAGCTTTTCAGGAGTATTTGTATCGTTTTGGAGGTATTTCCGGAAAAGACATAGGCTTTGTCGGCGATACTGGCTGTGACTGCCGGAGCAATGATTAATGGCTGGTATACCTCACCCCGAACCTGGTCGGTAAATTTAAAAACCGCCGGACGCTGATATGAAATTACCTCATCTGAAATCCTGAAACTGAAGCCAATTGCGGCTGAACTAGGCTTCTCAGGATACCCGATTAATTGCTGATCATCGATTTTGAACATGCCCATCGGATGATTTTCGAATAGCCAGTAAGGTTCTGTGATCTCTTTTGCCAATACACTGCTTTGAATACTTTTTGATACTCCTTCTTTCAGATCAAAATCCTGTTTTTGTCCGTTTATGCTCAGCAATTTAACAGGGATTTTGGATTGAAGTACAATATCAGAACGCAGTCTGATACTGTCACCTAATGCCTGCATGGCCTGTAAAGTATAGGACTCAAACCAAAGCCCGGCGGCTGCTGCAATCAGATCTTTTAATTCCCTGGTCTTTCGGTCCTTCCAGTAACCTTCAGGCAGTCTGTTAATTGTTTTGAGGATATTGATTAATGTTGGAACGGAGGCGGAAGGTTCATCAGTGTTAAAATTCTGATCTGCTTCATTGATCATCCTCCCGATTTCTTCTCCTCCCGGGATGCGGTTCCATTTTGAATTTATCCCTTCAAAGAGGTCGTTTTTTGATATAGTACCTGCAGTTTGTATAAAATATTCGACTGCCTGTCCGCGCTGTCTGGCGCTTCCAAAACCCTGACTTTTATGATGGGTACGGCTCTCAGCGGCGATTTCGCCATAACCTTTACCCAGCAATGGATTATAAATACCAACATCCAGTTTTAACTGATCTTCGGCTGTTGTATTCATTGAGCCGAAATTATAGGTATTCCAAACTATTCGTTTGGCTTGCCAGGCATTTACATATTTTAGTTGTTCAGGGAAACGTTTTGGATCTGATGCGGCGATAAATGCTTCGCGGGCAATGATCGCAGATGCGGCATGCTGACCATGTCCGGCACGTTCATCTTCAGGAAAGCGTGTGATGATGACATCCGGTTTGAACTTCCTGATTACCCAAACTGCATCGGCCAGGATTTGTTCTTTATCCCAGATTCTAAAAGTTTCATCCGAATTTTTTGAGAACCCAAAATCGATTGCCCTCGAAAAGAATTGTTCAGCACCATCGGTGCGTCTTGCTGCAAGTAATTCCTGGGTACGTATGAGTCCGAGTAATTCAGATTGCTCATTTCCAATTAAGTTTTGGCCTCCATCGCCTCTGGTCAGCGATAAATAACCTGTTCTGAATTTCTTTTCCTTAGCAAGAAATGCCAGTAAACGGGTGTTTTCATCATCAGGATGCGCAGCAATATATAATGCAGAACCCAGGGTATTTAATTTTTTGAGTCCAAGCTTAATTTCTGATGAATTGAGTTGGATGGAGCTTTGTCCGGAAACGAAAAGTGGAAAAAACAGAAAAAGGCTAAACCCTAATTGACGAATGTTCATAGTGTAAAATCCATAATACCCGAAAATATGGAAAAAACTATGCCTGAAGGTGATGACACAAAAAATTTACCATAAAAAGGATAAGATTCTAAAGGGAAGCTGGAACCTCCCTCACGACTTTTCATCCGATAAAACCCTATCGTGTGGACACATTTCTGTGTCGTTATGCTTAGGCATCCAGTATCCCCCGCCGGCGGGGGAATTAAAGGGGGTGGAACCTCCCCGTAGCCCCTCCAAAGGGGCACAGCATAGCGCCTAAATCCCTACTTAATAATA
>NZ_JAUXXZ010000056.1 GCF_030684675.1 Daejeonella sp. | reverse complement strand
AGGTAAATTCGTAAGTCTTAACTTTCCGACTTGCGAAATCACCTGGGTGTTTAGAAATTCGATTTCGTCTTCGCATACCAGAAAAGTGACTGACGAATTTAACCGGTATGACGCCCAGGTAAATTCGTAAGTCTTAACTTTCCGACTTGCGAAATCACCTGGGTGTTTAGAAATTCGATTTCGTCTTCGCATACCAGAAAAGTGACTGACGAATTTAACCGGTATGACGCCCAGGTAAATTCGTAAGTCTTAACGATCCGACTTGCGAAATCACATAGGCGTTTGGAAAGTAGATTTCGTCAGTCGCATGCTATCAGGGGTGACTGACGAATTTAACCGGTATGACGCCTAAGTAAATTCGTAAGTCTTAACTTTCCGACTTGCGAAATCACATAGGCGTTTAGAAAGTCGATTTCGTCAGTCGCAAACTTAGATTGGCGACTGACGAATTTAACCGGTATGACGCCTAAGTAAATTCGTAAGTCTTAAACCACTCTTCCCTGCTCCAGTTTTAAGGAATGTGTAATACATTCAGGCATTTCATTTTGATAATGGCTGACATAAATAAGACTCAGATTACTGATTGAGCAGATCTCATCTATCAGATTTTTAAACTGATCCTGCTGTTCAAAATCGAGTCCGAGGCAGGGTTCATCAAGAATCAACAGAACGGGATTTTTGACCATTGCCCTGGCCAGCATACAAATCCTTTGAACACTAACCGGAACATTACGAAACATCCTACCGGCATATTCTTCTACCCTTAGCAGTTTCATCCAGCGCATTGAAGTTTCAGCTTTCGATTTACTTGAGACACGAAACAAACCCAGTGTATCATCAAATCCCGATTCAATGACCTGGAGGCAAGTATTTCCAGTTGGGAAATACTGAAATAATTCAGGTGAAACATAGCCAATCTTCTTTTTTATTTCCCAGATACTTTCGCCAGTCCCTTTGCGCTGATCGAACAGTGTGATCTTATTGGCAAATGCCTGTGGATTATCCCCGTTGATCAGGCTTAATAAAGTTGATTTCCCGGCCCCATTATGTCCGATCAGCATCCAGTGCTCCCCCTGCTTCATTTGCCAGTTTACCTGATCAAGAATCAGTTTATCACCATACCTGATGCTGACATTTTCCATCCCGATAATTGTTTGATAAAGAGGCCATTGTGCCTGCGAAAGTAGTTCCTTCAATTCATCCCGATTAATCTTGTCTGCTGTACTTAGATATAGATTCTCCGGATTAAACTGATCTGAGGGAACCTTACTAATTATTTTACCCTGATCAAGAACCGCAACATGGCTTATAGCCTCTGGTATTTCTGAAGGAGTGGTAGCCATGATGATATTGATTCCCGAGTCAGAAATTTCGCGGATAAGCTCATTGAAATCCTGACGGGCGGCCACATCGAGTCCATTCAAAGGATTATCGAGTAATAATAATAATGGATTGCTGATCAATGCCGATGCAATCAGCAGGCGCTTGGTTTCTCCATTGGACAGTTTAATCAGTTGTTTGTCCAGCAGGTGCAGAAGCTTCAGTCGCTCGGTGACCCTTTTGAAAGTCCAGAAACCAGACAGTTGAACAATTTTTATCGTAGAAAGATAATTTGCGACCGTATCTGCATCTTCAGAATCACAGGAATTAAATCGCTGCTGATAATAAAAGTCGCTGGTATTCGAAAGATTACGAAACTCATGCCGGGCAGATACCTGAGTCATCAGTTTATACCTGTTAAAAAAGGGATCATCCTGATCATATTCGGCAATATAGCTGTCAAAATAAGGATAATTAGCTTCCCCTCGCGCCATAGAGGCCTTACCAATGATAAAATCCAGAAGAGTGCTCTTCCCTGATCCGCTTTTACCCACTAAAGCCCAGTTTTGGCCTTTTTCGAAATCAAAATTAAGTCCTTCGAAAACAAGAGAATTATATTGGCGAATGCTTACGTTACGAAATGAGATAAGGAGATTATTCACAGAAAAACTATATAGCCTGACAGGTCTCAAAACTATTGTTTTCGGCTTAAAGAACAAAGGAAGATTTATCTGCTTTTGAGCATATAAAATTTCCTAAGCAATTAATTTGCAATTACGAAAAGTTCGTAGTAAGTTTACGAAAAGTTCGTAGATATGGAAAAGCTAACAGCAAATGAGGAAGAAGCAATGCAGGTAATCTGGAACCTAAACAGCGGGACTATTAAAGATTTTCTGAACGACCTCCCTGAGCCTAAACCACCCTACACTACCCTTGCCTCAACCGTGAAGAATCTGGAGAAGAAAGAATTCATCTCAGCAAAGAAGATAGGAAACACTTATTTGTATGCTCCAAAAATCAAGGAAGAGGAATATAAGAAGAAGTTTATGGGTGAGTTTGTAAGTGATTATTTCAGCAATTCTTACAAAGAATTGGTAAGCTTTTTTGCGACACAGGAAAAGATCAGTACAGATGAATTAAAAGAGATCATTGAAATGATTGAGAAGGGAAGGAAGTCATGATGCCCGAACTCATCATTTACCTGCTCAAAGTGAACTTATCGATTTTACTTTTCTATTTCGGCTACCGGCTTTTTTTGAAACAATTTACCTTTTATTCACTAAACCGGATCTATCTGTTGCTAGGCTTGATTTATTCGAGCCTTTATCCTCTGATAAATATCGCGGATCTGTTTAAAAGTAGTCCCGAAATCAAACAGCAGATCAGTAATTTAAGCCCCGATTGGCAGTATTCAGCCACTTATGTAAACAGCACATCCCCAGATCCGGTCAGTATATACTGGCAAGTAGTTATCCTAATATTCTGGACCGGTGTAATCCTTATGCTGGCCCGACTGATCATTCAATTGATCTCCCTTTTAATCCTGCACAGAAAATCTGAATCTGCAATTTCAGGCAATTACAGTTTCAGAATAGTCAGTAAAAAGGTAAATCCATTTTCATTCTGGAAAACCATTTACCTTAATCCAGAATATCATGAGCAAAAAGAACTTCAATCAATTTTAGAACATGAACAAGTGCATGTCAGGCAATTACACAGCCTTGATGTTTTGTTCGCAGAAATATGTACTATTTTCTGTTGGTTTAATCCGGGGGTGTGGCTGATAAAAGATGCCATACAAGCGAACCTCGAATTCATAACCGACTTACAGGTACTTAATTCGGGCATTGACAGCAAGGAATACCAATATGCATTGTTAAAGATTAATGTTCTGCCGCAGAATGCATTACCCGTAAATAATTTTCATTTACTAACCATAAAAAAAAGAATAGCCATGATGAACAAGAGACAATCAAATCAAATTAAAAAAGGGATTTATATCCTGCTCCTGCCAGCCATCATGTGCCTGGTACTAATCGTTTCAAATTCTAAGGCTGCATTAAACGGCTGCCAATTGGGTAGTGTCATCGCCAATCTCCCTCAGATGCCAAAGATCATCGGTATAAACAGCGAATTGACAGCAGAAGGCATAAAATCATCAGAAAGTGTAGTTATTCAAAACAAAAATCAACTGATCATAAATTCAGAAGTATCAATTCCGGCAGATACCACTAAAACTAAAACCGTTCTTGTTAAGTTCAGCGCAATCAGTGACAGTTTGAATACAGGTCATAAAAAGCCACTATATGTAATTGACGGGATAGCAAATTCCAATCCTGCGACGTTAAATCCAGAAAACATCGCTAAAATAACCGTTCTTAAAGGTACTGCCGGCACTGTTCAGTATGGTGCGTCGGGAATTAACGGGGTCATAGAAATCACTACCAAAACTTCCGGAAAGTCAGCTTTACCTGATGCCCAACCAAGTACTACCATAAGTCTAAGGCAGGTACAAAGCGAAAAAGTATCCCTCGGTGGTTTAAATAACAATGAACTGATCCTTCTCAATGGAAATGAGGTAGAAAAATCAGCATTAAACGACCTTTCAGTGATGTCAATTGCTGCTATAGAGGTATTCAAAGGCGAAAAAGCATTAAACAAATTCGGTGAAAAAGGCCGTAATGGAGTGATTGTAATTACAACGAAACCGGAGTAATTGATATAATATTATTCAACAAGCCTATAGATGCAAACACGTGCCACAGGTGCGTGTCTGCTCAGGCATGGAATTCTCAACCCAATAGCTATCAGGTATCAACTCTCAATTATCAACTGTCAACTAATTAGTACCATTTCTTCAAACAATCTTTCCAGCGTTTCTGCAGCGTCTTCGCAAAAACCAGGATGAACTTTTGATGTTTGTAAAACGGTACTTCGGGTTGCGGTCAGCCATCTGAAACGGGAAGCCTGGTCGAGTTTAGCTATTGGACCTGCCTCCTTTTTTCCCTTACTGATCTGACAGAATGCATTCAGGTTTTCTTCAATTTCTAAAAGATCGGTTCCCGGAGAAAAGGCCTTCAACCTTTCCTTATCCAGCCAGAATTTTGCCTGCAGAAATTTTTGAGCGGAGCAATAAAGGATGAGCCCCACATTCAAAAATTCCTCGCGCTCCACCCTCGGTACAAGGCGGATGACGGCATACTCAAATAAGTATTTCTCTTGCATTCAGGGCTTCGTTTACAAAAATTTCTGATTTATTAATACGCCTTTCGAGAAAGCTGATATAGGCATTACGATGTTCTTCGGTACTCTGAAAAGCAGTGTCTTCAAGCCATTCATCCGGAATCAGGGAAACAATTTCTTTGATCCGCTCAGCACTAAGCAAAGTTTTGAATTGTTCATCAACAAACCTGAGCTCATTTGCATGAGCTAGTAAAACATGATCTTTTATCAGGGTAAATGGCTTCTCAGCCTGCTCTTCCCAGTTCTGCCAGGAGTGATGAAAATAAAGCGAAGCCCCATGATCAATCAGCCATAATTCTTTATGCCAGATGAGCATATTGGTGTTCCGGCAGGTGCGGTCCATATTCATCAGCAAAGCATCCAGCCAGACAATCTTAGAGGCTAAGTGATCATCAATACTATTCACCGCAGGATCATAAGTAATTGATCCTGAAAGATAATGCAAACCCAGATTCAGTCCGACACTAAACTTAAGCAAGTCCTGAATCTCCTCATCCGCCTCAGTACGGCCAAAAGCCTCATCCAGTGTAGCAAATACAAGTTCAGGGACATTAAAACCCAAAGTTCGGGCAATCTCTCCGCCAATAAGCTCAGCGATCAAAGCCCTCGGACCCTGTCCTGCACCACGAAACTTGATCACATACAAAAACCCGTCATCCGCCTCAGCGATCGCAGGCATAGATCCTCCTTCCCGAAGCGGGGTAACATAACGGGTAACATTTACTGTTCGGAGTGTAGTTTGCATTTGTTGGTTGCTGGTTGTTACCCGATAGCTATCGGATTGGTTGGTGATTTACTAGTTCATTTTAAAATTCCACTTCAAAACCTTATCTGTCATCCCGACGCAGGAGGGACCTTAGCCCCTATAGACCTCTATTTTCGCTGCAAAATTCCTACTCACCCATTGTGAAGTTCCTGATCCGCCCAGGGCGGATCAGGATGACATCCTGCTTAAATTAAATTAATAATAGTAGCAAATTTCTTTGCTCAATGTCAACCCGATAGCCATCAGGTGTCAATTATCAATTGTCAACTATCCACTATCTCACCTGTCCATTCCCCCTCACAATCCATTTTTCAGTTACCAGTTTCTCTAAAGCAAAAGGACCGCGAGCATGCAGTTTTTGTGTAGAAATACCGATCTCTGCTCCAAGACCAAACACTCCCCCATCCGTAAAGCGGGTAGAAGCATTGGTATAAACAGCTGCAGCATCCACTTCATTCAGGAAACGCTCACAGTATTCCATATTGCTCGAAACTATCGCTTCGGAATGTTTGGATGAAAATTTCCGGATATGCTTCACAGCCTCATCAAAATTCTCCACTGTTTTTACTGAGCATTTAAAATCAAGAAACTCACGTCCAAAATCTTCTTCAACAGCTTCTTTGAGGTATGGATAATCCAGACCTTTCAAAATCAGGTAGGATTCAGGATCTGCAAAAATTTCAACCTGATAAGCTTCCAGTTTTGGTGCCAGTAATTTGAGTAAGGACTCAAGAATCTCCCGGTCGGCAATGACTGTGTCCAGTGAATTGCAGACTGATGGACGTGTAACTTTAGCATTAGTCACAATATTTGCTGCACTCTCCAGATTAGCAGATGCCTCTACATAGGTATGACAAACCCCTGCTCCTGTCTCGATCACCGGAACCGAAGCATGTTCACGTACATAATCTATCAGTTGCTGTGAGCCCCGTGGGATTAAAATATCTACATATTTTGTCGCTGTGAGCAGTTCAGGCATAAATTTCCGGTCGGCCGGAAGCAATTGCACAACGCTAACATCCAGATCAAAACCTGCAAGCACCTCCTGTATCAAGGCTACCAGATAGGTATTGGTGCAAAAAGCATCGGTACCACCCCTGAGAAGGCATACATTTCCCGATTGAATGCATAAAGCAGCTACGTCGACAGTCACATTTGGTCTCGACTCATAAATAACGCCAACAACACCTAGGGGGACAGTAATTTTCTGTACTAAGAGGCCGTTATCCAGAATCTTTTCAGAAAGAAGACGATTACTCGGATCAGGAAGCGCTGCAATATCCTCCACACTTTTTGCCAGATCTTCTATCCTTGCAGCCGTAAGTAAAAGCCGGTCTTTTTTAGGATCTGTGTCTGGCATCCGGTCGAGATCCAGTTGATTTTCAGTAAGAATGGTCACTATATTGGCCCTGAGTTTTGCAGCCAGTGCTCTGAGTATATCTTCCTTCTTGTCATCACTTAAGAGCTTGACCGCTATCGTTGCCTCTGAGGCTTGTTCAAGAAGAGATTGTATCGATTCCATGATTAAAAATTACAATAAAACAATATTATCGGCATGCGCCACTTCCAGGTTCTTAACTTTGATATCACTGCCAAGCATTGCCGAATCGATTTTTGATTTAGCTACTGCCACCACATTATTCTCCTCATCGAGAATTTCAATAATCTCGCCGTTCTCAAAATCATTCAGCACCGCTTTAATTCCTACCGCCAGCAGACTATGCCGCTTTTGCAATGCCTTACAGGCACCTGAATCGATTTGAATACGGCCCCGCACGAGGCTTCCGCTGGCCAGCCATTTTTTACGGGCCGGCAAAGTGCTTTTCTGCGGGAGACATAAAGTACCGGTTTTCCCATCAAGGGCCTTCAGAATTCCATCTTTAGTTCTGATGCCAAAAATCACCACCCGGATACCCATTTGATTGGCTAAGCGGGCAAAATTTAGCTTGGAGGTCATGCCACCCAACCCCGATGCCGATTTCTCTTTATTTGCAAGTAAAAGAACCTTCTTATCCGAAGTGTCCAGCTCAGGAATCACCTGTCCGGAACTGTCGAGGACTCCCGGCACCGAGGTACTGAAGAGTATCTGAGAAGCGCCAAATCCGGCGGCAATCAAAGTTGCCAGTTCATCGTTATCCGAGAATTTCAGCTCCAGATTACTGACCACATCATTCTCATTCGCAATCGGAATTATATCACTGTTCCATAACTCTTCGTAGGTCCGCTTGAGCTGCAGAAACTGATCGCGGTTTGAAAAGTGATGCCTCTCGCATAAACTTTGAGCGATGGCAATGCCATGTGGCGAAAAATATTTAGCGTAAGTATTCAATAAAAGCGGATTCCCAATCGAAGCTGCAGCTTTCTTCTCATTCAATGTGCCGCCGTAATTCTTCAGGAATTTTTTGCCCGCAGCAACAGCTCCTGATGAAACAATCACAAGATTATAGTCTTTATGGATCATTGCCACCTGACGGGCAATTTCTCCGATCACGATCTCATCTAACTCACCCTTAGGGGTAGTGATTGATGCCGTGCCGAATTTTAGTACGAGTATAGCTTTTACCAATGTAAATGTTGTATGGAGCGAATTTAAGAAAATTGTAGATTTTACCTTGTAAGTATTATGATATAGGACGCCGGGAAGGATTGCTTCGTCGTGCCTCCTCGCAATGACAAAAAACCATGAAACGCGATATAACTTACCGTTCCCTAAATGGAATCAGATATTTAATGCAAATAATAGAAATAGACTTTAATTTAACTTTTATTGTGATTTGTTATTGCGAGCGTGCCCCCCTGTCATTGCGAGCGTAGCGAAGCAATCTCCTCACTAATATTACTAATCGTCATAAGATTGCTTCGTCGTACCTCCTCGCAATGACAAACAACCATAAAACGCGGAATTAGTAACCATTCCCTAAATTGAATGTGATATTTATTTCAAATGATAGAAATAGACTTTAATTTAACTGTCATTGCGCTTTGTCATTGCGAGCGCAGCGATTTGTCATTGCGAGCACAACGATTTGTCATTGCGAGCGCAGCGAAGCAATCTCATTCAAAACACTAGAATTGATTAATTACAACTTCTCTTTTATGAAAGATCATAATTACTTCGTTTACATGATAAGTAATACACATAATACCGTGATTTATACAGGAGTAACCAATAACCTCGAGAGGAGAATGTTAGAACATAAATCAAAACATAATTCAGGTTTTTCCACAAAATACAATTGTAATAAACTGGTCTATTTTGAAGAATTTCAGTGGATTGAAGAAGCAATTGCGAGAGAAAAGCAAATTAAAGGTGGATCACGTTTAAAAAAAATGAATCTCATAAATTCTATGAATCCTGGTTGGGTTGACCTGAGTATTGATTGGTTTACTGACAATGATATTTCTTCGTACAATAATTGAAATTATAGATTATCGAGTATGCGATTAATCGATCATTTATAGGGTTTTGTCATTTCAAGCACAGCGTTTTGTCACTACGAACTGAGCGTTTTGTCGTTGCGAGCGCAGCGATTTGTCATTGCGAGCGCAGCGAAGCAATCTCCTCATAATAATACCACTAATCGTCATAAGATTGCTTCGTCGTGCCTCCTCGCAATGACAGTCAATCAATAATAATAACCACTGAATAATTATAGAGGGTTTGTAAATTAACGGGGAACTTAAATCTTAAAGATTGATAACCGTACGTTTAAAATGCCTGCTTTAAATTCTCAATATGCTCAAATAAAAATGGAGGATTTGCCCCTTTTTGAGATGCAACCCAGGCCCCTAAAAGGCAGGCAAATTCCAGGGCTTCCTTCAATGGCTTATCTCTACTATAATTATGGATAAATCCGGCAAGAAAAGCATCCCCGGCCCCGACTGTATCTTTAGTATCCACTGTAAACCCACTCTGATAAATTTCTTTATCTGCTGTCTTTAGAAATGCACCTTCAGAGCCCCGGGTTATACAAAGTATTTTGAGTGAATATTTTTTGAAAACAAGGTCTGCTGCCAATTCTAAATCCTCAGAATCCATGCCATGCCATGCCGAAATTTGAAAAAGCTCCTCAAGATTCATTTTAACCAGATCTGATTTATTGAGCAATTGTTCAATAATGGACTGATCAACAAATGGAGGTCGGAAATTAACATCAAAGACCTTGATTGCTCCGCTATCTAATAAAGAGATCAGTGTTTCGAAAGAGGTTTTATTGCGGCATGAAAGACTCCCATAAACCAGAACATCAAATTCCGGAAGTTTCTCAATTTGATGAATATAGTCCCATGCCGAAGGAAAAACGATTTCATAACTGGCGTCTTTCATTTCAGAGAGATGCACATTGACTTGCCCTGTTGGATAATTGCTCTGCTGAACATATTTAGTTGACAGTCCATTTTCATCAAGGTATTCAAGCAAATTTGCTCCCAATTTATCCTTTCCGCAACTGCTTAAGATAAAAACATCAGATCCCAGTTTCTTTAATCCGATAGCCACATTCATTGGCGCTCCCCCTGGCACTGCTCCATCAGGAAAAATATCCCATAACATCTCACCATAACAGAGGACTTTATTCTTCATTCCAGGATTCGGTGCATATATTAATCTAACAAATAAAAATATTTATACTGAATATAGCAGATAATCTTTAAAATCTACGGTGTATATTTTTGGTAGGAGGCTGCCTGCCGGAACGACATCAAAACTAATTGGTGAATCGTATGTTAAAATTTCATACCGCTCATAGCCGCGGAGGCCTATTTACTTTTTCCTTGATGAAAAAGTAACCAAAAAATCAAGACAAAACGAAGCTCCCACTACCAGAGGCCATACTCCCGGCCCGCCGTTTTGTCTTCCCCGCGCTCGGAAAATCCTGCTTCATTTAAATTAATTTCTCCATATCGAGATTCGAAGATTACTAAGATTAACGTTAGAGGTTTAGGAATATTCATCCATCAACGGCTGCGTACAGGGCTATGAAAGTCAGTGCTAGGGCAATTTTGAATTTACCGCCCTGTCCAATGCCGCAAAAAAAGCATATGAATGTTATTGCAAAGTCAATACGCCTAGGATCCAGCTAATTACCCCAATGTTTTTATTAAACGCCACGCTAGCAGCCCCCATTAATAAGCTTTCTTCCTCCGCCCAGAGCGGATGGTGCGGCAAAATTGTCCAGGCCTAAGCAGAAACCTTCAAAGCATCAGGCGCAGCGGCGGCATTTTGGTCCTTTTCTGCTGCAGGAAAAGGACTAGGCCCCGCGGCCATGAGCGGGCTAAATATCCTATAATTTGGAATTGTTCGTCAAAATCAAAAAAGTAAAAAATAATTCAAGACATACTAGTTTGTATTTAATATGAAATCAAATCTTAAATAGTGACATTGGGCTATAGGGAATTGAATATGCTAAAATGGCTCTCGTTAAGACGCAAATAGCAACATATCATCATATGCTTAGGTGATATATTACGCGTCTTAGCAAGAGTAAAACATTTGAGAAATCTAAAAGGCTTAATTTATAAGCCTCTATAACATGTCATGAGTAGGAGGCCCGCTTGGCCGGACGGCCAGGCACGATGAAGCAATCTAATGATTGTAGGAGATTGCTTCTCAGCCTAGGGCTGATCGCAATAACAAGAGACTGTGCTCCCGATGACAAGAGGCTGCGTTGGCAATGACAAAATACTTGTCATTGCTTCTTGAGAATGGTCCCAATTTATTTTCTCGAGAAGGCTTATTTTTGAGTTTTGGCTTCATTCCAGAAAATATCCATTTCAGATAAAGTCATGTCTTTCAGACTTTTGCCAAGCTCTTTTGCCTTGCTTTCAAGATATTGAAAACGCTTTATAAACTTCTTATTTGTTTTTTCGAGAGCATCTTCCGGGTTGATATCGATGAAACGAGCGTAGTTTATTAAAGAAAACATCAGATCGCCGAATTCCCCTTCAGCCTTCTCTTTATCAATGGCTGTATTATCATCGGTGTTAAATTCATCCCTGAATTCCCTCAATTCTTCTTCCACCTTATCCCATACCTGAGCCTTTTCTTCCCAGTCGAAACCAACGCCTCTTGCTTTTTCCTGAATTCTTGAAGCTTTGATCAGGGCCGGCAATGAAGCAGGGACCCCTTCGAGCACTGATTTATTTCCCTCTTTTAATTTCAGTTGCTCCCAATTGCGTTTTACATCAGCTTCATCATTAACCTGCACATCGCTGTAAATATGCGGATGCCTGTGGATCAGTTTATCACAGATGCCGTTCATGACATCAGTAATATTAAAATCATTAGTTTCAGAAGCGATGCGTGTGTAAAACACGAGATGAAGCATAATATCACCCAGTTCTTTTCTGATCTCGTTCATGTCCCCTTCAAGGATAGCATCAGAAAGTTCGTAGGTCTCTTCAATCGTGAGATGCCTGAGTGTTTCCATCGTTTGCTTCTTATCCCAGGGGCATTGCTCACGAAGGGTATCCATGATTGTTAACAAACGTTCAAAGGATTTTGCAGGTGTATCGGCAGAAGGGGGGATCGGATTAGCGGACATTTATTGGGATTGATCTTGCAAAAATAGGATTTTGATCTTGTTATTTTGGTGTAGAAATTTCTGATTAAACTGTACATTCCCCTTATCATGTTTTTTCGGTTGAATCATCCTAATCACAAGAATCATAGTTCAGACTGGATATTAAACTTTTGTAAAAGATTGAAGAATTGACAATATCTTATTGAAAAGGAAAAACAGGTAACTGATCTGCAACAAAGAGTCAAAAAGCTGGAAAGTAAATAGCAAATACTTAAATCCTTCAAGCAAATGAATTGAATGAAATAAATTATCATCTCAATTTTACCGCCCTTAACATCTCACGTTTCCCGGCTGCACCCGGTGCTTTTTCAATTTCAAACCCCAAACTTTTCATCGTTCTTTTCAGATCTCCTGTTATCGCGTAAGTCACAAATACCCCACCCGGTTTTAGAAATTTGCAAATATGACTCAGGGATTCTGCATTCCACATTTCCGGCTGATGGACAGCTGCGAATGCATCATAGTAAATGACATCAAAGAGCTCTGCAGAGTTGAAATCGAGCAATTTTGTATGTTCTATTTGAAGTGTACAGGAGGTAAAAATTTGTACTTCAGACTTTTGTGATTCTTCGTATTGCCTTGTAAATGAATCCCAAAGATCAGGCGGGATATAGTTTTCATAACCGGTATTCCTGATTATATCCTGATTGAGGGGGTAGGCTTCAATGCCGGTATAGTTGAGTTGAATTTTGTTAGCTGAACAAAAATCCGCAGTAATCAAAAAGTTAAGTCCGGTGCCAAAACCAACTTCCAGAATTTTCACTTTTTTTATTCCGCTTTTTTCAAGGAAATATCGCAGACCTGTATTCAGGAAAACATGTTTGCTTTCCTGTAAGGCACCGTGACGGGAGTGATAATGCTCCCCAACTTCTTCATTAAAAAGGGTTTTAGAGCCGTCGGAAGTGAGTGCAAAGCTTAAATGATCCATGCCGGGTTTTGTAGGAATCACAGATTAATTGACTTTGGTGCCGCGTTCAGCCCAGCGATCCCAGTTTTTGTTATAGGTATGAATTTCGGCGGTTTGTACTCCGTTTTGTTTATAGACAGGATTGCCCTGGTTAACCCATTCAAAAATGCCTCCATAGAGATTCAGGACGTTTTTATAACCTGCATCGATCAATTTTTCACCGATTTTCTCACTTCGTATTCCCACTGAGCAATAAACAACGATTGTTGAATTTACCGGGATATCATATACCTTTCGCATATCGAACCAGAAATTTCCGACATGCCGTGCATTTTTAATGTGACTGACCTTAAATTCATCTTCTTCCCGGGTGTCAAGGATGTGGAGATTATATTTATCAATGGTACTGAATTCATCAATTGTGATGAGTGGCACAGTATTCTGGTAGAGACTATCCAGTACTTGTTTGTATTCCGGGTTTTTTATCTGCGCGACTAACTGGCTGCTTAATAAACAAAAAAAAGCGAAAAAATACCTATGCATAGACAGTGTTTAATTGGTTTATGGATGATCCTGAAACTATAACAATAATATGGCCAATTTGTTATGTGAATTTATAATAAAATCAATTTCCGTACTTGGATTTGATATGCTTCAAATTTAAAAAAAGAGACTGGGATTTGACTCTGATTTTGCTTTTAAGTGTTAGTTTCTGAATAACTGAGTGATCATTAGACCATTATATCCTCCATCCAGAATTCCTATACCAACTCTACCGAATGCCTTATGCTCTATGTTAGCACGATGGGTAGGGGATTCCATTAATCCATAATGTGCAAGGCTCAGATTTTGAGCCAAAGCAAGGTTTTCTCCTGCGATTCTGAACTGAATTCCCTCTCGCCTGATTCTGTCGAAAGGGCTATTCCCTTCAGGATTATAATGAGAAAAATATCCTCTTCGGAACATATCTTTTGAATGTTTTCTGGCTACTGCGGCCAGTTCTTCATCAAAATACAAGACTGGTAGCCCCAGTTTTTCTCTTTCCTTATTAATCATATCAAGCATTCTAAGCTCCAACTCTCTTCTTAACCGGGGCTCCAGCACTTTAAATGGTAATGGGATAATTTCTTTCCCATTTGGAAAAATGGTAAGACTTCTGCCAAATTTATTTTTGAGATCATTTAGGGTATTATTTACCCGTTCTCCAGCCCAGCTTGGTTTTTGTGATAATGTGTTCGCAATAATGCTTTTTTGGGCTTCTTTTGTGGCATCGCCTACAGGGTAGAGCAGAAAGAAAAGGGAAAGTAATAGGGCATACAATACACCAGAGAACAATCCCGGGATTATTCCTCCAAGCTTATTAAACCGATGTTCATTTTTTGATTCCGGTATATTTCCAATGATTCCGTCGCAGGTAGCAAATATCATCCTGCTGGATATGGTCAGGATCAGGACAAAACTCAGAGGTCTCAATAAGTGTATCGAAATGTCAAACAGTTTTTCAAGAGCCGTAGCAAGGAATTCTGAAAACAGCAGGGCAACAATGAGGCTACCCAGCCAGATAAAAATTTCTGTCACAGAAACCAGAAATCCTTTATGCCAGCCTCGCCATACTGCCAGTAAGATGATGCTAATTAATATCAGGTCGATATAGTTCATTTATGCGACAGAAAAAGCCCTTTGTTCGAAAATACAAACAAAGGGCTATAAATCTAATTAACAATATTATTAATATGGTACTACCATATTCTGAGTCGATCCTCTGGTTTTTTGTATAGTTTATCACCAGGTTTTACATCAAAAGCTTTATACCATGCATCCATATTTACCGGTGCACCAATAGTACGGTATGGGCCGGGAGAATGAGTATCTGTAACGATTAACTGTGCAGCGGTTTCGTTTAAAATATTACCTTTCCATACCTGCGCCCATGAAAGGAAGAAACGCTGATCGGGGGTGAAACCATCAATTTTAACATTACTTTGTCCTTGTTTGGTCATTTTGAAGGCTTCATAAGCTGCATTCAGACCACCCAGGTCACCAATATTCTCACCAAGTGTTAGCTTCCCATTCACGTGAATGGTATCAAGTACTGTATAGGCATCAAATTGTTCCTGCAGGGCAGTTGCTTTAACTTTGAACCTGCTTCTATCTTCCTCAGTCCACCAATTGCGCAAAGTGCCGTCTTTATCGTACTGGCTTCCTGAATCATCAAAGCCATGGGATATTTCATGCCCGATAACTGCTCCAATGCCACCATAGTTTACCGCGTCATCGGCATTTGCATCAAAGAAAGGGAATTGGAGGATACCAGCAGGAAATACAATTTCGTTATTTACCGGGTTGTAATAGGCATTTACTGTAGGTGCAGTCATAGCCCAGCGTGTTTTATCAACAGGTTTGCCCAATTGTTTCAGCATTTCAGAATAACTCCAGGAACCTGCATTTCTGACATTGTCAAAAAATGTTTCTCTGTTAATTTCCAATCCCTCGTAATTTTTCCATTTGTCGGGGTAAGCAATCTTTGGAGTAAACGCATAAAGTTTATCAAGGGCCTTTTGTTTGGTCACATCTGTCATCCAATCCAGATTTTTTATCCTGATCTCATATGCTTTTACCAAATTGTTTACCAGCTCCTGCATCCTTGCTTTTGCTTCTGGCTTGAAGTGTTTTTTTACATAGATCTGTCCGAGTAGGTCGCCAACAGAGCCATCTGTTAAAGAGGACATGCGTTGCCAGCGTGGAGTTTGTACTTTCTGACCTGTCAGAGTTTGTGTAAATGCAAAGCTGGCATCAACAAAATCAGAACTTAGGTATGGTGCTGAACTTTTAAGAACATTCCATTTCATGTAGGTTTTGAGATCATCAAGTGGTGTTGAACCTAGCAATGAATTCAGTTCAGTAAAGAATTTTGGAGAGTTCACTAACACAGTATCCTGTCCGGTAACCTTCATTAATGGGAGTAAAGTCTCCCAGTTAAGGTTAGGTGTTGTTTTGCTGAGTTCTGCAATGGCAAACTTATTATATGTTTTATATGGATCGCGCATCTCCAAACGGCTCATTTGGGCGGCTGCCAACGTCTTCTCCATAGAAAAAATGATATCTGCATTTTTTTCAGCCTCAGCATGGCTTGAACCTGTAAGGGTAAAAAGTTTGGAAACATACTTTTTATAGGATTCCTGAATTTGCAGACTTCTTGGATCGTTCTTCAAATAATAGTCGCGATCGGGTAGGGTAGTTCCTCCCTGAAAAAGCTGCGGGACGATATTTTTAACATATTTTCTATCCTGTCCGACAAAAAACCCAAAAAATGGAGAACCGGCTCCGGATGTCCTCATTGCAGCGGCATGATTGATAAGGCCATTAAGATCTGATAGCTGAGCCACTTTTTCGAGGTCAGTAAGGATTGGACTATATCCCAGTTTTTCAATGGTCACACTATCCATACCCGCCGCATAAAAATCACCGACACGCTTTTCTATGGAGCCGGGAGCCGCACTTTTATTATCAGCAGATTCAGCGAGGATGGTCTTCACTGCACTAATGTTACAGTCGCGAAGCAAATTAAAACTTCCCCATCTGGTTTCTTTGGCAGGTACAGGATTGTTTTTTATCCAGGTACCGCTGGCATAATTATAGAAATCATCACCAGGTTTTTTGCTCAAATCCATACTTTCCTTGTCGATGAATGAAAGCTTTTTAACTGGTTTTGAATCATGTTGTGC
>NZ_JAUXXZ010000051.1 GCF_030684675.1 Daejeonella sp. | reverse complement strand
TATTATTAAGTAGGGATTTAGGCGCTATGCTGTGCCCCTTTGGAGGGGCTACGGGGAGGTTCCACCCCCTTTAATTCCCCCGCCGGCGGGGGATACTGGATGCCTAAGCATAACGACACAGAAATGTGTCCACACGATAGGTCCAGCAGTCATCGTAAGCGCTGACCAACTTGGCAAACTTCCTTTAAGTATTATTGTTCCCATTACCGACTGGAAAGAGCATTATTCCATTGCTCCATGGATGATTAAATTAATAGCTACAACCCAAAATGGCTTGTCAAAAACATCATCTGCTGACTGTTTTCAAGTCCGTTCTGTTTCCCAAGAAAGATTTAAACAAAAAATAGGTTATTTACGGGCTGACCAAATGGAGGAAATTGCGCTTGGTCTATCTTCCGCTTTGCAAATTCGGTAGCTTGCAATAGCAAATGTTGTAAACTCGCCTTCCCTCATGGTTTATAATCAGGATTTGGCTTTTTAATCATATTTAATGTGTAGGAAGGCTCCTGTTCACTGTAGGCTGCGGATAATCCCTTGCCTGAAAACCGGAACCATTCATTTTGTTCAGTCTCTTCAAGCAATATCAATAGCTTAACTTTTTGGTTTTTGATAATTGGCAGATTATCAATGATAAGCTCACCTTCTTCATTAAAGCTTGCTGTTGTTTCTATCGCTTGCATATGATAAGTATAAATTGAAATTACAACTAATTTTAGTATTAATTCACCGGTAATTGAATAATAAACTCTGCAAACTCACCATCCATCGTTTCCAGTTTTATTTCCCCGCCATGAGCTTTGATGATATCATAACTTAACGATAAACCCAATCCAGTACCTTCACCTGTTGGCTTGGTAGTAAAAAATGGCTGCATGATCTTGTCTTTTATCCCTTCGGGGATGCCGTTGCCGTTGTCTTTTACAGTAATGACTACAAAACCATTTTTGGTTGAAGTGCTTACTTCAACCGCAGGTTTGTATTCTTCTTTTTGCTTTGGGCTTTCAGCTTTTCGCTTTTCCTGAACCGCGTAAAATGCATTGTTGAACAAATTCAGCAAAACCCGTCCAATATCCTGCTGCACCACGTTTACCTGGGGCAGGTTTTTATCAAAATTTGTGACCAGTTCTGCATTAAACGATTTGTCTTTTGCCCGAAGCCCGTGGTAAGAAAGCTTTAAAAATTCATCGGCTAAAGTATTGAGATTGGTAGCTTGCTTTTCGCCCGTGCTGGTACGGCTATGCTGGAGCATCCCTTTTACGATGAAATCCGCACGTTTGCCGTGATGGGATATTTTTTGAAGATTTTGTGTGATATCATCCAGAAGCTCATTTTCAAGTTCTTCGCTTCTCTCGCTTTTCGCTTTCAGCTTTTCGCTTTTAACCTCCTCTATCAGTTCCATGCTCACTTCAGAGAAGTTGTTCACAAAGTTTAACGGGTTCTGTATTTCATGGGCAATACCCGCTGTCAGTTCCCCCAGGGAAGCCATTTTTTCTGATTGGATGAGCTGGGTTTGTGTGGACTTTAAATCTGCAAGTGTTTTCTGCAACACTTCATTTGACCTATGTTTTTGCCTGTTGTTGCGGTAAAGAATTAGTGCAATCAACAAGAACACCCCAAGACCTGCAATCAAAATATAGGTTCTAAGCCTGTTTTGGTAGAGCGTTTTTTCTTCCTCTACATTCTGCAGACGTAATTGCTCATTAAGATTCGCATTTTGAAAATCAGCCAGGTTTTTAATTCGGATTTTGTTCAGGCTATCAAGGGTATTTAATGCAAGCCCCTGGTATTTATAAGCGCTGTCAATCCGGTTGTTTAACTTATAGCTTAGATAGATGTTCTGATAAATTGTTCCCAGGTTCACTGCTAATCCCGTCACTGGTCCGAGGGTTTTAAATACCTGGAAATTTTTCAGGGCATACCTCAACGCCGAGTCCTTTTGTCCTTCGGCGAGATAGTCTTTCGTGAGAAGAAAATAACTGGCACTTAAGCTGACCATATTATTTTGCTCTTTGGATGCCTGAACAGCGAGGTAATCATATTTCCGTGTTTCGGTTTTATTGCCTTTTTTAAAATAAACTTGCCCAATTGTTTGATAAATCTGTCCGAGGTATTTTTTAAAGTTTGATTGAAATGCCAGTTTTTCCGCTTCTTTTGAAAAAAATAATGCTGAGTCAAGTTTATCAATGTTGACATAGCTTCTTCCCAAATTCATATCTGCCATCATTTGCCGGATTGTGTGACCGATCTGTATGGATATTCTTCTTGCCTTTTTAAAATGTATAATATCGAGTGTTTGGTTTTGTGTTTGCCACATCAATATTGCAAATATATGATGTGTGTAAGCAAGCAGGTAAAGTCTTTTGTCTCCTTTGAAAGATAAAGGAGTGACCAGCCAGGTTTTATCTTCTCCAATTTTTGGGTCTTCTGCAATCTCAAAGGCCTGCAACAGTGTTTTAAGAGATTCTGCATATCGTCCTAACCCTATCAACTGATATGCTTTATGATTCAAAGAAAGCACTTCACTTAATTTCTTATTGTTCTTTCGGGACAGAGACAATTCATGTTCTGAATATAAAAGAGCCGAATCTTTGTTTGATTCTTCATAATAATTATAAATATCCCAGGAGGCATGATAACGGGCTGAATCATTAGATGCATTGGCAAGATTCATTTTTAAACTGTCAATATTCTGTTGTGCCGTTGCCAGTACCGGAAATAAAAGAGTGAGCAATATTTTCAACGAAAATTTCAGCATGCTGTTATTTGATTGTTGAACCATGATTTGCGTTTAGGATTTTAATTCTTTGCGAATAATTTCTATTACCTTATCCACTTCCTTTTCCGTATTGAAAATGTGAGTAGAAAATCTTATCCCGTTGAACCATTGTTTATGCACCGCCCGAAAACTGATTTTGTGTTTTTCCAATACCATAGGCGAGAATTTCGTACTCTCTATTTTTTCCGGTAAACGGCATGACAACAATGGTGATGCTAATGCACCTGGTGGAGAACTGACAATAGTTAAGTTGTTTGTATTTAAAAGCTGCGTGTATAAACGATTTCTCAATGAAATATTATGTTGCTCCACTTTATCCATACCTATCCTGGTTAAATGTTCGATTGCAGTGCCCAATCCCAAAATACCCGGCAGATTACCTACACCGGTAGATTGATTGTATGTGTTGTATGAATCTTCAAACTGCATGGGATGAATTTTGTCCTGCGCATCTTTTGATATATACAGCAAACCGGTGCCCTTTGGGCCCATCAGCCATTTATGCCCGCTGGCCATATATGCATGACATCCTAATTCTTTCACATTTACTTTAATGCTGCCTGCTGCCTGCGCTCCATCCACTATGCATAAAATATTTTTTGACCGCGCTAACGAAGAAATTTCAGCAATGGGAAGGCGTAAACCGGTAGAAGAAAAAACATGGCTGATGCTAACCAGCTTTGTAGCAGAAGTAATGGCCGCGTTAATGCTTTCCAGAATTTTGTCGGTATCACTAACTTCAAACGGAATGTTGATGGTATCAATGATCACTCCATGATATTTAGCAAGGTATTTCCATCCGCTCAATCCACCTTCATGTTCCTGGTTGGTGGTGATGATCCTGTCGCCGGATTTTAAATTCAAACCCTGCACTACAGCGTTCATACCATCTGTTGTGCTTCTTGTCATCATCAGTTCATCTACTTCACATCCTAAAAAAGAAGCGGCGATGATTCTTGTTTTCTCAGCCAGCTCCGGCGCAAATTTTTCTGCATAAAACTGCAGGGGGAAGGATTCTAAATGTTCCCATATTTTTTTGGTTGCACCAATTGTTCGCCTGCTGCAGGGACCGAGTGTGCCTGTGTTCAAATATATGAGTCCCGGTGAAAAAAGATAATCGTTTTTTGTTTCTTCATCACTGCTGAATGAATTTGTTTGAGCATTTGCACCGGAAAAGGGAATGGCATTCATCAAAAGCCCTGCAGCGGTACAAGCTGAAACGGTGGTTAAAAATTTTCTCCTGTTGTACTTATTGTATTTCATCCTGACAATTTTTTATCCTGGTTAAACGGTTTTTTCATTTTCCAGCTTCTCAATGGTTCTCTTTGCTGCTGCAAGTCGTATCTTTCTATTCTTCTCCACCAGTTTTGACGTAGCCCATTTCTCTACTCGGTGATGCAGCGGCACCAGTAATGCTGCAATGCAAACCAGCGCAAGCAGCATCAATACAGGTGAATGGTTGCTTACTCTTTCTAAAAAAGGATGGAGTAATAAATTAAGAAATTCAAAGACGAGGAGTAAAGCGATGACGCCGAAAAATTCTATTAGTCGTGTATTAGTGATAAAGCTGCGGCTAAGCAACAAGTATAGGATAAGAAATGTAATTATCCCCACGGCGATTAACGCATATTGAATATTTCGCTGACGGGCTTCTGCCGTTTCTCTTGCTTTTGTTTGTTCGTCAATCTCCCTAAGCTGCTGCGAAAAAGTTATGTTTTGAAATTCGGCTTGTTTTCTTTGATTGGTTACTGAATCTGTATAATCGATTTGTAATTGCGCATAGTAAATGATGCTGTCTTGTATTGCATAATGAATATAAATCTTCCTTAGGGTGGAAGCTACCGTGCTGATCCCTTCGTTAATGCCTGCTTTTTTAGCAATGGAGAAATTTTGCAGGGCTAGTAACTTAGCTTCTTCATACTTTCCAGATCTGAGTAAAAAACCGCAATATACATCACCATGACGTATTAACGAGGATACGAGGTTTTTTTCTCTGCAGAAAGTCAGTGTTTTTTTGTACCAGGTATCTGCCAGGTCGGCATCTCCACTTAATTCGAAGGCTCTTCCCATTTGCAGCATGAACACAGAACTAAGTAAAGCATCCGTCATCTTAACCGGCACGTCTTCTGCTTTACGGAAATAAAATAAAGCTGAATCAGGTCTGTTCAGATTATTATTGACGATGCCATACAAAAGATTGCGGAAAAAAAGATCCTGACCTGTCTGATTTACCTTTTTCATTTTTTGGAGATAGCTAAGCGCCACTTCATTGTTTCCTGTTACTATGTACACATAAGCCAGGTTGCCATACAGACTTGCTTTTTGGTTATCTGTTTCAGCATGTTCTAATGCTTTTGAATAAGAAACAAGACTAAAATTGTAATCTGTTTTAATCAGGTACCTGTTGCCGATGGCCCGGTAAGCCATCATCATCATGGAATCCCTGTTTAAATCATTGGCAATGGCAACCATTTGTTTTTGCAGTGCAGACGAGCTGTCAAACATTGCAGTGGTGTAGTAAAAGCGGTCAAGTGCTCGCATTCCTCTGAATCTTTCTTCGGGGTTTTCAGTCAGCCGAATTAACTTTCTAGCAGAATCAAGCGGAATATAAGTTTGCGCAGACAGATTGCTGCTGATGATGATTACGTAAAAAATTACAACATAATTTCTCATGTACTCTATATGTTTTTTTGTGAATACACTGCGGCCTGCAAGCGGCCGCAAAACAGGAGGAAAACCCAAATTGTCCATATTTTTTTCATAAGATATGCCTACCCTAAGGTTTTAAAGATAAAAATATTAAAAATTCAGAGCCTTTTCCTTCCTCGCTTTCCAGATCAAGATTTCCGCCATGCGCTTTCACAATATCATAGCTTAACGACAAGCCCAATCCCGTACCCTCACCCGTTGGCTTTGTGGTAAAAAACGGCTGCATGATCTTTTCTTTGATCGCCTGGGGGATACCACAACCGTTGTCTTTGATGGAAATGACTACAAAGCCATCTTTGATTGAAGTGCTTACTTCAACCGCAGGTTTGTATTCTCCTTTTTGCTTTGGGCTTTCAGCTTTTCGCTTTTCCTGCACCGCATAAAACGCATTATTAAACAAATTCAACAGCACCCGCCCAATATCCTGCTGAACCACACTGATTTGCGGCAGGCTTTTATCAAAATTTGTGATCAGTTCTGCATTAAACGATTTGTCTTTTGCCCGAAGCCCGTGGTAGGAGAGTTTTAAAAACTCATCGGCCAGGGTATTGATGTTTGTCAGCTGTTTTTCGCCTGTGCTGGTGCGGCTGTGCTGAAGCATACCTTTAACGATGAAATCTGCCCGCTTGCCATGGTGGGATATTTTCTGAAGATTTTCTGTGATATCATCCAGGAGCTCATTTTCAAGTTCCTCGTTACGCTCGCTTTTAGCTTTCAGCTTTTCGCTTTTAACCTCCTCTATCAATTCCATACTCACTTCAGAGAAGTTGTTAACAAAATTCAGTGGATTCTGGATCTCGTGAGCAATGCCTGCAGTAAGTTCCCCCAGGGAAGCCATTTTTTCGGATTGGACGAGTTGCGATTGCGCCAGTTTCAAATCGACCAAAGTTTTTTCTATTTGCTGTTTTGCCGATTCCAGCTTATTGAAGTCCTCAAACCGGGAATAAGCGGTTGAGAAAGCATTGGCTAATGTTTGAGCTACATTTATTTCATCATCTCCCAACGGGACTTCGCTCCCTACATACAACATACCTTGTAAAAAAGGCAGAAAATATAAATGGAGGTTAGCGGGGGAATGTTGCGAAGAGTATTTTTCAGAAGATGAAATGAGGCCTTGTTCTACCAAATTGGCTGTCCACGCTTTAAATGCTGCTTCATCCCAATGATCTGTAAAAATTTCTTTTTTACGCCAATACGCTAATGCTTGTGCCGAGGTTCCCGGGGTGGTAAAGGGCAATTTAAATGCAGCGATGGCTTTTCCATCTGGTGTAGATAAAAAGGTATGAATTTGCTCATCGTCCTCATCCATTATAAAAACACCGCAGCGTATGAACGGAACACCAAGTGTTGTTAATTCGTTCCATATTAAGGGCGTGATGCGTTCCAGGTCTGAAGTTGTTCGCATACTTGCTATCTCAGCCCGCACCCGGTCGAGCGAAGACTGTTGTATAGCTAGCCGGGTTTGCTGTTCAGCTATCATTAAATCAAGATAGCGGCGATAGGTAAGAGCAAAAACTCCGGCAAACCTAGTGAAGACCTGCACTGCTTCATTAGACAAGGTTTCTGCAGTAAATGCATAAAGGGCTCCTTCGGGAAAATAGAATAAGCTGATGGCTTGCGCAGAAGGCAATGTCTCTGGCACTTGGTAAGGATAGTCCGGGGCATTTTCAAGCGCAGTGTAATAATCGATCAAATCGCTTCCTTGTAAAAAATAAGAAAATGTAGCATCTTTCTTTTTCCATGCTTTATAGCCCTCAGTTAACATGCGGTGTATCCTGGTATCCAGGCGGCCTCTAACTGCATAGTTTACACCTAACCCTGCTGTCCAGACTTCCATGAATCCCTTATCATCAAATTTTGATATTCCGCACCGGTTTGTAGCAACTCCTAACTTTTCTAATTCATCAAAAATGACTATTGCCGTATCGCCAACATCCTGGCTATTATGCATCGCCATGGTTCTTGACCGCACCCTTTCCAAGGCGGCTTCAATCTTGGCTTCGCGGGTCTGTGCTTCTGCTTGTTTAAGATCGTTAAAACGGGTGTATGTTAAATTAAACACTTTTGCAAAACGAAGGAGTATGTCAAATTGTTCATTTGATAATGGTTCAAGACTTGCCAATGTGAGGTTCCCGAAATTATTAAAGGAGGCATTTAAATATACACTGCCAGGGGCTTTCATACCTGAAATTATCATAGCTGGTAAGTCCGAAAGTTCTGTTTCATTAAACAAAAAATCGTCCCATTGCTTTTTGACTTTTCCTTCCAGGATGTATTGCCATTTTAAATTTTGCTGCTGCCATGCTTTGATATAAGCTAAGTAAGGAGGCTGTTCATGATATTGTACAAATAAACCAATTGAGTCAGACGGAGCCTCAGAATTAGCCATCCACCAGGTAGAGTCTTTTGTCTTAGGATCGTAAATCATTATGAGGCACCTGGTAAGTACCAGATCAAGTTTAGTCAGCTCAGCAAAAACAGTACTTATCAATTCTTTTAACTCTTCAGAATTCTGCATCGCCATTGCTCTGGCTCTCACTCTTTCCAGGCCTAATTCTATCTGTGCTTCCCTTGCCTGTGCTTCGGCTTCTTTTATATCTTTATACCGCTTGTAGGTTAGGCTCAACACCGTGGTAAAACGTCGGTAAATCTTCAATTCATTCTCTCCAAGTTCTTTATCTGTCCAGGCATATACTCCGCCTTCGGGGAAGAAAAAGAAATAACCAAATTGCTCCTCATCATGCGGATAGTCCGGAAATTCTATTTGTGGTCTTACAAGCTGGTAATAGTCTTTAATTTCGTGGCCCCGCAGCACCGGGTGATATTCTTTCTGCAAGATCCAGTGATCGAATACCCCCTGCAATACGGGGTGGTCTGCCATTTTTAATTTCCCGATGATCTCTATGGAATTTCCCTGTTCGGTGGTGTTCATAGTAGATAGCTCGGCCATTTGGGTTTCCCGATCCAGAAGGCCTACGCCGCATCTGCGCGGAGTGATGCTGAAAAGTTCCAGTTCATGGTAAAACATAGAAATGGTATCTGCCAGATCCCGTGAACCGTGCATAGACATGGCTTTTGAGCGCACTCTTTCCAGTGAAGCTTCAATTTTTGCTTCCCGGGTCTGTGCTTCTGCTTTTTGCAGGTCTAAAAACCTGGTGTAGGTGAGATTGAAAACTGCAGCAAAGCGTTCCAGTATACTGATCTTTTCATGGGATAGGGGCTCAAATGTAACAAGCGTGATCCATCCATGAGAGAAATAAGCCGAAGTATAATCTCTCTTTGTCTTCTTCGTTATTTGGACAATAATTGGTAATCCTACTTTTTCTTTATAGTAGTCTAAAAAAGCGCGCAATTCCTCACCTTCCAGTCGAATGACAATGGATTTAAGTTTCCGTTTCCATCCGGCTAAGGTTTTTAAGCCCTGATGAGGTTCTGTCAGATCAGCTTTAAATTGATGATCGATCTTAACTCCTCCCTGGTTGGTAGACCAAAATTCAGCGACTCCCGAGGTTTCATCTGGAAAAGCAATAGTGGTTCTGTCTGCATGTATCCCGAGATCAAGCAATTGCTGATGCAGCACTTCTGTAGTCTCAGCCAATTCACTGCTATTATGCATAGCCATTGTACGGCTGCGCACTTTTTCAAGCGCAACTTCGATTAGCAGATTTTTATTCTTTTGCTCCAGATCAGCCGTTTTTTCCGTTATCGTTTTTTGTAGTTCCTCATTTTGAGCTTTTAAAGCTTCGGCCGGCCAGGTTTCCCCTTCGGCAATATGTGCAGATGGTTCTGAACCATGTAAATGGATCGCTTGCCATTTTTTATTCCTGTGTTCATAAACCACTGTTAACCTGACATACATGGAGGTATTCTGATTTTCAATTTTAAAAAGGAGTTCGTACGCTCCATGAACAATACCCACATTTTCTATGATGGTAGTTCTAAGATTTACGGGTCTATCCACTAATCCGACAGGCAATTCATTTATTTCTCCGTCGAAAATTGATAAGTAGTCATCGATACTTTGAATCGTTTCATGTCTCGCAGTACCACAGCCATGAAGCTTAGGGGACATAAGGTCCAGCAGTCTGTTTCGGGGATCATTACCACGGTGAAAGATTGCATCAATTAGATCTTTGTGAGTTTGTAATAAAGCTTTCTCTAAATCTGCTGCCATAAATTTAAAATTAGTTTATCTCCTTCAAGGGAAGGATGAGTATGAATTCTGTGAATTCTCCATAATTTGTTTCTACTTTCAACTCTCCGCCATGTGCCTTCACAATATCATAACTCAAACTCAATCCCAGCCCTGTCCCTTCACCCGTTGGCTTGGTAGTAAAAAATGGTTGCATGATCTTTACTTTGATCGCTTCGGGAATTCCTATTCCGTTATCTCTTACGGTAACGACCACAAAGCCATCTTTGACTGAAGTGCTTACTTCAACTACAGGTTTGTATTCTTCTTTTTGCTTTGGGCTTTCAGCTTTTTGCTTTTGATGCACCGCATAAAACGCATTATTAAATAAATTTAACAGCACCCGCCCCATATCCTGCTGGACGACATTTATTTTGGGCAGATTCTGATCTAGGTTTGTGATGAGCTCAGCATTAAAAGATTTGTCTTTTGCCCTGAGAACATGATAGGAGAGACGCAGGTATTCATCAGCCAAAGCATTAATATCTGTTGGTTCTTTTACACCGCTACTGCTTTGGCTGTGTTGCAGCATCCCTTTCACAATGGCATCTGCCCGTTTACCGTGATGATTTATTTTTTGTTCGTTTTCTTTAATGTCATTTGAAATTGCTTTTGCATCTGCCAGGTTTCCTTTATCTATTTCCTGCTGCAGTTCATCAATCAACTCTGTATTCACTTCCGAAAAATTATTCACAAAATTTAACGGGTTCTGTATCTCATGGGCAATGCCAGCGGTAAGCTCGCCGAGCGAAGCCATCTTTTCACTTTGAATGAGTTGTGCCTGTGTTGTTTTCAATTCATGATAAGCCTTTTCGATTTCCCTTGCCTGGGCCAGCTCTCTTTCTTTTGTGCGCTCTCTTTCTTTTTGAATAAGGCGCTGCCGCTGGTAACGATCTGCCAGGAATAAACCGGCTAAAAAGCAAATGATATAAAAGGCGTAAGCCCACCAGGTGCGCCACCAGGGTGGATGAATGATGATTGAGAGGGAGGCGCCTTTTTCGTTCCAGGTGCCGTCGTTGTTTGAGGCTTTTACGCGGAAGGTATATTTACCGGGAGCTAAGTTGGTGTAACTGGCATAACGCCTGGCATTACTGTATATCCAGTCTTTATCCAAACCATCCAGCTTGTAAGCATACTGGTTCTTTTCAGGTGAATCGTAGTTGAGGGCTACAAAGTCAAACGACAGGTAGTTTTCCCGGTAGGGCAATTCCAGCGCATCGCCTGGTAAGGACCGGCTTTTTTCCAGGACCTTTAATCCCGTAATGTAAACCGGGGGAGGGGTAGTATTATCTTTAATGCTGTCCGGATAAAAGATGACAAAGCCGTTACTACTTCCAAAAAACAGCTTTCCGTTACGGCTGTAGACACTGCGGTGATTAAAAGAATTATCCGGCAAGCCGTCACTCACATCAAAATTGCGGAAGCTGCCGGCAGCAGG
>NZ_JAUXXZ010000050.1 GCF_030684675.1 Daejeonella sp. | reverse complement strand
CCTGCTGCCGGCAGCTTCCGCAATTTTGATGTGAGTGACGGCTTGCCGGATAATTCTTTTAATCACCGCAGTGTCTACAGCCGTAACGGAAAGCTGTTTTTTGGAAGTAGTAACGGCTTTGTCATCTTTTATCCGGACAGCCTTAAAGATAATACTACCCCTCCCCCGGTTTACATTACGGGCTTGAGGGTTTTGGAAAAAAGCCGGCCCGTACCAGGCGATGCGCTGGAATTGCCCTACCGGGAAAACTACCTGTCGTTTGACTTTGTAGCCCTCAACTATGATTCACCTGAAAAGAACCAATATGCTTACATGATGAAAGGTTTGGATAAAGACTGGATATACAGTAATACCAGGCGTTATGCCAGTTACACCAACTTAGCTCCCGGTAAATATACCTTCCGCGTAAAAGCCTCAAACAACGACGGTACCTGGAACGAAAAAGGTACTTCTCTTGCCATTATCGTTCATCCACCCTGGTGGCGCACCTGGTGGGCTTACACCTTTTATGTCCTCTGCTTTTTGACCGGTTTATTCCTGGCAGACCGTTACCAGCGGCAGCGCCTTATTCAAAAAGAAAGAGAGCGCACAAAAGAACGGGAGCTGGCTCAAGCAAAGGAAATCGAAAAGGCTTATCATGAACTGAAAACAACACAGGCACAACTCATTCAAAGTGAAAAAATGGCTTCCCTTGGCGAGCTTACCGCAGGCATCGCCCATGAGATACAAAACCCGCTCAATTTTGTGAATAATTTTTCGGAGGTGAGCATGGAACTCATAGAGGAAATGGAAACTGAGCTGGCAAATGGCGATAAAGAACAAGCTATCGCGATAGCAGGCGACATTAAACAAAACCTCCAGAAAATATCCCATCACGGCAAGCGGGCAGATTTCATCGTTAAAGGAATGCTCCAGCACAGCCGCACCAGCACAGGCGAAAAGCAGGCAACAAACATCAATACCCTGGCAGATGAATTTTTAAAACTCTCCTACCACGGGCTTCGGGCAAAAGATAAATCGTTCAACGCTGAACTGGTAACAAATTTGGATAAAAACCTCCCCAAAGTAAACGTAGTGCAGCAGGATATTGGGCGGGTATTGCTGAATTTGTTTAATAATGCGTTTTACGCGGTGCATCAAAAGCAAAAAGCTGAAAGCCCAAAGCAAAAAGAAGAATACAAACCTGTAGTTGAAGTAAGCACTTCAGCCAAAGATGGCTTTGTAATCATTTCCGTCAGAGACAACGGTTGTGGCATCCCCGAAGGGATCAAAGAAAAGATCCTGCAACCATTTTTTACAACCAAGCCTACCGGAGAAGGTACCGGGCTGGGATTAAGCTTAAGTTACGATATTGTAGTCAAAGGGCATTCAGGCAAAATAGAGGTTAACAGCAAGGAAGGGGAATATACAGAGTTTACCATTTCTATACCAGGATGATATAAAAATCGATATATTTAAAGTTATATGAAGATATTAGTTGTTGACGACGAAGCGGATGTGCAACCGCTTTTCTTACAGCGTTTCCGTAAAGAGATCCGTGATCATGAGTTTGAATTTGATTTCGCCCTTTCGGGTGAAGAGGCCTTAGGCTATTTAAAACAAAAACATTCAGAAGTGGTTCTGATCCTCTCGGATATTAACATGCCGGGTATGAGTGGTATCGAACTTCTTTCAAGGATCAGGCATGATTATGAGACCCCACCACCCGTAGTGATGATGATAACCGCCTATGGCGATGAAGAAAATCACCGTCAAGCCATGGAAAACGGCGCTAATGATTTCCTGACCAAACCGCTCAACTTTAACCTGTTAAAAGAAAAACTTAAAGCATTTACAGCATAATGGCAAAGATACTGGTTGTTGATGATGAGGCTGATCTGGAATTGCTGGTCAAGCAAAAGTTCAGGCAAAAAATAAGAGATAACATCTATGAGTTTATTTTTGCCAAAAACGGCGAAGAAGCTTTAGAGATGGTAATAAAACATCCAGATCTGGACATCATATTGAGCGATATCAATATGCCTGTGATGGATGGGCTTACACTTTTGAGCCGTTTGCCAGAAGCTAACCCAATGCTCAAGGCGGTTGTGGTTTCTGCTTATGGCGATATGCAGAACATCCGCACAGCTATGAACCGCGGCGCATTCGACTTTATCTGCAAGCCGGTTGATTTTATGGACCTGGACCTTACCATGGAAAAAACCATTTTGCACGTAAAACAACTGCAGGAAACCCTTAAAGCCATTAAAGAGAACAACATCCTGAAAATGTACGTGGACGGGAACGTACTCAACTTTATGGCGCACAAAGAATTTGAAACCAGCCTGTTGAAAAATGAGACAATGGACGCCACGGTCATGTTTATTGATGTCTGCGGCTTTACCGCTATTACAGAACAATTGCCTGCTAATACCGTAGTTAAATTGCTTAATAATCTTTTTGATAAAATAGTATCGGAAATTATCGCACAAGGCGGCCACGTTGATAAATTTATGGGGGATGCTGTCATGGCGGTTTTCAGAGAAAATTATCATCTCGACAGAGCCATTGATGCAGCCTTATCCATCAAAGTAAAGCTGAATGATGGGCAAGAGGTAATTGAGGACAATACCGAATATAAACCGGAAATTGCAATTGGAATCAACTCCGGCGAAATGATTTCAGGAAACATTGGCTCAGCTTCATTAAAGCGCCTTGATTATACGGTGATCGGCGATTCTGTTAATTTAGCGCAACGCTTACAATCTGTGGCAAAGCCCGGCCAGATCGTGATCACCGACGAAGTTTATAATAAGGTTAAAGAGTCGTTTAATTGTGAACTGATTGGCACAGTTACGCTAAAAAATAAGTCACAACAAGTTATAATTTATCAGGTACTGGATTAGTTTAACCCTGATTAAATGATAAAAAATTTGAAGACTGAACCATGAAGAAAATTTTTCGAAAAGAGGCTATAAAATTTGCTTTTGATCATTCGGATAAGCCTTTGATCTGTTAAATTGGGCGAAATTTTTGAAATTGAAACCTGGGATGCAGGAATTGGATTTTTTAAAAGTTCTGCTGATAAAGCAATTCCTGCGAATCGTCACGGTTTTGATCGTACACCGCCCCTGGTAAATTTAATTGCCGGTCCGATTTTTATTGAAGGGCTTGACCGTGGTGATACACTTGTTGTTAAAATTCATCAAATTGAGGTTGAAAAGACTTCCTGGATTGCTGTAGGGCCAAATCGTGGATCACTGGGTGAATCCTCCCGCTGGAATGAAATCTCAGGGGAATACAGTACGATGGTTTTTGATCATAGTCCGGGCTCAAGCGGAACTACAATTGATGGAACACTCCATTTTACTGAAAAAATATCCTGGCCAATTACCCCATTTGTTGGCACTCTGGGTGTTGCGCCTGACCGGGATGTAGCAAACAGCCTTGATAGGCAGGGTAATTGGTGCGGAAACCGCGATATACGTGATTTCAAAATGGAAATGCAGTAAAGTAGCAACAAACACTATTCTAACACCTGGTAAATTACCACTGGATGCGATTTATTTTTAAGCTTCACTTCACCAATCTTTTCACAGCTAAAAGATTCTTTAGCAATTTGATAAACCTCTTCGGAAATAATAATTTGCCCTGCCTGTGCCACGGTTTGCAATCGCTGAGCTAAGTTCACAGAATCGCCAATTACTGTATAATCAAGGCGCTTAATAGTTTCTGAACCAATATTTCCCGAAACCATCTCACCAGAATTGATTCCAATGGAAATCTCAGCCTTGTACTTTTTAGTTCCTGTATCTATTTCCCCGCTCTTACTCAATACATCTTTAATTGACAAAGCGGCATCAATTGCACGGTCGAGATGATAGTTTCCCCTGAAAACAGCCATCACTGCATCACCCATAAATTTATCAACGTGGCCGCCTTGTGCTATGATCTCCTTAACAATCTTATCAAATAGTCCATTGAGTAAATTAACCACCGTATTTGCAGGAATTTGCTCTGTTAAAGTCGTGAAGCCGCAAACGTCCACGAACATAACACTAGCTTCCAGTACCTCATTTTTTAACAGGCTGGTTTCGAATTCCTTGTGGTTCATAAAGTTGAGCACATTCTCGTCCACATACATTTTCAAGATGTTATTTTCCTTGATGGCCTGGATAGTTTCCTGCAACTGCTTCACGTGAACGATAGTTTTCTCCATGGTAAGATCCAGGTCTTCAAAATCAACGGGCTTACAAACAAAATCAAAGGCACCGCGGTTCATAGCCGTCCGTATGTTTTGCATATCACCATAAGCCGAAACCATTACAGCTTTTAACATGGGGTTAGCTTCGGGAAGGCGGCTGAGCAGGGTAAGCCCATCCATAACGGGCATATTTATATCACTCAGGATAATATCCAGATCGGGATGTTCTTTTACTTTTTCCAGCGCTTCTTCGCCGTTTTGTGCAAAGACAAATTCATAAATATTCTCCCGTATTTTGCGGCGAAATTTCTGTTTTACCAGCAATTCCAGATCCGCTTCATCATCTACTACTAATATCTTTGCCATTATTGAGTAATTTGGTTTAGTTTCTCTTTAAGCAGATTGAAATCAAGAGGTTTTGTAAGAAAATCATTAGCTCCTTTTTGCATCGCCTGCTGGTAGTTTTCATCGTCGCCATAGGCGGTTATCATCATTACCACCGGTGGTGGAGCATCATATTCCTGCCTGATCCTTGAAAGAAGTTCGATACCACTCATACCCGGCATGTTAATATCCGAAAGTATTAATACAACTTCAGAATGGTTATTTTCCAAATATTTTAGGGCCTCCTCGCCTGATAGCGCAAAATTAAATTCAAGTTCATGGCTGCGGATTTCCTTGCGAAAGCGTTGGATAAAAAGAGGATGAACATCTGCTTCGTCGTCAACTACTAAAATTTTCATCATAATATAATTTGTTTTTTAATGGAGATGAAGCTATCATGAGCATATTCATTTCTGCTTGTAAGCGGTATGCTCATGATGGTTTCATATCAACTGTTTGTGGTTTTGGGTTCAATTGGAATAGTGATGGTAAACTCGGTAAATTCACCTTCTTCACTGTTAATTTTTATGGTTCCGCCATGGGCTTCAACCACGATATCGTAACTCATAGACAAGCCCAGCCCGGTTCCTTCGCCTGTAGGCTTGGTAGTAAAAAATGGCTGCATAACCTTTTCCTTTATTTGTTCCGGGATGCCCGAGCCATTGTCTTCAACCTTGATTATTATAAATTCTTGATCAGTTGAAGTAGACAATTTTACTGTGGGCTTAAAGGGGGTGCCGCTGACTTTTTCTTTCTTTTCCCTATCCTGGACAGCGTAAAATGCATTAGTTAGCAGGTTTAGGAATACCCGCCCAATATCCTGAGGCACTATGCTGGCTAAAGGAAGATTAGCGTCATAATTTGTGATCAATTCCGCATTAAATGATTTGTCTTTAGCCCTGAGTCCATGGTAAGCCAGCCGCAAATACTCATCGGCCAACTTATTGATATCTGTAGGTTCTTTTTGGTGGCTGCTGGAGCGACTATGCTGCAACATGCCTTTTACAATGGAATCCGCACGTTTGCCGTGATGGGTAATCTTTTGAAGGTTCTGTTTGATGTCACTTGCTATCGATTTTGCTTCCTCAACATCACCTTTGTTTAATTCCTCGTTCATTTCGTCGATGAGCTCATTAGTTACTTCGCTAAAGTTATTCACAAAGTTCAAGGGGTTTTGAATTTCGTGTGCAATCCCCGCGGTTAGTTCTCCCAGACTGGCCATTTTTTCTGATTGGATGAGTTGGCTCTGTGTTGATTTCAGGTTTGCTAATGTTTGGCGTATCTCACCGGTTTGTCTGGCTACTTCTTCTTCCAGTATTTTTTGTTGCGTTATAGCTTGCTCCTTTTTCTCTTCTGAAAGCTCCACTACTTTCTGCGCATTCACCTGTACCTCTTGTATCATCTCTTTAAACCGCATGGATACATAAATCAGTAAGGAAAAAGGAAAACCAAGAGTAAAAACAGTTCTGTTTAACAAATTAAAATACTGCGATCTGTATATATTTGGTATTAGTGTATCCAATATAGGCGCGATTAAATAAACAGAAATTGTAAAGATTAAGCCTCCAACAATGGCCCATTGGGCGCCCTTAAGACTTTTCCATGAAGTAATAACGTAATATAAACATATACCAAATACAAAAACGACAGACCCCAAATAGATAAAATAAAAGGCTGTTTCAAAAGAATTGGTTAAAAATGCTCCTATTTCATTTATTATAATGAAAATGATGAGGATCAGAAGAAGCCTGCTGTTTATTTTTCTTTTGAAAACTTTGATTAGAAGAATCGGCAGCAATAACTGTATTGTGGGGATTTGAATTAAACCACCTATAATAAAATAAGTTCTATATTCATTAAAGGACCTTCCGCTGGGATCAATAGCCCAACAATAAGTGTAAATGGCGACAGTACTGGTATAAAGTGCAATCCAAAAGAGATTTTTCTCCTTTGGGTTTTGAAAGAGTAACAACCAGAAAAGCACAGAAAGAATAGCACAAATCACCACCCATGAGGTAAGAAAAGTATACACTTTCTTGTAATTATTTGATAACCTGGTGCTATAGTTTGGCCCGCCAAGACGAATAACTTTTTTCATAGACTGGGTCTTTACATCATACGGTGGTATCGCAGACAAATATCCAACATAATGAAGACTGAGAATATGAACAGCTGGTGTATCGAAACGAATAGATAGGGGATCTAAACCACCGTTATATTCGCGAAAATCCTTTCTCTTCTCTCCTGTATTGCCTCTAGTAGCAAGCAGTTCTCCATCTACATAAAATGCTGTCGAAGCCCACTGCCCAAAATCAACATATAATACTTTATTGAGCAAAGAACTATCAAATCTTACTTTTATCCGAAACCAGCCCTCCACTCTGCCATTTTTATCAGCATACTTTGCTGAAAGATCGGTGGGTTTTAATTTTTCCCAACCCTTTGTATCCATATCTTTTTTGGCCCAAAGACTATCGTTTCCTTTGTGGAAAACCCAACCATCGATAGCATCGATATTGAAAGCATCTATGTTTTTGCTAAACTTTTCAGGTGAAATGTTGATGACAGAATCCTGAGCCAATCCAATAAATGGGAGGAACAAAAGAAGGATGGTTTTTATGATATTTTTCATGAAGTCTGATTTGATACCGGTAAAATAATGATGAACGTTGTCCCTTCTCGCTCAGCAGTTGCGGTTTCTACTTTTAACTCTCCCCCATGCGCTTTCACAATATCATAAGCTAAAGATAAACCCAAACCGGTTCCCTGGCCTGTTGGTTTTGTTGTAAAAAATGGTTGAAATATTTTTTCTTTGATAGAAGCGGGAATGCCATTGCCATTATCTTTTACAATAATCTCTATTCTTTCATTTGTTTTTTTAGTACTGACCGAAACCGTTGGTTGATAGCTTTCCGCATTTGGCGTTAAGCGTTCAGCCTTCTGCTTTTCATCTACCGCATAAAAAGCATTGTTGATTAAGTTCAAAATCACTCTTCCAATGTCTTGAGGAATGATGTTAATGGCGCCAATACTCTCATCAAAATCAGTATTTAAAGTTGCATTGAAAGTTTTGTCTTTTGCCCGCAATCCGTGATAGGCCAATCGTAAATATTCATCGCACAATGCATTGATATCCGTAGGTTCTTTTACACCACTACTACTACGACTGTGTTGTAGCATGCCTTTTACGATGGCATCGGCACGTTTGCCATGGTGGTTTATTTTTTCTTCATTACTGATCACATCGTTGATCAATTCATTTTCCAACGCTTCCTCTCTTTCTGCGTTTGGCTTTAAGCGTTCTGCCTTCAGCTCTTCCAATAACTCTTTGTTTACTTCTGAAAAATTATTGACAAAATTCAAAGGGTTTTGGATTTCATGTGCAATGCCTGCGGTTAGTTCTCCCAGCGAGGCCATCTTTTCAGATTGGATCAGCTGGGTCTGGGTAGTTTTTAAATTTTCCAATGATTGCGAAAGTTCAGCAGTTCTTTCTTCTACCTGTTCTTCCAATAGCCTGTTTTGACTGGCCAGTAATTCTTTTTTTTCTTCCGTAACCTGTACCAATTTTTCGGCTTTACTAAGTATATCTTTATTAATTTCTTTCATCCATAAAGCTACATATACTAAGAGGCTTACAGGGAAAGACAAATAGCCGCCGCATAGTAGTATGAAATAATAAAAAGTGTTTCCCAAGGTCTGTATAAAAAAATTATCTATCACCCCTAGTGATAAACTTATCAGCAGGGTTATGATCAAACCAATGACAATTGCCCATTTTGCTCCTTGTAATGTTTTCCTGGATACAACCAAATAGTAGGTACATATCAGTAAGGAAAATAGTGCATTTATCGGCCATATTCTTTCCGAAACTGCATAAAAGGAAAGGCCAGTCAAAATCATAAAGGCGATTGCATAAACCTTTAATATAAGCGGGATTTTATTTTTGAATACTTTGGCAACCAAAAGCGGTAAGGAATTAACCATTCCGGTAAGGCACAGTAATGAAAAAAACATCAATAATTGCGTCTGATTATAGGTAGTAAATGTCATTCCCTTGAAAATATGGGAGAATACTAATCCAAACAAACATGTAGTGCTTAATGCAACATGCACAAGATGATCTTCACTTCGATTTAAAAGAAACAAAAACCAAAATAATACAACCAATACACCCAGAATAGTCATAATTACAATAAACCCTCTCCAATGCATTGAATATGCATGATACTCTGCTAAACTCACAGGGTTGGCAATGGCTATAAATCCATTTTTTGTAAAGCTTGATTCTTTTACCTGGTTTTTATAATTGGTATAATCCACAAAATGCACGGCCAGTAACAATTCTTTTCCCATTTCCAGTTTTATGGCTTCGGGGAATTTTCCAAAATCAACAAATTCATGATAAGGCTTCCCGTTATACCCCGTATTTCCAAATGAATACAATCGCTTGCCGTTTATGAATATATCTGTAGCTAAATAACTGCGCTGTAAAATGAAAAGTGATACCTGACTAAAACTGCTGTCCAGTTTTATCTTCATCCTGAACCATCCTTCGAGTCTTCCGTTCTGATCAGCCTGTTTTTTAGTGATCTCTTCCGGGTTCAGGTGCTGCCAGTTGTTTACTGATATTCCTGGGTCAGCCCAGGAGGGATCATTTCCCTGCTTAAATATCCAATGTTCAATTTCCCCAAGGTTAATTCGCCCCTGGGAGTTGAACATAGATGTTGAAAGTACAATGGTAGTATCCTGTGCGCTTCCATTTAAAAAAGTGCTCAATAAAAAAACTACGGTTGCCACATATTTCATAACGGTGCTTTAATTATTGACTGGTAATATAATGCTGAATATACTTCCTTCCCCATCCTTTGTCTCCACTTTTAATTCTCCCCCATATGCCTTAATAATATCATAACTTAAGCTCAAACCCAGACCGGTTCCTTCTCCGGTGGGCTTGGTGGTGAAGAAAGGCTGCATGATTTTGTCTTTGATGGCGTCGGGGATGCCGGAGCCGTTGTCGCGGACGGTGATAATTATCCCCCCGCCCCCTGGAGGGGGTGTGGAGTTGGGGCTTAGCATGGGCGAAATGGATTTGGTGCTAACCTCTATCCGTGCCTTAAACCCTTCGCCTTCTAACTTTCGCCTTTCTTGCGCTGCATAAAAAGCATTGTTGAACAAGTTGAGCAATACCCGACCGATATCTTGCTGTACTACATTTACCAGTGGTAGGGTTTCATCAAAATTGGCAATCAATTCTGCGTTGAACGATTTGTCTTTTGCCCGCAGCCCGTGGTAGGAAAGCTTTAGAAATTCGTCGGCTAAGGTATTGAGGCTGGTGGGCTGCTTCTCGCCCGTACTGGTGCGGCTGTGCTGCAACATGCCCTTAACAATTGAGTCGGCACGTTTGCCGTGGTGGGCAATTTTTTGTAGGTTTTGGGAAATGTCTTCAAGCATTTCTGTTTCAAGTTCTTCATCACGCTCACTTTGAGCTTTCAGCTTCTCGCTTTTAACCTCTTCAATCAATTCAATACTTACTTCCGAAAAATTATTTACAAAATTTAATGGGTTCTGAATTTCATGTGCAATGCCTGCAGTGAGTTCACCAAGGCTTGCCATTTTTTCGGATTGAATGAGTTGGGATTGAATGGATTTTAAATCTTCTATCGACCGATTCAAAGAGGCGGTACGTTCCTGAACTTGTGTTTCAAGAGTTTCATTTTGTAATGATAAAATAGACTCTTTTTCTTTGGAGAGTTTTTGAACTTTTTCTAAATTCAATCGTAACTCTTGGCTGCGTTTACCAAATGAATATCCTAAGTAAATAGCTAAGGTTACTGGCATTACCATAAAAGCGAAAGGGATATAAGATATTACTTGAATCTTGATTAAACCAAGCGTACCCAAAATGTATATCACCCAGAATAACAGGCTGAGCACACTGGAAGCCATAAAAAGCATGCTACCTATTTTGTTTTTGTGTCGTGATTTTACTGCTATTCTTATAGTAGCAAAAAATGAAAGAATTACCCAAACTGGAGATAAAATATCAGGTTCGTATAATAAATAACCAACTAAGGTGATGAGCCCTAAAAAAGCAATGATTTTAAAAATAATATCTAAAGGTTTTTCTAAAATCCTGTATAAACAATACAATATGATTGTAAAGGCAATGATCACACAGTAATCAGCGCAGTATTGAATCCAATATGGATCACCTGTTGTACTATCTTGATTATAGATGATGCCAATATCAGATAGGATTAAAAAAAAGGCAGCTGTGGCAAAATATCCATTGATTCTTTCGTTTGGGAAAAAGATAAAAAAGGATGAAAAAATAATAAACATCAAAATAGCTATACCTAAAGCGATGTAATAGTTATCTATAAAATCTCGGTTAAAAATGAGGTAATAATTTTTAATCATATCTGATGAATTGGTATTGCTCAGATTAGTTAACGCTAATCTCAAATATCCGTTAACAGGAGAATATATTGGGAATTTGTATTGTGTACTTAAATATCGTACTGCCAAAATCTGTTCTTTACCTTTTTCTAAGGGAAATTCAAGTAATTGTCCAATAGGATTGTAAGAAACCACTTTTTCTAAGTCGGAACTTAATTTACCTAATTGGTGAATCAACTTTCCATCTAAGTAAATCTCAGAAGCACCCAATTGTAATATGTTTAAAACTATAACCTTGTTTAGGTTACTATCTGCTTTAATATGCTTTCTAAACCAAGCAATTTCACCACGGTTTGCAATGGCATGTTTACCATCGGGCATGTTTAAATTATTTTGCGATAACTCCTTCCATGATGAATCATCAAAAGCAGGATCCGCCCATTCTTTGTGATCTCCTTTTTGGTAACGCCAGTCTTTTCCCAAAGTAGTCCATTGCTCAGCTAAGGTGCTATCAGCAATTACAAAAACTTTTTCAGATTGACCAAAAGTAATTACCGGTATCAATAGCCCAATGATGTAGAGAATGCGTTTCATGATTCATTTTTATTAACAGGTAACTCAATGATAAACTCGGTTCCTTCATTTTCTGTCGTCTTTACTTTTAACTCCCCACCATGTGCTTTTACAATATCATAGCTTAAGCTTAAGCCCAAACCCGTTCCCTGCCCGGTAGGCTTGGTGGTAAAAAAGGGTTGAAATATCTTATCTAATACTTTTTGCGGAATGCCATTGCCGTTGTCCCTTACACTAATTTCCACTACATCATTTATTTTTTTTGTACTTACGGAAACAGTTGGTTCGTATCCCTCAGCAATCTGCATCTGCTTATCTTTTACTGCATAGAACGCATTGGTAATCAAATTTAAAATAACTCTTCCCATATCCTGCGCAATAATATTGATCTTGCCAATGCTCTCATCAAAATCCGTATTCAATGTTGCATTAAAGGATTTGTCTTTTGCCCGAAGACCATGATAGGCCAGGCGTAAATATTCATCAGCAAGCGCATTGATGTCTGTAGGTTCATATTTACCTACGCTGCTGCGGGAATGTTGCAGCATTCCTTTTACAATTGCATCTGCACGCTTACCATGGTAATTTATCTTTTCGAGGTTTTGCTTAATATCATCAGCGATAACTTTTGCTTCATTAATATCTCCTTTGTCTAATTCTTCATTCATTTCATCGATCAACTCATTACTCACTTCAGAAAAGTTATTCACGAAATTCAGTGGGTTTTGAATTTCATGGGCGATGCCGGCGGTTAGTTCTCCGAGGCTGGCCATCTTTTCTGATTGGATGAGTTGGGCTTGGGTCGATTTAAGTTCGGAAAGTGCTTCTTCAGCTTTAAGTTTTTGTGTGTTGACCTCCTCTTTTTCATGATGTAACAATGCATTCGCATTTTGTTTTTGCTTGTTGTTACGGTATAAAAAAAACGCAATCAAAAGGAATATACCTAAACCAGTTATTAATGCATATTGTCTGACCTTATTTTGATAGGAAGCCTTTGTGGTTGCCATTTCGAACTGTCGCTCTTCTTCATCAAATGCCATCAGGTTCTTAATGGCATTTAGATTGTCTAGTTTGTTTGTTTTCTTTAAAGCCGCCACTGCCATTTTGTGGTAACGAAGTGCAAGTTCCAGGTTGCTTTTTTCGTGTAGCGAAGACAAAAAAATACTGACCTCAGCAATTGAAAGGCCACTGCCGTTTTTTTGCGCATCATCAAGAGCCCTTTGTGCATAATAAATAATAGAATCACGTTGCCCAGCCTGTTGATAGATCTCTGCAATTTCAATGTTTGCTATAGAAGTAAAAAAATATTGATCTATTAAATAACCATCCGACAGGGCTTGTTGAAAATAATTGAGTGCAGGCTGTACATTACCTTTAACTAATTGAATTCTCCCCAGCGTAATTAAATTTGGACAACTCATTGTCGAATCACCATATTGTTTAATTTTTTTGTCTGCTCTGAGGCTATAAAATAAAGCCGAGTCCAGTACATTCAATGCGCGATAGGTCATCCCAAGATATACTTCTGCCGGTACCGCCATATTGTAATTACGAGATGAGTTGAACAGCTGCAATGACTTTTTATGATAAAACAGTGATGAGGAAAAATCTCCTGCTGACCTGTATATTATGCCAAGCCTATTAAGTATTTGCCCACGGCCAATCGTAAAATTGTATTTCTCAGTGATCCGCAAGGCCTTCAACTCCAGTTCCAAAGCCCTTGTGCTATTACCTGTCATCGAAAGTGCATATCCCAATATAAAAAGGGATTTATATTCCCCTTCGTAAAATTTTAGTTTTCGTGATACCACAAAGGCCTTCTGTCCATAAAACAAAGCAGAGTCAACATTTGAGAACTTATATTGGTCAGCCAATTCTACCATTGAAAGTACGGTAGCTGTGTCATTATTGCCTGTGGAAATTGCCTGCTTTAAACTGTCAATAATGGATTGATGATTGCTCTGTGCAAAGACCTGCTGTGACAAAAAGCATAAAAGGAACAGACCTGCAATTTTTTTCATTATCCTATTTGTTTAAGGGTAATTCAAGTATAAATTCAAGCCTTCACCGTCCGAACGGGTCATCCCCGTCCGAACCGGCACGGGCGGGCGGGCGGGCTTCTTTGGTTTCAATTTTTATTTTGCCGCCATGTGCTTTCACAAGGTCGTAGCTCAGGCTCAAGCCAAGGCCTGTTCCTTCGCCTAATGGCCTGGTGGTAAAGAAAGGTTGGAAAATTTTATCTAAAACTTTTTGCGGGATGCCATCGACATTATCTTTTACACCAATTTGCAATAGGGTTGAACTCATTTCTTTGGCTTGGGTAACAGAATGATAAACGTTGAACATTCAGCTTCTTTGGTTTACATTCATATTTAGGTACAACCTGCTCATAATTATCTCAGATAAATATCAAACCTGATACCCTTTCCCTGGCTGCGAGTGCCAGTTCAAGGCCAGGCATCAAATCATAGAAGTAAACGAATGAATTAAAATACTTGCAGAAATAAAATTAATCATATTACCCCAGCGTATGAACCCAAATTAAATATACATTAACTATTAATTAAAACAAATAACAATTCTATCTATCAAAGACTTAGGGTAGTCAAAAAATGATAAGAATTTCGGTGCTTCCAATACCTGATATTTGACATGATCCGTTAAGATCCTGCTTTTAAAATCAACATGCTTAGATAGCACTCAATATTGCGGCAGAGTGTTTATATTTCAATCAGAATGGTGCTCCTGAAAACTGGACAAGTGTATTGGAAATGAAGACTAAGTGATGTATCATAACTATTTAAATCCACCTTACCACCCCATCTTTTGTTGAAATCCTATAGTTTTTTAAATTCAAATCCTGAATTCATTCTTTAGTGCTCAGATTTACTGATATTTCATTTAATTTACTGAAAATTTAATCTAAGGCCATGAAAAAGATCCTCCGTGAACAGGCGAAAAAATTTGCTTTCAATTATTCGGATACTCCTTTAGTCCATGTTAATCCGGGCGAAGAATTTGAAATTGAAACCTGGGATGCTGGTATTGGTTTTTTTAAAAGTTCTGCGGATAAAGCCATACCTGCGAATCGCCCGGGATTTGACCGCACACCACCACTGGTAAATCCCATTGCCGGACCGATTTTCATTGATGGTCTCGAACGGGGTGATACACTGGTTGTGAAGATTCATCAAATTGAAGTTGAAAAGACTTCCTGGATTGCTGTAGGTCCAAACCGCGGGCCACTGGGTGAATCCTCCCGCTGGAACGAACTCTCTGGGGAATACAATACCATGGTTTTTGATCATAGTCCGGGCCCAAGCGGGACTACAGTTGATGGAACTCTTCATTTTAATGATAAGATCTCCTGGCCCATTACTCCATTTATTGGTACGCTGGGAGTAGCACCAGACAGGGATGTAGCAAACAGTCTGGATGGGCAGGGCGATTGGGGTGGAAACCTTGATATTCGTGATTTTAAACCCGGGAATAAGATTTTTCTTCCGGTTTATCATCCCGGTGGACTTTTCTATCTGGGTGATGTACACGCTAGTCAGGGGGATACAGAATTTACCGGAACTGCAGCAGAAACACAGGCAACTGTTCGGCTTTCATTTGAGGTGATTAAGGGAAAGCGTTCTCCGGGAATCCGAATCGAAACCCCAGATTCTATTATTGCAATTCATGCATTCAGACCACTTGAAGATGCAGTCCACCAGGCAACAGTTTTTATGATGGATTGGCTGGTTAGTACTTATGGATTTACCCAGGTTGAGGCTTATTGCTTTGTCAGTACCTGCCCTGATTTTAGGATCAATGTGTATCAGATGTGTAAGATAGGCAAGCTTAATTATGTGGCGGGTGCCGAGATTCCAAAAAGATATTTGGTTCAGATTCCAACCTAATTCATTTTGGAATATTGATTAGAAAACCCTAAATAGATAGTCTGTTAAAACAGCCATTATTTTCTATAAATTGCCTTATTAGTTTTAATTATCAATCTCATTTACCTTTGAATATCTTATGATCAATCTTAAAAATATTCAAACAGAGGTCGATACCGGCTTAATTGGTAAAATATTCGGGTATGATTATATACTTGGGGTATTACTGGATACCGAAAAAAGCATTTCATCTTCCATTGTGAAAGTTAAGAGGAAAAGTAATACAAGCCCCTCTCTATCCGATATTTCGCATGTAACGATTCTTAAAAATATCTTAAATAATCATCAGGATATTTCTGGTTCTAATCTTGCCAGGTTTGAAAAGAGGCATAGGTCTGTTGGTGGTAATGCGCTCAGAGCAGCAGTACTTGGAGGGAACGACGGACTGGTTTCAAATTTCAGTCTGGTGATGGGAATAGCAGGCGCAACCAGCGGTCAAAGTGAAGTCTTGTTAACTGGTCTTGCCGGACTGATGGCGGGGGCTCTTTCAATGGCTCTTGGTGAATGGATTTCAGTGAAAAGCTCTCAGGAACTCTATGAAAATCAATTCTACTTGCGATATTAATTTTCCTATTATTGCTAAATGTAACTTTTGTAACCATAAATCGGGTTTGCTATTAAGACCTTTGCGTGCAAGTAAAAAGACATTATGGAGATTTTAGGTTATATTTTGGCAGTACTCGTAGGAGTTTCATTGGGCTTAATAGGAAGCGGTGGATCCATACTCACAGTACCGATTCTGGTTTATGTTATGGGCGTTAATCCTATTCTTGCTACAGCCTATTCGCTGTTTATAGTCGGTTCGACCGCCTTTGTTGGAGGTATTCAAAGTGCAATACAGAAAAAGGCAGATTTTACAACTGTTCTGATCTTTGGAATTCCATCCATTGCAGCAGTGTATCTGACCCGCATGTGGCTGGTACCATTAATTCCATCTGAACTATTCACAATTGGATCATTGGTTATTACCAAATCCATTGGTATAATGGTTCTGTTTGCCATTGTCATGATTCTGGCTTCTGTGAGTATGATCAGGCCATGTATTGATTGTGATAAAGCAGATGATACACCACTACAATATAATTATCCACTAATTCTACTTGAAGGAGCTTTGGTAGGTTTACTCACTGGTTTGGTAGGTGCCGGTGGTGGATTTTTAATCATCCCTGCATTAGTACTTCTGGCTCGTATGCCAATGAAACTTGCAGTAGGAACTTCCCTCTTTATCATTGCTGCAAAATCATTAATTGGTTTTATTGGAGATATTCAGGGTGATCAGTTGATCGACTGGAAGTTGCTAGGAACATTTACAGGTCTGGCGGTAGTCGGGATATTTATTGGTATTTATCTGGCTAAAAAAATCAGCGGAGAAAAGCTGAAAAAATCTTTTGGCTGGTTCGTTCTGGTAATGGGTATTTACATCTTTGTAAAAGAATTATTCTTTCCATCAGCCGGAGGAGGTCATTAGGATAAAAATAAATAAGCTCACATGAACCTGGACTCAAATCTGAACGAAAGCTTTTGGAATGAACGTTATCGATTAAATGACACCGGCTGGGATCTGGGTCACGTTTCTCCTCCATTAAAAACCTACATAGATCAGTTAACTGATAAAAATCTGAGGATTCTCATTCCGGGATGCGGCAACTCATATGAGGCAGAATATTTACTGGAGATGGGTTTTACAAACATTACTATAATTGATATCGCTCCTGAACTTGTAAAAAGATTAAAATCTAAATTTCGATCAAACCAGAATATCAAGATAATTTTGGGTGATTTCTTTACTCACAGAGCTGAGTATGATCTGATTCTGGAACAAACCTTTTTCTGTGCCCTCGACCCGAAATTGCGTAAAAATTATGCAGAAGCAATGAAAGGCCTTCTTATTAAAGGCGGAAAACTTGCAGGAGTATTATTTAATAAAGAGTTTGAAACACAGGGGCCACCATTTGGAGGAACAGACGCGGAGTATCTGACACTATTTGGAGATGCCTTTAATTTCAGAACCTTTGAGTCTTGCTATAATTCTTTCTCCAAACGTGCGGATTCAGAATTATTTGTAATTCTGGAGAAAAAATAAAGCTGTTCTTCTTTTGTTGATTGTAACCAATGTTACCGACTGCCGATTGATTAGTCCCGACATTTGTACAAGAAATTCAAAGAAAAAAACTAACCAATTAATTCAAATCTTAAAATTAGAAAATATGTTTTTTCAACACATTTATGATAAGAGCCTTGCACAGGCAAGTTATTTCATCGGCTGTCAGAAAGCCGGAGTAGCCGCAGTTATTGATCCGAAGCGTGATGTGGATACTTACCTGGAAATTGCCCAGGCAAACAACATGAAGATCACTCATATCTTCGAAACGCATATCCATGCTGATTTCCTTTCCGGCGCACGTGAACTGGCCAAGCTGACCGGTGCTGATATGTACCTTTCAGACGAAGGTGGTGAGGGATGGGAGTACGAGTTTGATCATATCGGATTAAAGGATGGGCAGATTGTAAAGCTGGGTAATTTGATTTTTGAGGTGATGCATACTCCGGGGCATACTCCCGAAAGTATCAGTTTCCTTTTAACAGATACTCCTGCATCAAAGGAGCCGGTGATGTTATTTACCGGAGATTTCGTTTTCGTTGGTGATATCGGCCGTCCTGATTTGCTGGAAAAAGCTGCGGGCATGGTAGGTACAATGAATGCCGGAGCCAAAGAAATGTTTAAGTCGGTCAATAAGTTCTCAGCATTGCCAGATTTTATTCAGGTATGGCCGGGACATGGTGCAGGATCAGCATGTGGAAAAGCTTTAGGGGCAGTACCAAGTACAACAGTTGGTTATGAAAAGGTAAGAAACTGGGCATTGCAATACGACAATGACGAGCAGGGGTTCGTTCAGTATCTTTTAGCAGATCAGCCAGAACCACCAAAGTATTTCGCAATGATGAAGAAACTCAATAAAGTTGATCGTCCATTGTTGACAGAGGTGCCTGTATTGAAGAAATTATCGGCTTCAGATTTAAAAGAAGCGATGGATAAAGGTATGAAAGTACTGGATGCAAGAGATAAAGTTGATTTTGCTGCAGGATTTATTCCGGGCAGCATGAATATCCAAGGTAATAACTCTTTTGCGACATGGGCCGGTTGGTTTCTGAATTATGAGGAGCAGTTTATCATCCTTGCTGATGAATCAAATTTGGATGATCTAACGAGAAAACTGATGCGTATTGGTCTGGACAATATCTATGGATATGTTCCATCAACTTCAGTATGGACAGAAGCTGGCGGGAAACTGGAAAAAGCAAATGTAATCTCAATTGAAGAAGCTAAAAAGCTGATGAAAGAGGATGTTCAAATTGTAGATCTGCGAGGTGTTACCGAATACAATTCAGGGCATATATTGAATGCTGATAATGTATTTGTGGGAACATTACCTCAGAATCTGGATAAGATCAGTAAGGATAAAAAGGTATTGATTCACTGTCAGAGTGGAGACAGGGCCGCAATTGGCTACTCAATTCTCGTGAAAAATGGCTTTACTAATATCGCCAATTATTCAGGTGGTATTAATGAGTGGGTGAATAGAGGGGAACCATTAGTTTCATAATCGTGGGTTCTTTAAGGTGAGTGTTAGGATTCGCCGGATTCATTTCCGGCGAATTTTTTATTTGCAACAAATGTTACCGTTATGACTGCTAATATTCACGATTTTTGTAGTATCAAAATTAACAAAATGAATGTAGAGCAAATTTACACCGGATGTTTGGCACAAGGTGCGTATTACATCACCAGCAATGGCGAAGCTGCCATTATAGATCCACTGCGTGAGGTGGAGCCTTATCTTAGCAGACTTAGCAGGGATGGGGTTAAACTAAAATACATTTTTGAAACTCATTTTCATGCCGATTTTGTCAGCGGTCACGTTGATCTGAGCAGGAAAACAGGATCTCCGATTGTTTATGGCCCTAATGCAGCCTGCGAATTTGAATGTATTTCTGCAAGCGACGGGCAGGAATTTAAGGTAGGTGATATTACCATTAAGGTTTTGCATACTCCGGGGCATACGATGGAAAGTGCAACTTTTCTGTTGAAAGATGAAACAGGAAAAGACCATTGTATTTTCAGTGGTGATACACTGTTTCTGGGTGATGTAGGTCGTCCGGATCTTGCCCAGAGGGCAGCACATATGACACAGGATGAACTTGCCGGTTTACTCTATGATAGCCTTAATACTAAAATAATGCCTTTAGCCGATGATGTAATAGTATACCCTGCTCATGGTGCCGGTAGTGCTTGCGGTAAAAATATGATGAAGGAAACTGTGGATACTTTGGGTAACCAAAAGCGGGTAAATTATGCATTGAATCAGCCGGATAAGGAATCTTTTGTGAAAGCTGTTACTGAGGGTCTTCTTCCTCCTCCTGCATATTTTGGTCTAAATGTAGCAATGAATAAGAAGGGTTACGAAAGCTTTGATACTGTTTTAAATAATGGCATGAGAGCCCTGAGCCCTGATGAGTTTGAAACAGCAGCTGAAAATACGGATGCACTGATTCTGGATACCAGAGATAATACGATTTTCTATAAAGGATTTATCCCGCAATCTGTAAATATTGGACTTGGCGGCGATTTTGCTCCTTGGGTTGGAGCACTGATTGTAGATGTTAAACAGGCAATACTATTGGTTACTGATGAAGGAAATGAGGAAGAAGCAGTTACCCGTTTGAGCCGTGTAGGTTTTGATAATATTCTGGGACATTTGAAGGGTGGATTCAAAGCCTGGTTAGATTCAGGAAAAGAAGCTGATGTGGTTGATCGTATTACTGCTGAGCAGTTTGCAAATGAATTCAGACTTGAAAAGGATCTGGTATTTGATATACGCAGAGAAAGCGAATATGCAGCCGAACATGTGGATAATGCATACAACCGACCTTTGGCCTATATAAATGAATGGATTAAAGATGTAAATCCTAAACAGCATTTCTTCTTACACTGTGCTGGTGGTTACCGCAGTATGATGGCTGCATCAATTCTTCAGGCAAGAGGTTACAGAAACTTCACTGAAATTGCCGGTGGATTTGGAGCAATCAGTGGTACCAATATTCCGAAAACAGATTTTGTTTGCCAGAGTAAGGTGATGCCTGCCTGATCTGTTGATATATCTTTCTAAATTTTCAAAGGGAGGTGTTTTTTAATACCTCCCTTTAATTAATAATAAGTCTGAGGTTTTGATTTTATGCTTAAATTGAATTATGCAGGGTTTACATAAAAACAGATATCAATTTGCATTTTTAAGTGGGATATTAGCAGATGCCTTTGGAATTGTCAATGCCCTTTTCATTGTGGCTGCCATAACAGCCATAGCAGGAATGATAGCGAACCGGCGGATGTGCTGTACAAATAAACTATTCTGGAACAGTGATTATTGCGTCCCGGTATATTGACAAAGGCCTATGAAATTGAATGAAGTTCTAAATAAGGATATTATCCTCCGTGAAAATCTGGCGATTGAAAGGACTGATATGGCAATTGACAGAACCCTGCTGGCTTTTGTGAGAACATCGTTATATTTTGCTATCGCAGGCATGACGTTAAACAGCCTGTTAAACCTCAGCTACGGATGGTATCTGGAAATCGCTTTCTGGATAATCGCTTTGCTGATATTTTTTATTGGCCTTTACAGGTTTTATCATCAAAAGCGGAAACTCAGAAATAACCGCAAACATATCGGGAATTATATCCCGCACGATAAAAGCTGAAACTGAGATTTTCATTTGTAACCTTTGTTACTAAGATCGCAGCCAGCAGTCCTTACTTTTGTTATATAATTTAGCATAACAACAGATTCACATGAAAGCGATAATTTTTAGTAACTGGAACATCATCAGATTTCTTCGTTTGGGAATTGGACTGGTGATTTTGGTTCAGGCAGTGATGGCTGCAGATATATTGTTTGGTCTGATGGGTTTACTTTTTACAGGAATGGCCGTTTTTAATGCCTCTTGTTGCGATGCAGGTACCTGTGCTGCTCCTCCTGCCAAAAACGATACCGGATCGAAAGAAATAAGCTATGAAGATTTAAATAAACAGCCATGACATTTAATGAATTAATAGAATCGGACAAGCCCGTGCTTGTTGATTTTTTTGCAGAATGGTGCGGACCATGTAAGGTTATGGCACCAATATTAAAAGATGTTAAACAAGAAGTAGGAGATGCTGTCAGTATCCTGAAAGTTGACGTCGATAAAAATCCCCAGGCCGCTGCAACATACCAGGTGCAGGGTGTTCCAACCCTCATATTATTTAAACAGGGAAAAGTATTGTGGCGGCAAAGTGGTGTCGTTCAGAAGAACGGATTAGTTGGAGTGATTAAAAAGTTTACAGTTTAAAAATAAGATCATGGGTATATTGAGTTGGCTATTTGGAGGTTCTGCAAAGCAGGATTTGACCGGAATTATAAATGATGGGGCATATTTGGTTGATGTCAGATCTCCACGTGAATTTTCTCAGAATCATGTAAAAGGTTCTGTAAATATTCCTCTGGACAGCATACCATCCCAGTTGGCAAAATTCAAAAACAAGAAGCACATCATTGTTTTTTGCAGAAGCGGTAACAGAAGCTCACAGGCAAAATCTTTTCTGGAACAAAACGGATTTGCAAATGTTGTGAATGGCGGTACTGTAGAAATTGTGAATCAGTTTGTAAGTTAATTTTGAGTATTAAAGTATCGGTTTACTGTTTTAAACACCAGACTGAATTAATTTAAGAACAATAAAAATTTAAAATGAAGACAATAGTAGTAGATGTAAGAACAACAGATGAGTTCAATCTGGATGGACATGCAAATGGCAGTGTAAATTATCCTCTTGATAAAATTGAAACCTATATCGATAATTTGCGTCAATTTGATAAAGTCATTTTGGTGTGCAGAAGTGGTAACAGAGCCAATATTGCGAGAAGTATCCTTTTACAATCGGGTATTTCAAATATTGAGAATCAAGGTGCCTGGCAAAATGTTTCAATGAATTAATTTAATATCTGATCATAATGGAGACACTAAAAATCATAATTCCAACAGATTTTTCTGTTCAGGCAGAATTTGCTTACCTGATGGTCCAAAGACTTGAAGAGAAAACTGCAATTGATATTCATTTTTTGCATGTCTTGAATGTGCCTGATACCGTGACATTGGATTCAGCCGGAAATATTCAAACCTGTGGTGAAATTGATGTTAATTTCGTAACAAAACAGAAAGATATTGCGGAAAGAAAGCTTGCAAATCTGAAAGTATTGTATGGCGATCATATAAATACCCACCTGGTACTTGGTAAAACTACCGATGCGATTTTAAAGTTTACAGAATCTAATCATTTCGATCTGATCGTGATGGGGACCAAAGGTGCCAGCGGTTTGAAGGAAAAGCTTTCGGGTTCAGAAACACAGATCATAGCCCGTAAATCTAATACACCTTTACTTTCTTTGATGTGTGATCGCTCTGACCTTCAGATCCGGAATATTCTGCTGGTACATAACTTTAGTCAGCCGGCAAAAGAAAATCTTGTATTAATGCAGAAACTGATCAAAGCATTTGATCCTAAAATGCACCTGCTGCAAATCACTTCAGGAAGTGTAGATGCGGAGAAGGCAAAAGTTGAAGCTCAAATGATCCAGTTCGCTGAATTAAATGGTATTTCAAATTACCAGTGTCACCTGATCAATGATAAAGATGTGGAGAATGGAGTTGTACATTTCAACCAGATGATCAATATGGATATCGTTTGTATTGGTACACATGGTAAAGGTGGATTATTCCATCAGAGTGCGACAGAAAAATTGATTAATCATCTCTTCAAGCCGATTATTTCCTTTCACCTAAACAACTAAAAAAAGATAATGGAATTTATATTACAACCATGGTCATGGTGGTTCTCCGGGATAATGATAGCAGCTATCATGTTCTTTTTATTGTATTTCGGACAATCCTTCGGATTTTCTTCAAATTTAAGAACGATCTGTGCAGCTGCAGGTCTGGGCAAATCAGCTAAATTTTTTGATTTCAACTGGAAAGCACAAATATGGAATCTGGTATTTCTTGTAGGAGCAATTTTAGGTGGTTTCATCGCCAGAGAATTCCTGTCTACGGATGCTCCTGTTCTGATTTCTGAGGCAACAATTCAGGATTTATCCAAACTGGGAATTGCTGCTCCTGAATCCCTGCAACCTGCCGAACTTTTTGGACTTGATGCAGTTTTATCCATTAAAGGATTCCTTCTTCTGGCTTTTGGAGGTTTAATGGTAGGATTTGGATCCCGCTATGCCGGGGGATGTACTTCCGGACACGCCATCAGCGGTTTATCAGATCTTCAGGTTCCATCATTGATAGCAGTAATGGGCTTTTTTATCGGGGGTTTACTGATGACCTATTTATTTCTTCCTTTAATATTTTAAGATATGAAGTTTATAAAATTTTTATTGCTGGGTATAGTTTTCGGTATCGTGATGACGAAATCTGAGGCAGTTTCCTGGTACAGGATTCAGGAAATGTTCCGCTTTCAGGCTTTTCATATGTACGGAATTATTGGAACTGCAGTTACCCTGGGTGTAGCGGGTGTAGCTTTAATCAAAAGGTTTCGTATGAGAGATTATCATGGCAACCCGATTATGTTTAATCCGAAAGAAAAATCTGTTGTACGTTACCTTATTGGGGGTTCGATCTTCGGACTCGGCTGGGCTTTGAGCGGTGCTTGTCCGGGACCAATGATAGTGAATATCGGTTATGGTTATTGGGCTATGGCAATCGTGTTTTTCTTTGCTATAGTTGGAACTTACCTGTACGGACTAATCAAGAATAAATTACCTCACTAAAAATAAGGCTTATGTCTAAGAAGCATGATGATGGCGATGTAACTAAGGATCTGCTTTCAGTTATAAGAAAGCTGATTAACTTAATGGTACTATTGGTTGTTATAATAGTTGCCCTCCCATTGGGCTATTATCTGATCAATTTGCCAAAAAGACCAAAAGTTAAGCTTGAGGATGCAGCGTCTGTTGTCGCCGAAGTAAAATCAGTGGTTCAGGAATTTTGGATTGCACCAGATGTCAGCACGATCACTGATGCTCAACAAAAATCGGAGGTTGAGTACGGAAAGGAGCTTATTGCTCATACAGCTCAATATCTGGGGCCAAATGGTTCTGTAATGCAGATCAGTAATGGGATGAATTGCCAGAACTGTCATTTGAAGGCTGGGACAGCGGTATTTGCTAATAACTATGGTTCTGTAGCCTCATTATATCCAAAGTTCAGGGCAAGGAGCGGAACAGAGGAAAGTGTTGAAAAACGTGTTAATGACTGCTTTGAGAGGAGTTTAAACGGTTCGGCATTAGATACAGAAAGTAAAGAAATGAAGGCTATTGTTGCCTACCTTAATTTTCTCGGCACCAATGTGAAGAAGGGTGAAAAGGCTGCTGGCTCTGGTTTCAGAGACCTGGCATATCTTGACAGGGCTGCCGATCCGAATAAGGGAAAGGCAGTTTATACTTCAAAATGTCAGAGCTGCCACCAGTCTGATGGTGCAGGATTTTTGAACTCTGATAAAACAGAGTATGCTTTCCCTCCACTTTGGGGTAAGAACAGTTATAATGATGGTGCAGGTTTGTACCGCATTTCAAACTTTGCCAAATATGTGAGGGATAATATGCCGCAAGGTGCTACTTATGAAAACCCGATATTGAGTGATGAAGAAGCCTGGGATGTTGCTGCCTATATTAATTCACAACCACGTCCACACATTAACGTTCCAACAGATTGGCCAGATAAATCAAAAAAGCCGATAGATCATCCTTTTGGTCCTTATTCAGACAAGTTTACTGAAGAACAACATAAGTTAGGACCCTTTAAACCCATAGCGGAAGAACAAAAGAAGAGTGCAGAATCTGTAAAAAAGAATTCAGCCGCTAAAATTTAAAACTAAAATTAGAATTCCCGAATCAAGTAATATGGAAAATAACAGGAGGGGCTTTTTAAGAAAAGTGGGTGCGATGAGTGCCGGTGCTGCTCTGGTTTCTGCGAATCCTCTTTTTGCGATTGCAAACGAGGCTTCAGGGAGTCTTGCACTTGCAGAAAAGGATGGTGAATTTACCCTTTCAATATTGCAAACTACCGATGTGCATTGTCAGGTTCATCCGCATGATGAACTTTTCTGGGAAAATGAGCAGGCTGTATTTCGGAAGACAGGAGGTTATGCTAATCTGGCAACATACCTTAGAAAAGAGAAGAAAAGGAATCCAAATACCTTTATTATTGATACCGGAGATATGTTTCAGGGTAGTGAACTATCTGTAAAAACCACTGGGAAAGCAATGGTTCCGGTCTTAAATGAACTGGGTTACGACCTTTATTTGCCGGGTAACTGGGAGGTAATTTATCACAAAAAGGCCATGCAGACTTTATTGGGGGCATTAAATGCACCGAAAGTTTGTGCCAATATGTATCATGATCTTGGGAATGGTAAAAGGGGTGAATTGATTTTTCAGCCCTATCATGTATGGAACGTAGGAGGTGTAAAAATTGGCTTCCTCGGATATACTGATCCCCTGGTTCCTATCCGTCAGTCGCCAGGTTACAGTAAAGGAATTATCTATACCAAACCTGAAGAAAATCTGGCTCACTACATAGATGTTTTACGTAACCAGGAGCAATGTGCCTATGTTTTATTGCTTTCTCATCTTGGATTATCCCAACAGATTCATTTGGCTAATCTGCCTGAATGTGAGGGTGTTGATTATATTCTCGGTGGCGATACGCATGAAAGGGTAAGAAAACCGATTCAGTGTCGCTATTCAAAGGTAGTTGAACCGGGAGCTTTTGGTTCTTTTGTTGGAAAACTTGAGCTCCGGATAAAGGATGGAAAGGTTATTCAGGACACCTATTCGCTGGTTGAAATTGATTCAAAAAAATATAAAGCTGATAAGGAGATTTCTAAACTGATAGATATTCATGAACAGCCTTTCGAGAACGATATCAATCATATTGCCGGCTATAGTACTTTACCACTATATCGTTATTTTGTAATTGAAAACACAATAGATACTTTGATTCTGGATGCCTTAAAGTGGAAAATTAAAGAAGCTGATATTGTTTTATCCAACGGTTTTAGATTCTGTCCGCCGAATGCCAGTCCTGATAAAACGGGGAATATCCCAATTACAAATGGATATATTTTTGACATGCTCCCAGTGGATAGTGTGGTCCGAACAGGTTCTGTTACGGGTAAACAAATTTTCGACTGGCTTGAAAAAGAACTAAATAATGTTTTTGCCAAAGATGCTTCACAGCGGCTTGGCGGTTGGGTAATCAAGTTCAAAGGCATGAAAATTAGCTTTATGGCTTTTGAGGAGAATGGTCGGAGAGTTAAAGATGTGGAGGTTAACGGTATGCCACTAGATTTGGCTAAGACTTATAGGATTTGTGCATGTGAACGTGAAGGAGATCCTGAAGATATGCTCTGCAGGATGAGGGGCGTTGTCAACCCGATGAATACCGCATTTACCTTACACTCTGTTTTAAAAGAATATTTAAGTGTAAATTCACCGGTAACTCCAAGTCCGCCAATGTCTGCAAAGGCTTTAGATGCCTCTCAAACACTTTTGACTCAGGTTACTGGAGTTGATTATCAGTTTCGTTAATAAATTTAATATTTAAGAAAATATATTAATTTCAAACAAATGAAACCTGCATGAGCGTATCACTCACAAAACGACATGAATATAAGCTCATGCAAGCTTCATAGCCATTAAAAAACAAAAATATAAAAATGAAAAAACTCCTTTTTATCCTTGTGTTATTTGCATTCTCAAATAGTATCAATGCTCAGAGTGTTTCTAAGGATCCACGTGCCGATGCCTATAAAGGACTTAAGATTGTATTCCAGCTTACTTCAGCCGACACGGTTATTCATCAAACCCTGATGTCTCAATTGAAGAACTATTTTGGAGTGGCACCTGATATACAGGTAGAGGTAGTTTGCCATGGTGGCGGATTAGAAATGCTGGTAAAAAGTACGTCAGTTGTTCAAAAGGAGATCAAAGCTTATGCCGATAAGGGAGTCAGTTTTGTTGCCTGTGAGTTTGCAATGAAAAAAAGAAAAATTACACCCGACCAGTTAGTTTCCGGTGCAGGGACTGTTATTTCCGGAGTGCTGGAAATAGCTAAAAAACAGCAGGAAGGCTGGAGCTATATCAAACTCTAAAACTCTTTTAAATCATCTTATTTTAACATTTTGAATATGAAAAATTTCATATATAGAATCCCTTTGCTCTTATTTTTCCTGATTCCAATTGCTGTTTTAGCCCAGCATCAGGAAGTTTCTGAGCGTCCTGAAATGTATAAAGGCAAGGGGAAGGACTCTGCAGACAGCAAGTCCCTATTAGGTGCTTTCAAAAATGGAAGTGTGCAGGGTCATTTCAGATATTTCAATATGATAACCCTGAATGAAAAAGATTTAACTGATTATTATGCAAATGCAGCCGGTGGGGGCTTACGGTTCGAAACTGCAGAATTTCATAATTTACAGTTCGGGATCAGCGGCTTTTATATTTTCAATATTGGTTCTTCAGACATGACGATTCCTGATCCGCAAAGCGGGCAGTATAATCGTTATGAAATTGGTCTTTTTGATCTGGAGGATCCATCTAATAAGAAAGATATAGATCGTTTAGAAGAACTTTACCTGAAATATAATTATAAGAAATCTTCCCTGATTTTTGGTCGTCAGTTGCTGAACACTCCATTTATTAATCTTCAGGACGGCCGGATGCGCCCAACAGGAGTGGAGGGGCTATGGGCAGAGATAAATGAAATTAAAGGAACTAAAATTGAAGCAGGTTGGTTATACAGTATTTCTCCAAGAAGTACTACCAAATGGTTTGGCGTAGGAGAAACAATCGGTATTTATTCTGCCGGTCTGAATCCTGATGGCACTCCATCACTTTACAGCGGACAAATACATAGTAAGGGTGTAGCATTATTAGGTGTGACTACGGCAATAAACAAAAGGGCAAAGCTTCAGGCTTGGAATATGCTCACAGAGAATGTATTTAACACGGCTATGTTACAAACCGACATCTCTTTTCCTCTCAAAGGAAATTCAAGTCTGATAGCTTCGGCACAGGCTATTAAACAGGATGCTATAAATAATGGGGGTAATATAAATCAATCGGAAACATATTTTTCAAAAGGAGCAAATTCATTGAGTTTCGGAGCAAAGTTAGCCTGGAAAAATAAGGGATTGGAGACTTCTCTAAACTATAACCGTATCACAGCTCAGGGGCGTTATTTAGTCCCACGGGAATGGGGTAGAGATCCATTCTTTACTTTTCTACCGCGCGAACGAAATGAAGGATTCGGAGATCTGGATGCAGTAATGGCTAAAGTGAATTATAGCTTCCCAAAATCGGGGTTCAAAACTTCTGTTGCAGCCGGCTATTATCATTTGCCTGATACAAAGAATTATGCACTGAATAAGTATGGAATGCCTTCATATACACAGATAAATACGGATATTAGATATACCTTTACAAATACTTTAAAGGGGCTTGAAGCTCAGCTCCTGCTCGTTGCCAAATTAAATAATGGTGAAACCTATGGCAACAGCGGACTAATTATCAATAAAGTAAATATGGTACAGTCTAACTTTGTTCTAAACTTTCATTTTTAATGATTGCAAATCTGGATATATTCAAGAGTATTTTCGAACCCCAGCTAATACAGGAAATACAGCAGTTTGGGATCCTTCAAACCTTTAAAGAAGGTGATCTGATTATGGATTATGGTAAATATGTCAGGATGATGCCTATAGTCCTGAAAGGGACAATGAAGGTTTATCGATTAGATGAGAAAGAAAATGAGATTTTGCTTTATTATCTGTCAAGCAACGAGAGTTGTTCCATGGCTTACAGTTGTTGCCTTGAAGCAAAAAAAAGTGAGGTCAAAGCCGTTGCCGAGGATAATGTTGAGCTGATCGCGATTCCGCATGTTAAGCTTGATGACTGGCTTTGTACCTATCCAAGCTGGAAGAACTATATCATGCGCAGCTTCAATGAGCGATTTATTGAACTGTTAAAATCGATTGAAAGCATTGCTTTTCACAAGCTCGACGAACGTCTGATTGGATATCTGAAAGAGAAACAGCGTTTGAGTGGTTCAAGTGTGATTAAGGCATCCCACGGACTGATTGCAGATGAATTGGCGACCAGCCGTGTGGTGATTTCACGGCTCCTGAAGCAGCTGGAAAACGACAAGAAAATTATTCTTTACCGCAACGAGATTAAATTGCTTGCTTCGTTCAGCTAAATCGCCATACTTCCCCTCAATTGAAGACCTGGCCGAATACTGCCATTCTTGTAAGAGCCGGGCGAATTGGAATCTCTAAACTTGTCCTGAATCGGGTTCAGGATCAATAAAATTTTACGATATTGCTTTAGAATGAATTGGGGATAATACCATACATTCGTCTAATAAAGCAAATGAAAGCATTTTTAAACCGGGATTTCCTTCTTGAATCAACAATTGCGCAAAGTCTTTATCATGATTATGCCGCAGGTTTACCTATTATAGATTACCATTGTCATCTCCCCCCTGACCAGATTGCTGCTGATTCAAATTTTGAAAATCTGACTCAAATATGGCTCTATGGCGATCATTATAAATGGCGTGCCATGAGGGCCAATGGTATCCCTGAAAAGTATATCACTGGTAATGCCAGCGACTGGGAAAAATTTGAAAAATGGGCAGAAACGGTGCCTTTTACTTTCCGGAATCCGCTCTATCACTGGACTCATCTCGAATTGCAGCGTTATTTTGATATTTACGAAATTCTTTCTCCTGCAACTGCAAGAAAGATTTACGATGAATGCAGTGCAAAACTTCAGACACCTGAGTTCTCAATTCGCCGGATGATCGAAAGAATGAAGGTTGAGAGCATCGGTACAACAGATGATCCGCTTGACGATCTTTCGTTCCATCAGAAGATCAAAGCCGATGGCTTTTCAGTAGTGGTTAGGCCCTCATTCAGACCAGATAAGGCGATGAATGCAGATAATTTACCAGAACTTCATACTTATATACATAAACTAGCGTCTGTTTCCGGACATGAGATTAAAACATTCGAGCAGTATTTGTATGCCTTAAAGAGCCGGCATGATCATTTTGCAAAGAATGGCTGCGTGGTTTCAGATCATGGCCTGGAGCAACTCTGCTATGAAGAATATACGGATGCTGAAATAGATCAAATATTTATCAAAATCCTCAATCAGGAGGCTCTGAGTTCAATCGAAATTCTCAGGTTTAAGTCTTGTATGCTGCTCAATCTGGCATATTGGGATCATGAAAAGGGCTGGGTTCAGCAATATCATCTCGGTGCTATCCGAAACAATAATTCAAGGTTACTTACAGAGCTTGGCCCCGATACCGGCTTTGACTCTATGGGCGATTTCTCACAGTCGCGAGGCATGTCTAAATTTTTAAATAAGCTGGATTCTACCAACAGACTTGCAAAAACTATAATTTACAATCTCAATCCTGCAGATAATGAGATGTTTGCTACCATGGCGGGCAATTTTAATGACGGAACCGTGCCTGGTAAAATCCAGTTCGGATCGGCCTGGTGGTTTCTGGATCAGAAGTTCGGGATGGTCAATCAGATTAACGCACTTTCAAGTATGGGCCTGTTAAGTCGTTTTGTTGGAATGATTACCGATTCCAGGAGCTTTATGTCCTATCCAAGGCATGAATATTTCAGAAGAATTTTGTGTAATCTGATTGGTAATGATGTTGAAAGCGGGGAATTGCCAAACGATATTCAATGGCTGGGGCAAATGGTTCAGAATATTTGTTACTTTAACGCTAAGAATTACTTTAAATCATAAGCTTACCGGGCACTCTGAATAGAAAGAGCTTAATTATTGATCTGCATGCAAAAAATGACTAATTATCGCTGGACGATATGCTCACTGGTGTTCTTCGCCACAACCATCAATTATCTTGACCGTCAGGTAATCAGTCTATTGAAACCTTATTTAGAAAAGGAATTTAATTGGTCTGAAACTGATTATTCTAACGTTGTTGCAGCATTTCAGTTAGCTTATGCCCTTGGAATGCTGGGTGTTGGAAGTATTATTGACAGGGTTGGAAGTAAAATGGGTTATGCGGTATCTCTTATTTTATGGAGTATAGCCGCGGTAATGCATGCATTTGTAAAGACCACTTTTGGATTTGGAGTGGTAAGGGCATTTTTAGGTGTGACCGAAGCAGGTAATTTCCCGGCGGCTATTAAAGTTGTCGCAGAATGGTTCCCCAAACGTGAAAGAGCATTTGCAACAGGTATTTTTAACAGCGGAACCAATATAGGGGCTGTTATTGCTCCCCTGCTCGTTCCATGGCTGGCTGTAACCTATAGCTGGCAAATGGCTTTCATACTTACCGGGGCTGTTGGTTTTCTATGGCTGATTTTCTGGTTCCTGCTTTATGAAACTCCTGAACGGCATAAAAGGATTTCAGCTTCAGAACTTGCGCATATAAATAGTGATGAGGAAACCACAACAAGTCTAAATGAGGGAGAAACTGAGGTAGTAATTCCCTGGAGGCAACTTTTAACCTATAAACAAACCTGGGCCTATGCTGTAGGAAAATTTCTTTCCGATGGTGTATGGTGGTTTTTCCTTTTCTGGCTTCCGGCATTTTTAATTTCAGAATATAGATTAGTAGGCCTTGAGGTGAGCTTTCCTGTTGCAGTGGTCTATTTGATCGCCGGAATCGGGAGTATTGCTGGAGGATGGTTACCCATGTGGTTCAGCAAAAATAAGGGCTGGACTATGGTCAGATCCCGTAAAACCTCCATGCTTATTTATGCTACCATCCCACTAATGGTTATGTTCTCGCAATGGGCTGGATCATTTAATATGTGGTATGCGGTAATCATTATTGGAATTGGAATGTCGGCACATCAGGCTTGGTCGGCTAATATTATGACTACAGTTTCAGATATGTTCCCCAAAACTTCAATCGGTGCAGTAATCGGAATTGGAGGAATGTTCGGAGGTTTTGGAAATATTATGGTTGCAAAGAGTGCGGGATATTTACTTGATCACTACAAGGCGGCCGGACATATTCAAACCGGTTATTATCTGTTATTTCTTTTTTGTGGAACTGCTTATCTGCTGGCCTGGTTTTTAATGTTCAGGGTTTTGGTACCAAAAATGACTCCTATTAAGCCTCATATGAAGAAGCTAGAGTAACAATATACCTCCCCTAAGCACATTATTTGCATTATTGAGCTATTTATTTTACTTTTCGATATGCAGACCGGGAGTAAACACCGTCTTAGAATGGTATAAATTATAATTACAATTTTTTATAAATATGAAAACAGATCAGAACCGTAGAATGTTCATCAGAACAACAGCTCTTGCTGCTGCAGGAATTGGAATTGGTGCAAACAGCTTTGCTGAAAGCCTTTACCCCTCATCAAAATCCAGTGCTGCTGTTGGTACCAGAGTTGGAATCATCGGCTTAGATACTTCCCACGTAATTGCTTTTACTAAAGCCCTAAATGGCCCGAACCCTAGTCCGGATTATAGTGGATTTAAGGTCGTAGCGGCTTACCCTTACGGTAGCAAGGATATTAAAAGTAGTTATGAGCGTATACCCGGTTACATTGAGGATGTAAAAAAACTAGGTGTTGAAATTACCGACTCGATAGCCAGTTTGTTAGATAAAGTTGATTTTGTTCTGTTGGAGACCAATGATGGACGTTTACATCTTGAACAGGCCTTGCAGGTTATAAAGGCGGGTAAGCGCTTCTTTATTGATAAACCGATAGCAGCTTCACTTGCAGATGCTTCTGCCATATTTTCTGCAGCTAAAAAGGCTAATGTGGGCGTATTTTCTGCTTCTTCACTAAGATATTCTGTTGGGGCGCAAGAGATTGCTGGCGGAAAGTACGGAAAGGTACTGGGTGCTGAAACTTTTAGTCCATGTCATTTGGAGAGTACTCACCCTGATCTTTTTTGGTATGGAATCCATGGGGTGGAGTCACTATTTACAGTAATGGGTCCAGGTTGCAAGCAGGTGGTAAGAATCAGTTCACCTGAGGTGGATGTTGTTGTTGGTACCTGGAATGATGGAAGGGTTGGTACTTTCCGTGGACTTCGTTCCGGAAAACTTGGATATGGAGGTACAGTATTCGCTGAAAAGGGAACAGTCCAGATTGGTGAATATGGAGGCTATAACCCGCTATTAAAACAGATTACAGATTTTTTCAAAACAGGGGTAGTTCCTGTAAGTTCTGAAGACACTCTTGATATGTGTGCATTTATGGAAGCTGCAGATGAGAGTAAACGCAAAGGCGGGGTTCCTATTAGTTTGGCAGATATTTATGCCAGAGCAGCGAAGAAAAACAGATAAATTTATTATTCATGAAAAATAAGAATCAGTCAAGGAGAAAGTTTATAAGTACCGGTGCTTTGGCGTTGACAGGCCTTACGGCTTTTGGGTCTAATAGACTTGATTTTCTTCAATCATCCCAAACGGAGAAGGTCCGGGTTGGACTGATTGGCACTGGCAGTCGTGGTCTGGGCCTTGCTCAAACTCTGGCAAATGTTCGCACTATTGAGCTTGTCGCCTGCTGTGATATTGTTGAGGATCATTTGAAGGCTGGTTTGAGGGTGGCCGATAAGGATGCCAAGGGATACTATGATTATCAGAAACTTATAGATGATCCAAACGTTCGTGCAGTAATTATTGCTACACCCCTTTATTTACATTTTCCGATGGCTGTAGCCGCTCTTAAGGCCGGGAAACATGTTTATGTTGAGAAAACGATGACCTATGATATTCCACAAACTCTTCATCTGGTGAAATTGGTTGATAGCTCAAAGCTTGTATTTCAGGTGGGCCATCAATACAGGTACTATTCAATGTACCATAAAGTCAAAGAGATTATTGACAAGGGATGGATTGGAAAGGTATTTCATTATGAATGCCAGTATAATCGAAATTCCGACTGGCGTCAACCGGTGACTGATCCTAAAACCGAGCGTGCTATTAACTGGAAGATGTATAAGGAATACTGCGGAGGGCTTCTGTCTGAACTCAGCGCTCATGAAATTGACATGGTGAATATGATTCAGGGCAGCCATCCTATTAAAGTTGCCGGATTTGGTGGAATTGATTTCTGGAAGGATGGAAGAGACAATTTTGATAATATCCGTCTGGTTTATGAGTATCCAGGTGGAGTAAAATCCAGTGTTACTTCCATTCTTACAAATGAGTACAAAGGTTATTCCATTCGTATCCTTGGAACCAAGGGTACAATTGAAATATTAAGGGATAGGGCCTTTATTTATCCTGAAGCAAAAAATAAAACCACCGGAACGGTAGATGGTGTTACAGGTGCGACTCTTGAGGTTTCACCGGGTGGTACCGGTGTACCAATTGATTTTCACAAGGATAGTCCGGTGCTTGACCCCACGGTTTACGCCCTTCGCGATTTTGCAGAATGTATCTTAACTGGAAAGCAACCTGCTTCCAATGTCAGAACCGGCAAGGATGTGGCTATCGCTGTACATATGGGAAATAAAGCTGCCGAAACCGAAACAACTCAATACTGGAAAAGTGAATATGATATTTGAGCTTTCCTGAGAATTAAAATAAAATTAAACAAAGGCTTAAACGCCATAAATTAATATACACATGAAAAATTCAGATTCCCGCCGGGATTTTATTAAAAAGACAGTTACTGGCGCTGCCGCGATTTCATTTGGAGGTGTTCTGCCTGGTTTTAGTGCAAGCAGTTATGCAAAAATTATGGGCGCAAATGAGCGCATTCAGGTTGCAATGATGGGTGTTAATAGTCGCGGACTTGCACTTTCTTCAAATTTTGCTGCTCAGAAGAATTGTGAAATTCGTTATATCTGTGACGTGGACAAGCGTGCAGCCGAAAAATGTATCAGTACGGTTGCGGGGATACAAAACACCAAACCTATGGCTCAGCCTGACTTCAGAAAGGCTCTGGAAGATAAACAGCTTGATGCGCTAGTAATTGCAGCACCGGATCACTGGCATGCTCCTGCCGCTTTGCTCGCATCGGCAGCCGGCAAACACGTTTACCTTGAAAAACCGTGCAGCCATAATCCTCATGAAGGGGAGCTTCTTGTGGCTGCAGCCAATAAATATAAAAATGTAATTCAAATGGGTAATCAACGCCGTTCCTGGCCTAATGTAGCTGCCGGGATCGCTGAATTACATGGTGGAATTATTGGTCGGCCTTATTTTGCAAAAACCTGGTATACTAACAACAGACCATCAATTGGAGTGGGTAAAACTGCCCCTGTTCCTGAGTGGCTGGATTATGATCTTTGGCAGGGACCTGCCCCGCGCCGTGAGTTTAAGGATAATCTGATTCATTATAACTGGCACTGGTTCTGGCACTGGGGTACCGGAGAAGCACTGAATAATGGTACGCATATGATCGATCTTGCACGCTGGGGCCTTCAGGTTGAATACCCAACAAGAGTAAGCTCTGCAGGTGGTAGGTATCGTTATCAGGATGATTGGGAAGCGCCTGATACTCAAAATATTAATATAGAGTTTGGTAACAAATCAACCATAACCTGGGAAGGCAGAAGTTGTAATCCATTTCCAATTGAAGGTAATACGGTAGGGGTTATATTTTATGGTGAAAATGGCACCTTAGTGATAGGCGGCGGTAATGCATACAAGGCATTTGATCTTAAGAATAATCTTATCAAAGAAGCTAAAAATGAAACCAAAGTTGATACCGCGAGCCTGACTAGTCCTTCGCAGCAATTAGATGCTTTTCATATTCAAAACTTCTTTAGCGGTATTAAGAGCGGGACCGCTCTGGCAGCAGATATTCATGGCGGACATCAGAGTACTTTGTTATGTCAGCTTGGTAATATTGCTCAGCGTACCGGAAGAACCCTTAATATTGATCCTGAAAATGGTCATATTTTAAATGATAAGGGTGCGATGAAACTCTGGACAAGAGAGTACCAAAAAGGCTGGGAACCAAAAGTTTAAGCTGAAATTATCTGTCATTGTAAAATAGGGGCTTAATTCCTCAATGTTTGATTGTGGCGAACCATGATTTTTATATCCGTTCCCAATTGCATGGATTGCAATGATATGTTAATAGAAATGAGGAAATAATGCTTATAGCTTCAAAATCAGGAGTCGGTAATTACCGCTGGAAGATTTGTGCAATGCTGTTCCTGGCTACCACAATTAATTTTGTTGACCGGCAGGTTCTTGGTATTCTGGCTCCGCAACTTCAAAAAGAGTTTGCATGGTCTGATTCAGAGTATGGCTTTATTGTCTCCTCTTTTCAGGCTGCCTATGCCCTTGGATTCCTCATTATGGGCCATCTTCTGGATAAGATTGGAACCCGTATGGGAGCTACAATCGCTATTGGATTCTGGAGCATTGCCACGATGATGCATGCACTTGTGGCTTCTCTTTTTGGATTTGCTGCGGTTCGTTTTCTCCTTGGATTGGGTGAAGCAGGGAATTTTCCATCAGCTTTAAAGGCCGTTTCAGAATGGTTTCCAAGGAAAGAGCGGGCATTAGCTACAGGTATTTTTGTATCCGGAGCAAGTGTTGGGGCAATAGTTGCCCCTCTGGCAGTTCCTTTTATTGCCATCAATTATGGATGGCAAATGACCTTCGTCATTACCGGTGCAATAGGTTTTATCTGGATTGTTTTCTGGATGATGATGTACCGATTGCCCCAGGATCATCCTAAACTTGGAAAAGCAGAACTGGAATATATTACGAGTGATCCATTGGAACCCCAGATCAAAATTCCCTGGCTGCATTTGCTAAAGAACAGGCAAACCTGGGCATTCGCATTTGGTGCATTCATGACTCACCCTATATTTTCATTCTTCCTGTTCTTTCTGCCTAAGTTCTTTTTCAGTAATTATGGGATTGGTATTGCGAAGATTGGCCCAATACTGATCGTAATTTACCTGATGTCTGATTTCGGTAGTATTATTGGCGGATGGGCATCTTCTGCCTTAATTAAGCGCGGATGGTCTGTAAATAAAAGTCGTAAAACTACCATGTTTGCATCGGCGTTATGTGTTGTTCCGGTTTACTTTGCAGCTCAGACAACGGAATTATGGCTCGCTGTCGGCCTGATAGGGCTGGCCTTAGCTGCGCACTCCGCATGGTCTGCTAACCTGTTTACGCTCACAACCGATATGTTTCCACGACAGGTAGTGGGTTCTGTTGTTGGTATAGGCAGTATGCTTGGCGCTGTTGGGGGTATGTTCGGTGCAACGATCGGTGGCTTCCTGTTACAAACAACCGGAAGCTATGTTTCCTTGTTCATCTTTGCCGGATGTGCCTACCTGATCGCATTTACAGGAATACATTTGCTTTCACCAAAATTAAAACCCATAACTCTAGAGAAAATTATTTAATATTTAATAGAAGGCAGATGCTCTTCTGTTTGTAAATCGAAAAATTAGAATAAATTTAATTTCAAGCTATTTTTATGATAAAATCTAACTTCTACAACATTAAACACTTTCTGTTAATTAACTGTATGATTCTTTTTGGTACATCATGTGCAGATAAATCTGAAAAAATACAAGAACCTGAAATTCGACTGATAACCCTTGATCCGGGACATTTTCACTCTGCTCTGATACAGAAGTCGATGTATCCCGAAATTGATTCTGTGGTGCATGTTTATGCCCCATATGGAGATGAGGTCAAATCCCACCTTAATCTGATCAGCTCTTATAACAAAAGAGCAGAGGAGCCAACAAGATGGAATCAAAAGGTATATACAGGTGATGATTACCTGGCAAGGATGTTTCAGGAAAAGGCAGGGAATGTGGTCGTTATTGCCGGAAACAATAAGTTTAAGACAAATTATATCAAGCAGTCGGTTGATTCGGGTCTAAATGTACTGGCAGATAAGCCGATGGCAATTGATACCGAGGGCTTTAATACCCTGATTCAGGCTTTTGAATCGGCAGAAAAAAATAAAGTGCTGCTTTATGATATCATGACTGAGCGTTATGAGATCAATAGCATCCTTCAAAAGGAGTTTGCACATCTTCCGGCGTTTGGTGAGCTGGATAAGGGTAGTCCCGAAAACCCGTCTGTTACGAAAATAAGTGTTCATTATTTCTTCAAGAATGTTTCCGGCAAACCGCTTGTCAGACCGGCCTGGTTTTTTGATGTTAAGCAGCAGGGAGAAGGAATCACCGATATTACAACCCACCTGGTTGATTTGGTACAATGGGAATGTTTTCCTGATCAGGTACTTGACTATAAAAAGGATATCGAAATTGTTTCAGCCAAAAGATGGAGTACTAAATTAACGGCACAGCAATTTGAAAAGGTCACTCTTAAGAAAGAATTTCCGGAATATTTGAAAGCTGATGTTAAAGATGGCGTATTGAATCCTTATTCAAACGGAGAGATAAACTATCGTCTGAAAGGAATTCATGCAAAAGTTTCTGTGACCTGGGATTTCCAGGCGCCTGAAGGAACCGGGGACACCCATTTTTCGGTAATGCGTGGTACTAAGGCGAGTGTCATTATTAAGCAGGGTAAGGAGCAGAATTTTAAGCCTGTATTGTACATCGAGCCTGCTGCAGGAGTTGATATGAAAGCATTTGAGAATGAGATTATGGATGATCTGAAACAGATTAACGACAAGTATCCGGGCGTTGATCTGAAGAAAAATTCAACAGGCTGGGAAGTAATTATTCCTGATAAATATAAAGTTGGTCATGAAGATCATTTTGCACAGGTAGCCAAAAAATACTTTCAGTATCTGAGAGAGGGAAAATTACCGGCATGGGAAGTTCCGAACATGCTCGCTAAATATTACACTACAACTAAAGCCCGGGAAGTGGCATTAGGAAAATAACCAATCAGGGGGCTTTTAAAAGCCCCCTTTTTTTATAATAGGCCATGGTCAGTATGATCATCCGGTTATAACTTTTCATTCCATCGGGTTGTTTATTGACCTTCAGGTAATTATCGTAAAAGATGCTGCTGAATCTCCTGGTCATACCTCTGTATTGCTCCCAGTAGGCTCTTTCATTTTTCAGATCAGCCAAAAATGGTTCTGAGATCCGGCTCTTCAGAGTTTGAAATACCAGGGTATCCAACCTGCCGGTTTCAAACATAAATTCCTGGGCAGCCAGGTAGTAAGCCGAATATTTGAGCATCGGATTATCCGATTCACTGGCACTTATAAAGCCAATAAAATTAGCCTCATCCTCGGCACCATAGCCCATAGAGTGTGCTGTTTCATGGCAGGCAACAAAAGGTTTGAGATATATCGGCATGCCCGAATTAATCTGAGCTTCGCCGGTAAATGGGTTAAAGTATCCGGCAGTTCCGAAATAATTCATGAGCGTGCCGATCAGAGAATTCTTTATTTTTGGAATCGGATATACGGCTGCATCATATGGCGGATGAAGGTTTTTTATCGCTTTGGCTGATTCCAGGTAAAGCTCATGGTCAGTTTGCGGCCATTGCTCCGGATTGATTTTCGAGCGGATGGAATTAGCAGAATCAATCAGAATTCCGGTTATTTTGTAAAGTTCCTCCTTTGAATATTCCTGTCCAGTTAGTTTCAATCTTTCTGCTGCCGGCTGCCGGAAATAATTTAGCCCCCAGGACAGATAGAAAATAAGGATGAGTACTTCCAGGTAAATAATCATGTTGAGTGCAATTTTTGCTCCACCCAGGCGTCTTTTCTGAAAGAAAAAGATTTTTAAAAACTTAAAAATTGAAATTAATATGGCGATGCTTAGAAGCAAATAAAGAAGATCACCCAAACTAAATGGGATATTACTAAAAATGAATTGAAGTCCGCTACGAATCCGGGGATAGGTGCCAATTGAATAGTATTTTTCAATCAACTCAGGCTGAGATTTTTGTTGGAAAATAAGTATGATCAGGGATAGTAGAAAAATACTGCTGAATAATTTTAGCTTCGGAATCCTATCTGAATTTTTCTGAATCATACTATAAATATGCAATTTATATCGCGAAGCAAATTCCCTGTTTCAAACAGGGGGGTCATCGCTTAATAAACATTAACTTTGTAATAATTGATTAAATAAGAACTAATTTGCTATGCTTGTAATTAATAATTATACTGAATTTGAATCTTTTCTTGGCCAGGAACTGGGTGTTTCGGCCTGGCATAAAATTACTCAGGATCAGATCGGAAAATTCGCAGATGCAACTCTTGACCATCAATGGATACACATCGATACTGAGCGGGCAACCACTGAGGGGCCTTTTAAGGCAACTATTGCGCATGGTTATCTTACCTTATCACTGATCCCATACTTATGGAAGCAGATTACCGATATCAAAAACCTGAAAATGGAGATCAATTATGGTATTGAGAACCTTAGATTCATGCAGGCTGTGGTAGTGAGTAGTGAGGTAAGGTTAAGGGTAAAGCTGGCTTCGATAGCGAATTTAAGAGGTGTTACCAAAGCCACAATTGCTGCTGAACTTGAGATTAATGGCCAGAGCAAACCCGCATTCAGAGGGGAGGTGATATTTTTGTATCACTTTAAGGATTAAGTCCTTCGTATTTAACAAAAAGTCCCACCTCTGGCATGATTGCTGTTATAATAAGTTAAGGTTGCCAGAATTAGGTGGCAAAGGATATTTTATTAGCTTGTCGTACTGATAAACCTGATTGTTTATTGTTAAGATTTTAAGTCTTAATACTTGAACACAACAGGCTCAATATTGTTATCAAATAAAATCTGCCGATATCTATGAGTTCTCTAATTGATAATCTGACTAATATTATTTCCGCTACCCCAACCGCAATTGCTGTTGTGGATACTAAAATGTGCTATATAGCTGCCTCGCAGAAATGGGTTGATGACTATGGACTTCATGGAAAAAAAATATTGGGACGTTCACATTATGAACTTTTTCCTGAGATAGGTGAAGAATGGAAAGCCATTCATGCTGATTGCCTGCGTGGAAATGCACATAAAAATTAAAAGTATTCAATTAAATGACAGCAAAGAAAAGTATAAATCTATTATAGATAACTCTCTCAATGCTCATTTCCTGATTGAGCCTGACGGACATATTTTAGAAGCTAATAAAGCAGCCCTTGATATGTTCGGTTATACTGTCGATGAATTAAGGGATCTGGGCAGATCGGGTATTGTGGATACCGCTGATCCTAATTTAACCAAATACTTGAGGAATAGGGAAAAAGTGGGTTATGCAAAAGCTGAGCTTATTGGTATTCGAAAAAATGCTGAGCATTTTCCTGTTGAGATCTCCTCGATAATGTTTAAGGATTCGAATGGCACACAGCGTACCAGCGTATCCATGGTTGATATCACAGATAGAAAGAAGACTGAGGAAAGTTTACGTCTGAGTGAGGAACAATTCAGGAGTATGTTTGAGAACATCCAGGATGTCTTCTATCAAACCAACAAGGAAGGCATAGTTACTGAGATTAGTCCCTCTATAAAAAAACATTCTGGCTATGAGCGGGATGAGGTTATTGGCAGGCCGGTTACTGACTTTTATTATCATAAAGAGATCGCGATCGACTGACTGAAATCCTCAAAGAAAAGCGGGCTGTCAACGATTTTGAAGTACGTTTGAGAACAAAAGCCGGAGAATTAAGATATTCATCAGTCAATGCCCAATTAATATTCCGAAATTCTGAAGTGATTGGTACAGAAGGCAGTATGCGTGATGTTACTGAAAGGAAACTTCAGCAAGATTCTCTAAAGCAACTGAATAGTGATCTCGGACTGCTTAACGATCAGAAAAATAAACTATTGTCTGTTATTGCACACGACCTTAGAAACCCGATTTCGGGAAGTGTGGCCCTACTGGAGGTTGTATTTATGGATATTGAAACAACAAAAAGGGAGGAGTTGATCGAATATATGACAATGATTCAAAAGAGCATATTAAATGCCCATGAGTTGTTAGAAGACCTGTTAGAATGGGCTAGAATACAATTCCATTCAGTTGATTTTAACGTGACTTCAGTTACTGATCTTCGGGGACAGGTTAAGCATTGTCTTATTAAGTTAGCGCCAATTGCCGAAGCTAAGCTTATTACAATTAGTGATGAAACAGGTTTTACTTCTTATGGCACTTCAGGTGAAAAAGGAACAGGAATGGGACTGGGTCTATGCCGTAATTTTGTTGAGAAGCATGGAGGTAAAATTTGGGCAGAGAGCAAGGTAGGGGAAGGAAGCACCTTTTATTTTACAATTCCTGACCAAATAGATTGATGGTAATGCCCGATCAGATTTTTTTGATGAGTTTTATAATTTTCAGTAATTCGCCTACTCAATTTAAGGAGGTTTTTCGATAAATTCCTGGCAATTAAAAATTAATAATATTTTCTGGAATTATGTTTAAGTTGGCCTCCTGAAAAATCGTCTCTGAAAAGGAATCTATGGCTACCCCCCCTAAAGCTGCAATCAGTTTTATATTTATAACGCTTTTACTTGATGTAATCGGGCTTGGTTTGATCATCCCGGTTTTTCCTCAATTAATTGAGGAACTGATTCAGGGAAACATTAGTGAGGCTTCACAATGGGCTGGTTTATTAACTTTTGCCTATGCAATCATGCAGTTTATTTGTGCTCCAATTGTAGGCAATCTGAGTGATAAATATGGACGGAGGCCAGTTTTACTTTTATCCCTATTAGGCTTTGGAATTGATTATATTTTTCTTTCGGTGGCTCCAACGATCTGGTGGCTTTTTGTCGGAAGGTTAATTGCCGGACTATTCGGTGCAAGTTTCACTACAGCTACAGCTTATATTGCCGATATCAGTACTCCCGAAAACCGATCCAAAAATTTTGGTATGATTGGGGCTGCATTCGGTTTGGGATTTATTATTGGCCCCGGAATAGGCGGACTTTTGGGCGAGTTTGGCCCCAGGGTTCCTTTCATGGCAGCGGCAATTCTGACTTTCCTGAACTTAATCTATGGCTATTTTGTACTTCCTGAATCACTGGCAAAGGAACATCGAAGACCTTTTGAATGGAAACGTGCCAATCCACTGGGTTCTCTGCTTCAGCTTAAGAAGTATAAAGGTGTCGGCGGATTGATTATTTCCCTCATTTTTGTCTATATCGCCGGTCATGCTGTTCAAAGTACCTGGACCTTTTTCAACATAGAAAAATTCCAATGGAGCAATACCTTAATGGGTATTTCATTAACAGTCATTGGTTTGCTTATTGCGATAGTACAAGGAGGCTTAATCCGATATATTAATCCAAAACTGGGTGATGAGAAAAGTATTTATGTAGGATTAGGGCTATATTCTCTTGGGCTGTTCCTGTTTTCTTTTGCTACCGATGGCTGGATGATGTTTGTCTTTTTAATTCCGTATTGTCTGGGCGGTATCGCAGGTCCGGCGCTACAATCCATCATTTCTGGTAATGTTCCCAAAAATGAACAGGGGGAATTACAGGGAGCATTAACTAGTTTAATGAGCGCGACTTCTATTGTCGGGCCTTTACTCATGACCAATTTATTTGCCTGGTTTACAAGACCTGAAGGGGATGTTAAATTTGCCGGAGCTCCCTTTTTTGCTGGTGCAATATTAATGCTGATCAGTGCCGTAGTTGCTGCGAAAAGCATGAAAAAGGAAGCCTTCCTGAACAGAAAGACCATTCAAAATAAAGAACCACTAAATCCTGTTCCTTAAATATTAAAAGCAAGAAACCTCTCAGTTTTTAGGCGGAGGGCTAATCATAATATGTGCTCTGTGTGTTCCAGGATCCATAAGCCAGGGCATACCCGGAGCATCCGGTTTTAAAGGTAAGCCGGTACTTGCTGCTGTAGCGTATGGGGTATAGATTACATATCTCAGATAGCCATCTTTAACAGAACCTGTTTCAGCATTATAGTTTTCAGCCTTGGCGGTATAAACAAATAAACTTGCAGGTTGTTTTGGCATAGGAAACCACCCGCTTTTTGCTTCATGATCACGGATATCAGCTACTTCTTTAGGAGTCTTACCCTCTGCTTTTAAATCACGTCCCCTTTTCATAAAAGGTTCCAGATCCTGATGATAACAGGCTACACTTAAGCCCGGAATTTTCGGATCATCTGCCAAACAGATCATTTCATTGGTACCCTTTCTGAGTAGAATGAATTCACCCTTTGCAGAATAGCCATAAACACTAGAAGCTCCACGCTTGTCGGCAGGGGCAGCCAGTTCAGCTGTTTGTATTTGTATTGCAGCAGCAGGAATTGTGTTTTGTGCTCTTACTGAAAGTCCCAGACTTATAAGAACAAGGGATAATAGCGTTCTTTTCATTTGAATAGATGTTATGTTTACCTATTAATATTAATTATTTTTTTCGGGAATAGCAAAATTTGAAGCTTTATAGCTCAAGTGTTTTCTTTGGGGACTAGTTTTATCTCATGATCAGAGATTATAATCAGGCGTTCCTTATACAAACTCCCAATGGCCTTTTTAAATGCCTTTTTACTAATCTTTAATCTATTGTAAATATCCTCAGGCGAACTTTTATCACCCAAGAGAATTGAACCATTATTTTCCTGAAGATCAATTATCAGGGTATCTTTCAGATCAAGAATATGTTTGAAGCCGATTACCTGCAGGCTGAGATCGATTTTATTTCCTTCCCGGATCTTTTTTATAAATCCACGTTTCTGATCACCGGGTTTCAGGTCTTCAAAAACTTCATTCCGGTAAAGAAGACCCATGAATCGCTGGTTGATAATGGCACTGAATCCAAGGTCACTTTCATCCGTGATCAGCAGTCTTACCTCATCTCCCTCTTCAAAATCATGTTCATCCTGATTAATAAAATCACTCAGATATGAGGAGGCTGTAATGCGTTCGGTTTTCTCATCATTGTAAAGGAACACTACATATTTCTGCCCAATCTTCATCGGGCGCTTTTGCTCTTTGTTAGGCACAAATACATCCTTACCTATGCCCATATCCATGAACGCACCATTTTCATTTTCATCAACAACCTCCAGAAAAGCAAATTCATCAACCTGGGCTATAGGAGTTTCTGTTGTCGCCATTAAACGGCCATCGCTGTGGATATAAACAAAAACATGAAGGTTGTCGCCAATCTCTGCACCCTCCGGAGCATATACATAGGGTAGCAGAACTTCTTTCTCTCCTTCAGTCAAGATGAGACCATTTTCAGTCTTTTTTATAAATCTTAGCTCATTGAATTTGCCGATCTCTACCATGATTGTAATTTAATATTTTGCAAAGATACTAAACTGTTAACTATTGAATCCTGATGCCGGGGTTGATTAGTTATTTAACCTTAGCTGATTTCAGGTAATTTATTTGTTATCTGATACTTATCCTATTCAATTTTCAAATCCATTGATTATTTTCAGACAATATTTGCTGCTATGTTTCTGAGATCTGCTGGGATCCTTTTTAAGATTATATCCTTCGTATTAGTTTCGTATTCTGTATATGCTCAGGATTTCCGAAAAGAAGTTATCCGGCAAAGCCTTGCTGTTGCATCTTTTTCCTCTGATTTGGAATTTTCGCCAAAATGGTCATTGAATGTTGAAGTTCAGGAACGCATTTATACAGATCCTGTCAGACAATCGCAGATGTTCTGTAAATCACAGCTAGGTTTTGAGCCATTTAAAAATTTTAGTCTTAGAAATGGAATTGCCTATTATTTAAATTCTCCGGGTGATCCTGAGTTTTCAAGTTCATTAAAGGTTCCTGAAATAAGACTTAATCACGACCTGGGGTATAGTCACAATTTAGGATCTATTCATTTAAATCACCGTTACCGGATGGAAGAGCGATTCATCCATAAGAAACAGGATGATTCATTAATTGATGGATACAGATTTGTGGAAAGGATATCCTATATGTTAGCTCTTGAATGTAAATTAATCAACTCGAAAAATCATGATCACGAAATTTATCTTAAACTAAGTGATGGGATTTATGTCAACACTCATAAGGGCATACTTTTTAATTCTTTTGATCAGAACCGCTTTTATGCCGGACTTAATTATCAATTGGTCAAAAATCTGACGGTTGAGCTGGGTTATATTAACCTCTATCAGCAACGTATTTCGGGAGTCGAGTATTTAAATCGTAATATTGCAAGTCTAGGGATCAATCATAGCCTAAAATTGTATCATTAATTTTTGAGCAAAATATTAGGGTTTAAAATTTCAGGATTTGGCAACGAAGGTATTTTTACTAACCCCACCCTTTACACAGTTGAATACGCCATACCCTGCTACGGCATATCTAAAGGGTTTCCTTAATACGAAAAACATTTCATCATATCAGGCTGATCTTGGAATTGAAGTTATTCTGAAGTTATTTTCAAGCCCCGGATTGGAAGACTTGTTCAATCAGATCATATACACAGATACTATTTCAGAAAATTCAAGGCGAATAATTGCTCTCAAAGCACATTATATCAACACCATTGATGCTGTAACATCATTCTTGCAGGGCCATAATCCAACGCTTTCACACCTGATTTGTCAGGAGGATTTTCTTCCGGAAGCTTCACGATTTAGTCAGTTGGAAGATATAGACTGGGCATTCGGTACTATGGGTACCCAGGATAAGGCAAAGCACCTGGCAACCCTATACCTTGAGGATATTTCTGATCTGATTGTTGAGTGTATTGATCCCCATTTTGGATTCAGCAGATATGCTGAGCGTATGGGACGTTCTGCATCCAGTTTTGATGAATTATACGCAGCATTACAACTTGATAATACCTATATCGACGGAATCCTTTTGCGTATTCTGGAAGAGAGCATTACGAAGTTGAAACCTGAGCTTGTGTCGCTCTCAGTTCCTTTTCCTGGTAATCTTTATTCTGCTTTTAGGATTGCCCAATGGCTGAAATTGCATTATCCCGGAGTTAAGGTCGCAATGGGTGGTGGTTTCCCGAATACCGAATTACGTTCAGTTTCAGATGTCAGGGTATTCGAATTCTTCGATTTTATCTGTTTGGATGATGGGGAAGCTCCAATGGAGCATCTTTGTGAATATTTAGATGGGAAGCGTGGTCTGAATGAGCTGAAACGGACTTTTGCAATTGTCGATTCAAAGCTGAAGTATTGCAATGGCAGTATTTGTCCTGATTATAAGCAAGTTGATGTAGGTACACCTGATTACAGTGATCTGCTGCTTGATAAATATATTTCGGTTATTGAGGTGGTCAACCCAATGCACCGTATGTGGAGCGACGGGAGGTGGAACAAGCTGACAATGGCCCATGGCTGCTATTGGGGGAAATGTACATTTTGTGATATTTCACTTGACTATATTAAAGTTTATGAGCCTGTTGCGGCCGGTCTGCTCTGCGACAGGATGGAGGAAATGATAGCACAAACTGGTGAGCGGGGGTTTCATTTTGTCGATGAAGCTGCACCACCCGCCTTAATGCGATCACTTGCTTTAGAGATTATCAGGAGAAAACTGACTGTAACCTGGTGGACAAACATTCGTTTTGAGAAGAGTTTTACAAGGAATCTTTGTTTACTGTTAAAAGCTTCAGGCTGTATCGCAATATCCGGCGGACTCGAAGTGGCATCCGATCGCCTGTTGGAGCTGATCCAAAAAGGTGTAACAGTTGAGCAGGTAGCCAGAGTCTGTCATAATTTTACCGAAGCAGGGATTATGGTTCACGCTTATCTGATGTATGGTTTCCCAACCCAATCTGCTCAAGAGACCATCGATTCATTGGAAATGGTAAGACAAATGTTTGAGTCAGGAGTTCTTCAGTCGGCATTCTGGCATCAGTTTGCGATGACAGCTCATAGTCCGGTGGGGATGTATCCCGAAAAGTTCAAAGCTGAAAAAGCCTGTAGTACAAGTGGCAGCTTTGCAAATAATGATATAGTTCACATTGATAAAAGTGGAACTGATCATGAACTCTTTAGTTATGGTTTAAAGAAGTCATTGTTTAATTACATGCATGGAATCTGTTTTGATTACCCTTTGCAGGAATGGTTTGAACATAAGGTACCAAAGACGAAGGTTGATCCTGAATTTATTATAAAGTCTCTTTCTAAGGAAGAGTCATTCCTGCTTAAACCTGATGCAAAAATAGTTTGGCTCGGGACAAAGCCTGTAATCGATTATTTTACAAAAAGTAAAAAGGGCAGGCAATGGGAAATGGCCGGGTTAAAATTCTTTGAAAAGAAGGGGAGTTTTAGCATTCAGGTCGAAATAGATCAGGCTGATTGGCTGATTAAATTTCTGACTCTTGCAGGTCCTGAAAATGCAGAACTGATGACCTTTAAAAAGGCAAAAATGGATTTTGAAACTTACTTAGAAGTAGATTTTGAACCATTTTGGTATGGAAAGGCAATAAATAGTTTGAGGCAAAAGGGTTTACTGGTATTATAATCGATAAGCTGTTCGACATGTTCCGCAGGGCATGTCGAATTAACAGATAAAGCGGGTTTGAAACCCGCTTGAATTTTATGAATTTTTATCGAAAGATTTCAAAAATAAACCGTTAACTAATTAGATCAATACAGTAGTACATAGCCCCTGTAATTAATTTCCATATTCGATTATGGGATTAAGTTATACAATTAAAAATCAACATGCCCCGCACTTTATAACATGTACGGTACATCAATGGGTTGATGTTTTTACAAGAGCAGAATATGTTAATATTTTACTTGATAGTATTAGATATTGTCAGCAGCATAAGGGCTTAGAGGTTCACTCATGGGTGATAATGAGTAACCATTTTCATATGGTTTTAAGCAGTAGGAAATCAAACTTAAGTGATATTATCAGAGATCTGAAGAAATATACATCCAAAAAAATTTATGAAGCCATTAAGCAAAATCCAGCGGAAAGTCGTAAAAAATGGATGTTATGGTTGCTAAATAAGGATGGCAATATATGGTTTTGGGAAGAAGGGTATCATGGTGAGGAAATTTATTCGGAGGATTTTTTTATTGTCAAATTAAATTACATTCATCTAAATCCTGTACGCGCATTTCTGGTCGAAAAAGAAGAGGAATATTTGTATAGTAGTTGTGGTGATTATTATGGAACTAGAAAAGGACTACTTGACCTGGTATTTTTGTGAATATGTGGATTAAAAATCCACCCTTATCTAAGTATTCGACATGCCCTGCAGAACATGTCGAACAGCTTATTTAATTTACACCACCCTTACGAGTTGGGCTGCGTTGTGCAGGCCATGATATTGGCTGGCCGGTTCTTTGACTAACAGGGAGAATACTTTTTTCGCGGGATGCCGGTGTTGGATCTTCACTTGCTTTGTAGGCCATTATTGCTGTTAGAATTGCATTTTTCTGAACATCATCAAATACAATCTTATCGTAAGTATCACGGTTGGTATGCCAGGTATAAGTTCTATAAGCCCAGCTTAAGGAGCTTAATGAAAATGCAGGAACACCTGCAGCTACGAAAGATGCATAATCAGATCCGCCACCACCGGGAGTGCCGGGGAAGTTAGTTTTAATCTCTGATCTGATTTCATCAGGTACTGCCTGTAACCATTTGCCTAAATAACTGTAAGCGTGTAAAAATCCCTGACCCGAAAGATCAACAACCCTTCCGGTTCCGTTATCCTGATTGAACAAAGCCTGAATATTCCGGACGATATCCGGGTGGTCCTCAACGAATGCTCTGGATCCATTTAATCCTTGTTCTTCACTACCCCAATGCCCAACAAGAATAGTCCTCTTTGGATTCGGATAAACTTTTTTGAGGATTCTCATTGCTTCAAGCATGGTTATTGTTCCGGTAGCATTATCTGTAGCGCCTGTGCCGCCATCCCATGAATCGAAATGTGCAGAGAGTACTACATACTCATCCGCTTTTTCAGTGCCTTTGATTTCAGCTATCGTATTGAAAACGGGTACCATTCCCAGTTGTTTTGAGTCGGCACGTAAGTTAATCTTAGGAGTAACACCTGATTCTGTTAGACGGTACAGCATTCCGTAATCTTCAAGAGAAACGTCAATGGTTGGGATCTTTGTACTTTGAGCACCAAATATTTTATTTACTCCAAAGCCTGCAGACCAGTTGGAGGCAAAAATACCTGCGGCTCCCGCATTTTCAAGGGCTATTGCCAATGCTTTCGGACTAAGTCCGGTTTTGCTAAGACGGTTGCGCCATGCATTTACTGCAGCAGTACGCTCGACCTTCATTTTTTCAAGTGATTCTTTGGTAGCAAACTCTTCCCAGTTTCTGTCATCTCTTCCTGTAGGCTGTTGCATAGAAATCATTACGAATTTACCTTTTACATTAGGTAACCAGTTTTGAAATGCAATAGAGTCGGGAAGGTCGGCCAGAATAATTGTTTCTGCAGTAACAGTTTTACCATGGGTTGAAGCACTCCATGCAAGCTGCATTCCCTCAAGCGATTCAGTACGTGGGTGAATCATATCAATATGAGTTATACCTCGTTCCCATCCGCGCCATTCTCCCCATTTCTCATTTTTTGCAGGAATTCCCCAGCTTTCATATTTTGCAACCGCCCAATCGTGGGCTTGTTTCATTTGCGGTGTTCCAACAAGCCTTGGGCCAATTCCATCGGTCAGCTCATGGGCAAGTTTCTTCAATTGTGAGTTTTCACTTGCTTCTTTAATAATCCCTTGTACAACCGGATCATTATTTTGGGCGTATGTTATGCTCCCTGAAAATAATAGAACTATAGCTAAAAGCTTAATTGATTTTTTCATGAATTTAAGATTGTTTAAAATTGGTTCTGAACTGCGAAGATATTAAAAAGCAAGAAGAGTGAAAATTATACAAGCTTGAACATCAGTTTTTTGGCAGCCTTGGTTCAGGTATTTTATTCTTATTAATGGGATACCCACAATTGTTTAGAATGATTCATATATTTCGTTATAGTTCTGAATCATCAAAAATCTTCTTAATTTCCAATTCTCAAATTTGTAGAGTTAAAATATGGACATCAAAATTTTTTATCCTGAAAATAAATTTTATTTGCTGTTTTCAGGTCTTCTGACTTTAATGACTATATCTTCTGCTAAGGCACAGCCTAAATTTGCAGGAAAGGAGGATTTATTATCTACCCCAAAGAAATATACCGTATTCTTTAATTCCGAGTCACCAAAAATCGATGGTAAACTGGATGATAAGGTTTGGAAAAATGTGGAATGGACAGAAAATTTCAAGGATATTCAAGCTGAAAGAAAACCACTTCCAATCTGGAATACCAGAGCAAAGATGACCTGGGATAGCAAAGGTTTATATATTGCCGCTGAACTCATGGAGCCTCATGTTTGGGCATATTTAAAGAATTATGATGATATCGTTTTTTATGACAATGATTTTGAAGTATTTATTGATCCCGACAATGATACTCACCGTTATTATGAGTTCGAGGTAAATGCCTTAAATACTATGTTCGATTTGTTCATGACTAAACCATACCGTAATGGCAGCGGAGCAATGATCACGTATAATGCTCCCGGTGTGAAATGGGCAGTGGATGTTCAGGGAACAATAAATAATCCATCAGATATTGATAAGGGCTGGACTCTTGAGATGTTTATTCCATTTTGGGCAGTAAGTATCGCTAATTCTGCTAAAGTGCCAGTTGATGGTGATTTCTGGAGGATTAATTTTTCGAGAGTGGAATGGAAAACTGAAGTGAAAGATGGAAAATATATCAAATTGAAAGGAGCTGATGGCAGGAATCTACCCGAATACAATTGGGTCTGGTCTTCGCAGGGTGTGATAAATATGCATTTTCCTGAGCGCTGGGCTTATCTGCATTTCAGCAAACAAGTATCCGGAGATTCTAAAAATTCATTTACTATCCCTTACAGTGAAGAGCAAAAGAAGCATCTCTGGTATGTTTATTATTTGCAGCAGGATTATTATCAAAAAAATAGGGTATACGCATCCGATCTGTCTATGTTGGGGATAACTGAACTGATATTTCCTATTGAAGGGAAAGAAAACAAGCTTTGGATGGAAGCAGGTACACATCAGTTTATGGTCTTTATAAGCAGTGATGAGCAGGTTTACAGTGTAAATAACGAGGGGCTGGTACAATTGAGGAAACGGATGTCTAAATAATAACTTCCTATCCCTTCAAATTAATTATATCCCTGTAATTTATAGATTATAATCCCTGCAATCTCATGCATAAGGTTTTCCCATCGAACAATATTGCTGGTATTTGGGATAAATAGATCAGATGGAGTAAAACCCTGACCATGGTACATGCCATCAATTGGGTGTACATCAACATCCAAACCAACTTTCTTAAAGCATCCTTCTGCTCTTCTCATATGCCATGCCGAAGTAATCATGATAGCGGATCTTAATCCTGCTGCATTCATGATTTTTTTAGATTCAACAGCATTTTCGTAGGTATTTCTCGATACTGAGTCAATAATAACTACGGAGTCAGGTACATTGCAATTTTCTATTAAAAATGCTTTGGCGAGTGTTGACTCACGCGTATCATCTACCATACTTCCGCTACCCCCACTAATTATTATTGTTTTTATCCGGCCTTTTCTATATTGTATTAAACCCTCCGTCAGCCTGTCTGCACCCTCTCCAAAACTAAGACTGCCGCTTTCTTTATCCCTGGTCATGAAACCACTGAGAATTACGCCGGTATCGTAAATCTTCTTGTCATTCATGCTGCTTTTCAGTTCCCAATATTTAAGTAATTGATTAATTATAAATGGGTTGCTGAAGAAAAGAAGTAAGCCCAAAGAAGCGATGAGCAATTTTCTTCGCAGGGCTGGTTTATTAATGATCAATGCTATAATCAAAACACCTATGATGATGACTGTTGGTGAGATCAGGAAGGTAAGGACCTTTGATAAGTAGAAAAACATGTCTTTGAAATTAAAATGTAGCAAATGAAATTTTCGACTCAGGCAGACAAATTAAGAAAAAATTCAAGGATTTAAGTCAGGGTTAAAATTAGGTGAGGATTGGCATCAATATTGGAGAATCGTAACTATATACCTTGTTTAACGTACAAGAATCCATATTTCGGCCCTGAATTTAATGTTGGTTGAAATAATGCAATTGTTTTTTCTTCCAATTGCTAAAGGGTATAATTAAGGTCAGGGTCAGAACAATCGCTAAAAGCCGAATCAATGAAATTCCAGTCGCAGGAGATCAGAGTTGTTTTACTTGCATTGCTGCTTTTCATCAGTGGTACAACTTCTGTTTTTGCTCAGCAGAAGGCGATGTTTACACAATATATGTTTAACGGATTAATGATCAATCCGGCATATTCCTCAATAGATGATGCAATTAATGTCACAGCACTTGCAAGACAGCAATGGGTGGGATTTAAAGGTGCTCCGAATACACAAACTATTTCTGTTCATAGCCCGATAAATCAATCAGGAACATCAGCAGGCATAATATTTATGAGAGATCAGATTGGTGAAGTAATTAGTGAGAATGGCTTTTTAGGTACGGTAGCTCATAAGATTGCTGTTGGGGATAATACTTACTTTTCTCTGGGATTGAATGGTGGACTGGGAAAGTATGTGGGACAATATAGCCAGTCCGGGAGTCCTACAGCAGCTCAGGATCCTGTTTTTGCTGATCAGAATTCCCTGAGGGCGAATCTTGGATTTGGATTAATGCTGTTCTCGCAGAAATTTTATGCCGGTCTTTCATCACCTTTTTTTTATTACAGGGATTTAGGTACAGCAAAGCAATCTGCCACGGCATACAAACCGCATTATTTACTACAGGGTGGATACCTGATGGATCTGGGAGCTGATATTAAGTTCAAACCAAATATACTTATTAAATATGTAAACGGTTCTCCTGTTCAGATAGATTTGAATGCGAATTTCCTTTTTAAAGAAACACTCTGGCTTGGGGCTTCATTACGCTCTATGGATTCAGTGGATCTGCTTGCTGAGATACAGTTAAGTCCAAATCTGCAGTTAGGATATTCATACGATTTTACAACCTCAAGACTGGCAGCTGTTGAAAGGGGATCACATGAAATTGTGCTTAATTTCAGATTTTCTACCAGGAATTCGAGCTCAACCCCAAAGTGCTATTTTTGAGGGATTTGAAGGATGGGAAGATGTTAAGCAATAAGACCTGGATTTCTGTTTTCTATTCAACACTAACAGTTAAGCCTTCCTGCTGAAGTATTTTACGGTAAACTTCAACTTCAGTAAATGAACCTTCAAGGATTGTGCATTTCCCGTCATTATGGACTGTCCAGGCGATTCTTTCAGCCTGTTTTTCAGTATAGTCGAGGTATTTTACGAGGCAATGAATAACGTGCTCAAAAGTATTGGTATCATCATTCCACAGAATCAGGCGATGATTAACTTTTAACGCTGCTAAAACCTCCTCAAGCGTTAGTGTTTCTTCCTGTACCTGTGTTCCCATTTTACAAAAATACAGAATGGATACCGATTACAGAATGAATATTTTAATAAGTATATTATTGAATAATTGCCGATACCTCAATTTCTATGAGTAAATCAGGATGGATCAGGCGGCTTACCTCAACCATAGTTGTTGCCGGTTTTATAACATCGAAAAATTCAGCATGCGCTTTTCCGGCTTCTTCCCATCTGCTGATATCTGTTACATACATGCGTGTTCGTACTACATCAGTCATTTGGGCTCCGGCCTCCTGCAAGGCTTTTTCCACTTTTAGGAGAATAAATTTTGTCTGAGCGTACAGGTCATCTTTTCCGATCAGCTTATCTCCATCAACCGCGGTGGTTCCTGAAACTTCAATGATATTTCCAATTCTTACGGCTCTGCTATAGCCCACCAGATCTTCCCAAACGGCTCCGGAAGAAATATTAAAACGTCTCTGCATATATTCCTGAGTGAAATTAACTTCCTTTGGCCGATCGGGTCATCATTTCAAGCATATCCCACATTTCAGGTGTAATTGCTTCAAGTCCGTTGAATTGCCCAGCTCCCTGGAGCCATTCTCCTCCATCAATAGTGATCACTTCTCCATTGATATATCCCGAAAAATCTGACATCATGAATGCAGCCAGATTTGCCAGTTCCTGATGATCACCAACCCGTTTTAGAGGTACCCGGTTTTTGAAATCGAATTTTTTTGCCATATCGCCGGGAAGTAACCTGTCCCATGCTCCTTTTGTTGGGAAAGGACCTGGGGCAATTGCATTATTTCGGATGCCATATTTACCCCACTCTGCTGCAAGAGAACGGGTCATGGCTAAAACACCTCCTTTTGCGCAGGCCGATGGAACTACATATCCTGAGCCTGTGAATGCGTAGGTTGTTACAATGTTTAATATTGCTCCGGCTTGTTTCTCTTTGATCCAGTGTTTTCCAACAGCCATTGTGCAATTAGCTGTACCTTTTAAAACGATATCAATGATAGTTGAAAATGCATTTGGAGAGAGTCTTTCCGTTGGAGAAATAAAGTTTCCTGCTGCATTATTTAGTAAACCATTCACCTGACCAAAAGTTTCAAGTGTTTTCTTTAAAACCTCATCAACCTCTTCAGGTTTGCGAATGTCACATTTAAGGGGAAGTACTTTTGCCTTAAGTTCCCTGCCATCGGCAGATGCTTCTTCCTGCATCTCGGCAGCAGTTTTTTCAAGAACATCCATCTTGCGGCTTGTGATTACCACGTTGGCACCTAGTTTAAGAAAATAAGTGCTCATAGCCCTGCCTAAACCTGTTCCGCCACCGGTAACAATGATCGTTTTTCCGCTCAGGGCATCATCACGTAACATGGGTTCATTATACATATCAGGAAGATTTTTGTTGAAGATTTTGAATGATTGTTTTTAATATCGAACGTGTTGACGGCGACCACCATTGTTCAAGCATATGCCCAAGCATTTCAGTCTGATCAGCGCTTACCTTTTTAAGGAGTTCTTCTCGTATATTCATTTTGCTTTGTTGCCAGGTTTTACGTTCAAGCTGTATGTATGTCAGCATTTTACGCTCAGCGGCATGCAGGATACTCTCAGGGCTTACAACCTCGTCGACCAGCCCGGCACTCAATGCTTCCTGAGTATTCATCAACTTGCCTTCAAGCAAAGCACGATAGGCTGGAGCATTTCCAAGCCAGAATGCATAAAGATGGAAAATACTTTCAGGGACAATGATACCTACAGGTACTTCATTCAATCCGATGATAAACTTTCCTTCGGCCATTACCCGGTAATCACAGCAAATTGCCAAAACACAGCCACCTGCCGGACTGTGTCCGCTGATTGCAGCGATCATGGGTTTCTTGAATGAAACCATCAAGGTAACCAGGCTTAAAAATTCTACCCAAAATTCTTTGATCTGATCTTCATCATAACCATATAATTCGATAAGATCCAGTCCTGCTGAAAAGAAACCATCTTTTCCGGTTAGAATAAGTCCGGCGATAGAATCATCATTTTCGATATTTCTTATCATTTGATGCAGTTCAGAAACCATTTCTGAATTTATAGCATTTGAACGACCGCGATCCAGCGAAAGCACGGCAATTTTATCTTTAATCCTGATTTTTATTGTATTCATCTTTCTATTTGACGCTATATCTGAAAACCTTTCTTCCTATCGATCCATTGATATTTATCCCTTCAACAATTGCTTTATAATTACCTGCTCCATCAGAATTGAAGAATTCAATAGTTGCTTTACCTGTAGTATCACTTATAACATTTGGATTCCAGTAAATAGTAGTCCGCAGATCAGGAATCTTGGCATTAATCGCAGGATCTGCATAGTTGGGTGAATAAAACTCCCTTGCCTTAAAGAATCCCTGAGGTTTATAACTCATTATTCCGGGCGAATAAGACCTGTAATTATTGTTATTATCACCCCGTTTGGTAGTTATGATGAGTACACCACCTCCGCCCATTGAGCCATAAATAGCACTGTTTGCACCGCTTTTGAGCACTTCAACGGTTTCCACATCCTGTACGTTAATGACTGATAGAAATTCAGGACCCAAAAAGGCCCCATCCACAACTACCTGCATAGGTATCGGCCCTCTGAATGAAGAGCCCATATTTCTCATCAGATAGGCCATGCCATCCCTGATAATTAAACCGGCAACTCTTCCCTGCAGGCATATCGCAAGATCATAACAATTCTGAAGCTGGTCAGCCTTGATTACCGCATCAGCCCTTCCCGGTCCATTCAGATTCGAGGAGTATTTTACTTCCTGTTTTCGTTCAACTATTTTTACCTCATCAAGAAGGATATTTCTGCTAATTACACCATATCTCCTGAGTTCATCGAACTGGGTGCGACTATTCTTCAGGTAGGGAAGCATGGAGCGGTTAACGTTTACCTCTAGCATGGCTTCGTTTTTGTTTTTTGTAACCAATTGTGGTGGAATCCTGTCAAGCAAAATTTCTACATTTTTTCGGTCTTTTTCATTTCTTGCCTGGATTACGAATTTCGTGCTATCATTAAAAATCAGGTTATCAAATCTGAATTCTCCGTTTACATTAGTAATTGTGTCCAGCATAAAAACGTTTCCAGATGCGGAGAATAAGGTAACCTTCCCCCCGATTACAGGCTTGCCTGTCATTGTAGTTACCTTGCCACTCACCTGCAAATTGGTTTCGGGCTGATAAACCAGGGTGGGATAATTGTCTGACAGCATATTTTTCCATTCAAACCGCCGCCAGCCCTGCGTGAGCAATAAGATATCAAGCTGCCTGATCTTATCTTCATTTATTTCATCAAAATAATAATTGGGCTGTTCAATAAAACCTTTCAAATCTGAACTGAGCAGAAGGTTTGACATTATAGTAGTTTCATCAGCCTCATTAAAGGGCACTTTTGATTCATCCAGAATCGCAATAGAAAAACTCCCGAGTGTAGGTTTACCCTCAGGGTCTCTTGTGTCCAGGGTCAATTTGACTTTCTCCCTTTTTTTATACTCCTGCTTGTCGCTGCTAAGCTCAATTTGCAAAAAGTCAGAATGATTTATAAATACAAGCCGCTCTGCAACGGGCTCATTTTGAGCAGAAAAGAGTGTTAACTGAAGTATTCCGGTTGGAAAACGCTTTTTCGGGATGCTTGCATTGAAGGTTTTTGAAGTGAGTCTATTTTTTGAAACAAAATGTACCTGACCGTTGCTTTGCGCAATAAGGGTAATTTCTTCATCAGGTTTGGCGGTTTCAGTTGTTGACACCCTGATTTTGAGCTCATCCGTATCGGTGTTACTCACGGATAAAACATATCCGCTCGCTTTTACCTTTGGCAGGGGATAAGTCTTTTCTGACCCATCTTCAAAAATAATATGTGCAGCATAGTTATCAGTAATTTCAGGTATTAATCTAACGTGGCCCATTCCTGCATGTTCCGATTTAAAATCAGCCATTCGGACATTATTTTGATTGCTGATATAACCACTGACATTGATTCCAAGTCCGTCTGAACTCACCGCCTTAAATCCAATTCTTGAACTGAGTCCATTCACCAGATCCCCGCTTTCGGGAAAGAACTGAACAACAGATTCATTGGATGTTGATTTTACCGGAAAGTTTTTATTAGCACTGTTCTTATCATCCAGACGGATAGTTGTACTGATTCTTCCAGACTTTAATATGAAAGGCTGGTTGTTTACAAAACTGACCTGAAGATTTCCCATTGCATCAGTAATGCCTTTTCCTTTCAAAATACTTCTGAAATCCAGTTCAACATAATAGCTAACCTCTTTATTAGCGAGCGGCTGGCCGGCCATATCGCTATAATTGATTTTGGCTAATACTTTTTGTCCGCGCGGATCTTTGCTGTAAGAATAGTCAACCTGAGTTAACACACTATTAGAAATAGAATTACCTATGGTAATGGTTTTATCAAAGAAGTATTCTTCTCCAAAATTTCGCATCCATGTAGTATATGCCCGTATTCGGTAATTACCTTCTCTCAGTGAGTCAGTAAGCGCAAAATCCCCCCAGGTTAATCCCAATTCCAATGGAATTTTCAGAGACTTCTTAATTGAATCCTTGTCGTTGATCAATTCTACATATAAGATCCTGCTCAGGGTAGACAATTCATTTTTCTCAGCGTTAACCACGTATGCTTTAAACCAGATATTATCACCAATTGCATAATAAGGTTTGTCAAGATGCAAATGGACCTTCTCCTGCGGGTATTTCAGTCTGTATTTTTCTATCTGAGTAAGAATCTTCTTCAGGGGCTCATCATCAATGATAAATCCCAACATTGTTGCTGAGAATAATATAGAAAATATGATAATGAAATATTTTTTCATAAAGATTGTCCTGAATAAAAAATCTAATGCCGGTACAATTGTAAGCCTGGTTCAACCAGAAAAATTGGTGCCAGTAAAAATTTAAGCCTCAGTTTTTAAATTGAGGCTTAACTATGTATAATATACGATTTATTTTCCTGCTGATGCTCAGAAGGAATTCTTCCACATCATACTTTCAACGGGTTTTGTGGTCTTATTGTTGTATTTGGCATTGAGTTTCGTATTGTACATGGTCTCCACATCGCCATCAACTACAAAATAGATTAATTGTCCGATAGGCATACCGGCATAAATCTTAACCGGTTGTGTACATGATATTTCCAGGGTCCAGGTATTACAGAAACCCACATCCCCTTTTCCGGCGGTTGCATGGATGTCTATTCCAAGTCTGCCGGTACTTGATTTTCCTTCCAGAAATGGCACATGCCTGTGAGTTTCAGTATATTCCAGAGTAACTCCAAGATACAAGGTGTTGGGTTGAAGTACAAAACCATCCTTAGGAATCTCATAATGATCGATCTCATTATGAAGTTTAGCATCGAGAACCCTGGTTCTGTATGTTGCCAGGTATTTCCCCAGATGAACATCATAAGAATTGGTACCTAAGCACTCCTTTTTGAAGGGTTCAATAATTATATTTCCTCTTTCAATTTCTTCCAGAATGAGTTTATCAGAAAGTATCATAAATAAGCATAAGATTTAGCCTAAATTATGATTAATTTGAGATAGTTTTGCAGGTATTTTATTTTTAAGAATGGCTCTTGCTTACCATCGGGAAATTGACCGCAATACATCTTTTGCAATCTGGAAGATCGAAGAAAGTGCAGATGAATTGCTGGCTCAGTTACAGTTGAAGGAACATGAATTATCTTATCTGGATACGCTGATTAACGGCAAACGTAATATGCATTGGCTCAGCACCCGTGTTCTGCTTCGCAGGATGATGGATACTGATAATTATATTGACTGCAAGGTAGATTCAAGTGGTAAACCTTATTTAAGTAATTTCCCCCACCATATTTCCCTGAGCCATTCTTATGATTATGCTGCCGTGATGGTTAGTAAGAGTAAGGCAGTAGGAATAGACATCGAACTTGTTAAAGATAAGATCGAACGAATAGCCCACAAGTTCCTGAGTAAGGAGGAGCTTGATTTTATTCAGGATAAAGATCGGATTGATCAGCTATACGTAACCTGGTGTGCAAAAGAGGCTATTTATAAGCTTCATGGTAAAAGGAATATTAGTTTTCTGGAGCATATAAAGCTTGAGCCCTTTGAATATGAAGGCAGTGGATCTTTTGATGCCATGCTTAATACGGGTAACCGGCATAGGCAATTCAAAGTGCATTACGAGAAATTTGATGGGTATATGATCGGATTTGTTGCAGATGATAATGAAGAATAAGAAGGTTATATTTCAGGATTGGGGTTTGCTTGATTACCAGCAGGCCTGGGACAGGCAGGAGCAGGTTTTTGCAGAAACGGTTCAGGCAAAAACACAGAATAGAAATAACAATACGGATTATCCGGTTATTAACCATCTCATTTTCGTCGAACATCCTCATGTTTATACACTCGGAAAAAGTGGTAAGCCAGAAAATTTACTCCTCAATGAAGCCGGATTAACGAATAAACAGGCAACTTTTTATAAAATTAACCGGGGGGGGGATATTACTTATCATGGTCCGGGACAGATTGTTGCTTATCCAATACTTGACCTTGATAATTTTTTTACTGATATCCACCTGTATCTGCGCACTCTTGAAGAAGCTGTGATACTTACACTGGCTGATTATGGAATACAAAGCGGCAGGTATGAAGGTTATACCGGTGTTTGGCTGGATGCGGATAATGAGCGTGCGAGAAAGATCTGCGCAATGGGTGTTAGGTGCAGCCGCTGGGTAACCATGCACGGACTTGCGTTCAATGTTAATACAGATCTGTCTTATTTTAAAAATATTGTCCCCTGTGGAATAGATGATAAGGATGTTACTTCAATGGAAAGGGAGCTGGGTCATCCGGTTGATATTAACGAAGTAAAGGAGAAACTGAAGAGGCGTATTTCGGATTTGTTCCAAATGGAGATTTAAATGATTAGTATTAAGATGATTAACTAGATGTCTTCATCATTTTTGTGCTCTAGTTTGGACTGAAGCTGGCATAAATAGGTTGTAAGTTCCCTTGTAAAAGCATCTAACGACTTGATTGGTTCTTTTAAAAATTGGATAATTTCTTTTATTTCTTCCTGTGTAACAATGGTTTCATTAAGCAGGCTTGAAATTCCCTGTATTTGTGTGATAGGTTGCCTGACTTTATGGGATGTAATAAAGATGATCTCTTCAAGTCCCAGAATATATTCTTTGTGAGATTCTTCGGCTTTTTTCAGCTCAGTATTTGCAAGAATTAGTTCGGATGCTCTTTTTTCTTTTTCCTCGTTTTGAAATGCAAGTTCCTTGTTTGCGATAATCAGCTCTTCAGCTCTCTTTTCTTTTTCCTGGTTCTGGAATACAAGTTCTTTGTTTGCGATAATCAGTTCTTCAGCTCTCTTTTCTTTTTCTTGATTCTGATAGGCGAGTTCAATGTTTGCTATAATTAATGTGTCAGCTTTTTTCTCACTTTCTTTGTCCCGTAAAAGAAGTTCTTTGTTTGCGATGATCAGTTCAGCTGCCCGTTTTTCTTTTTCTTGATCCTGGTAGGCGAGCTCCTTATTGGCAATAATCAGCTCATCTGCTCTTTTCTCTTTTTCTCCATTTTGAAATGCAATTTCGATATTAGCGAGTTTTAATTTAGTAGCCAGTTTTTTATTGTCAGCTTGATAGATGGGTGTAACTACCTTGATAGCAGATCCTTTCGTTTTTTTTTGTTTTTCCATCACTAACATAAAAGTATTGGCTCAGAATTTCAGGACATTATTATTGTAAACCATTGGGATGCAATAATTGTTCCAAATGATTTAATTAATTGTGCAAAATGTGCTTAGCGGGTTAGGAGAGGGTTTTCTTAGAAAATTAACATATATTTATTGGTATATGATTCTCCTGAAAAAACTTTAACAAAAAAAATCCTTCCCGATTAATCAGGAAGGATTTTTTATATTGACCTATGAGGGCTTCTGATTACATCATTCCACCCATACCGCCGCCACCCATTGGAGGCATATGAGCACCACCTTTATCTTCTTCAGGATCATCAGCCAATACAACCTCAGTTGTTAACAGCATGGCTGCAATTGAAGCTGCATTTTCCAATGCAATACGACCAACCTTAGTTGGATCGATTACACCTGCACCGATCAGATTTTCGTAAACATCAGTACGTGCATTATATCCAAAATCAGCTTTACCTTCTTTCACCTTTTGAACTACGATAGAACCTTCAATACCTGCGTTTTGGCAGATTTGACGTAATGGCTCTTCGATAGCACGTCTGATAATCGCGATACCTGTATTTTCGTCTTCATTATCACCTTTAAGATCTTTTAAAGCATCAACAGCACGGATGAAAGCAACACCGCCACCGGCAACAATTCCTTCTTCAACCGCTGCACGGGTTGCATGTAAAGCATCGTCAACTCTGTCTTTTTTCTCTTTCATTTCAACTTCAGTAGCAGCACCAACATAAAGTACGGCAACACCACCTGATAGTTTCGCTAAACGTTCCTGTAATTTTTCTTTATCGTAATCAGAGGTAGTTGTTTCAACCTGAGCTTTGATCTGGCTAACACGTGCTTTAATATCAGCAGTTTTACCTGCTCCATTAATTACGATCGTATTATCTTTATCAACAACTACTTTTTCTGCCTGACCTAAATAAGTAAGGTCTGCATTCTCTAATTTATAACCTCTTTCTTCAGAGATAACTGTACCACCGGTAAGGATTGCGATATCTTCAAGCATAGCTTTACGGCGATCACCAAATCCAGGAGCTTTAACAGCAGCCACTTTCAGTGAACCACGGATTTTGTTAACTACCAGGGTAGCTAATGCTTCACCGTCAAGATCTTCAGCAATGATCAATAATGGTTTTCCGGTTTGAACTTGTTTTTCAAGAACCGGAAGAAGTTCTTTCATTGAAGAAATCTTCTTGTCGTAGATCAGGATATAAGGATTATCCAGTTCAACTTCCATTTTATCAGCATTGGTTACGAAGTATGGAGATAAGTATCCACGGTCGAACTGCATACCCTCAACTGTTTTCATTTCAGTTTCGGTACCTTTTGCTTCTTCAACAGTGATTACACCATCTTTTCCAACTTTCGCCATTGCGTCAGCGATCAGGGTACCAATCACTTCATCATTGTTTGCAGAGATTGAAGCAACCTGCTTAATTTTTTTATTGTCTTCGCCAACAGACTGTGATTGTTTTTTCAAATTAGCAACAACAGCCGATACCGCTTTGTCAATACCACGTTTCAGATCCATTGGATTTGCACCGGCAGCAACATTCTTAATTCCGGCAGTTACGATTGCCTGAGCTAAAACTGTAGCAGTAGTAGTACCATCTCCAGCCTGATCAGCTGTTTTAGAGGCAACTTCTTTTACCATCTGTGCACCCATGTTTTCAAGGGCGTCTTTTAATTCAATTTCTTTGGCAACTGTAACACCATCTTTAGTGATTGCAGGTGAACCAAATTTCTTATCGATAATTACGTTACGGCCTTTTGGTCCAAGAGTTACTTTTACTGCATTGGCAAGGATATCCACGCCTCTTTTCAGAGCATCGCGCGCTTCAACATTGTATTTAACTTGTTTTGACATTGTTTAAAGATTTTAGATGTTAGAGTTAATTCAAACTAATGTTTTTATCAAACTCTGGTTTTCAATTAAATTTAGATTCGAGGTATGAGGTATGTGATCTGATGTCTGATGTCTGATGTCTGACTTCTGACTTCTGACTTCTGACTTCCGACTTCCGACTTCGTTATAATGTTGCAAAAATATCAGATTCACGCATGATAAGATATTCTTTACCTTCATGAGAGATCTCTGTTCCAGCATACTTACCGTATAATACAACATCTCCTACTTTATAAGCCATAGGGATTAAATTGCCGGTTTGTTCTGCATATTTGCCTGGTCCAACAGCTACAACAGTACCTTTTTGAGGTTTTTCTTTTGCAGTATCAGGAATGTAAAGTCCGGAGGCCGTTTTTTCTTCAGCCGGTGCAGCTTCTATAACTACCCGGTCTGCGCTAGGTTTGATATTTAATGCCATATTGATATAATAAATTAAATTGATTGAATGTTTGTACTGTTTTGTTGACACGAATTATGCCAAATAGCCTTAGGATACATTTCTTGTCAAATTTTCATTATTTGATAATCCAAGCCTCTTTCTTGTCAATATATCGGTGTCAAGCTGTCAGTAAAATGTCAGCCTGATGCAAAAAAAAAGCCACCGATCAGGTGGCGTTTTTCTAAAATGCTTATTTATTTTTTAGTGCTGTCTGTTGGTAAAGAAAGACCTGATGGTGCGGCAACCGGAGCAGCAGGCTTATTGATCTGATTTTGAATATCATTCATTTCCTGGTCAACTACTCCACCACGTGGAACTACAACATTAACCATTAAGGCCAGAACCATCAAGGATACTGCAAGAACCCAAGTGCCTTTTTCCAGAAAATCGCCTGTGCGCTGAACGCCCATAATATTATTTGAGCCCGCAAATCCTGAGGATAAACCACCTCCTTTAGGGTTTTGGATCAAAATGATCAGGACTAACAAAACACAAACAATGATCGCCAGGATAATAACTGTATACAACATATCTATTAATTTACTTTCTTTTCTAATTCACGAATTTGGTCGGCAAAGTACGTGCTTTTTTCCGGAACTTTCAAACTTAATTTTTTGTAAGTAGCGATGGCTTTTTCATACAGCATCTGATCTGCATAGATATTTGCCAGTGTTTCTGAAACCAGATCGTTCGGGTCTTCCGCACTTTTCCTTGCTTTGTTCTCGGTATCCAATTTTTGAGAATCGGGTGGTCTGATCTGTGGCTCCTCCTTGATAAATTTCTCAAGAATGGAATCCTCCTTACGTTTAACCTGGAATGGAACAGTTCTGGGTGCGTTTTCAACCTGCTCCAATGGTGATTGTAAGTGGAATATATTCTCAATGATCTGACTGCTCAACTGATCTACAGAACTTATTTTAATATTCTGATTAGTATCTAATCTGAAATCAGCATAAGGCTGATATGTCCCTGCATGCTCCATTCGGGTTTTTTGCAACCACCATAAAAAGGAATAGGGCATTTTATCATCGTTGTACCTGGATACTTCCTGATCTGTTTCTACTTCTGCTTTTTCAGTGCGGTCTGTTTCTTCAGTTGAGGGTTCTTCAGCTTCTACTGGATTAGTTTTGATCTCTCCGGCAGGCTTTATTTCTTTTTCCTTTTCAGCACTGAAAACCGGCTCTGCTTTTGTTTCTTCCTTTGCAGGATCTTCAAATGGAATAGCGCTTTGATTAATCGTATTGAAGATATCACCCAATAAAGAAGATTCTTCTTCCTGATTTTTATTCACAATAGCACTTGGCTGCTCAGGCTCAGCTATTGTTTCCTTCTCTTCTTTTATAGGATCTTCTGCTTTTTCAGAAGTGATTCCTTCATCAATTGTCTGTTTTTCTGTCTCAGCATCCGTTGGGACTTCATTTTCGGGAGCCGTTTCTATTTTCGCTGTCCAAACGTCTTCCTCAATCGGGTGTTCTTCTTTTTCAGGTTCTGTTGTTATTTCCTTTTCAGCCTCGGTTTCTATCTTAGCAGACCATGAATCTTCTTCAATTGGCTGAATACTAGGCTCTTTCGGGATTGTTTCTACAACAATTTCCCCTTCATCCGCATTTAATTTCTCTTCATTAAAGTAGTTTATACTTTCAATACCATGTATCCCTTCGTCCTCCGAATCCTGTTCCGCAAATAATACAGATTCAATATATTTTAATTTTTCATGCTCCTTTAATTTTTCAGGTTCATTCAGGATAGTATAAAGAATTTTTCTTTCAGGAATTGATAAAGCTGTGTAACTCAATTGTTTCTTCAGGTTTTCGGAGCCTGAAAGTGATAAGGAACGGCTATAACAGAGATTTAATACCTGACAATAGGGAAATTTTTCCAGGGCTTTCTCTAAAATTTTTGCATCCCCGACATCTATCGCAGAAGGATCTGCAATACAATTTGCAAACAATTTGATGAATGATTCCTGCTGATTAATCTGTTTCAATTGTGCTGAGTTTTTTGAAAGCTAAATATTTATTACCAATTGGCAAAAGCCTTGTTAAAAATATCCTCTGTTAATTGGGTATTGATCAATTTCAATAAATCTTGCTCCTGTGCCTGAACAGGTCTTTGGCTTGTGCTAAATTCCTGAAATGCCTGAAAGCTTTGTTCAAAATTCAATTCCGGGTTCAATGCATTTGTATATTTCACCATTACGGTGACCGTCATTCTGTTTAGTCCGGCCCGATCATTTCCCTGGATAGATACCGGACGTATTGTATAATCAGTGATCCGGCCTTCAAAATTGGCATCGGCATCGCTTCTGATAATGCTTAAGCGGGATTGATCGCGAATTCGTGTTTTTAATCTTTCAGTAAACTGCTGACTTAGATTAGGCACCACCAATGCCGAAGTGTTCTCAAAGAACTGAACAGAGACAGTTTTCATTTCTGCAGGTATTGAAGCACCTGAGAAAGAATAGGTTCCGCAGGACTGGGAGAGCAGCACAAGGCCAATAATTAGGCAGTATCTAAATTTTGAAAGTATCTTTTGCATATTCCGGGACTGATTTAGAGTTCTAACTCCTTTATTTTACGATACAAGGTACGTTCTGAGATCCCAAGTTCATGAGCTGCTAGTTTCCGTTTTCCTTTATGCTTTTTGAGTGCTTTCTTGATCAGGTCTGATTCTTTGTCAATCAAGGATAAGGATTCTTCTACCTCTTCCACATCGTCCATCATATCATATGACTTATTATTATCAGGTTGATGGATAACAAGTTGATGCGGATCAGGGGCCAGGTTATTGCTTCCGGGAATTTCGATATCCCTGTAAAGCTGGTTGATTACCTTCTGGTTTGACTGAATGCTTGAGGTATTGCCTCCGTTTTGTATAATCTCAGCAACCAGCTTTTTCAGTTCCATCATATCCTTCTTCATATCGAAAAGTACTTTATAAAGAATATCCCGCTCAGAAAAATCCTCCTTGTTCTGGTTTGAAATACGCATAGGAAGGGTGCTTCCGGCTTCGGTTGGGATATAATTTTGCAGGTGTTCTGCTGATAAATTTCTGTCTTTTTCAAGAACAGCAATTTGTTCAGCTATATTTTTAAGCTGACGAACATTTCCCGGCCAGCTGTAATTCATTAAACCCTGCTGCGCACTTTGGTCAAGTTGTACTGAAGGGCTTCTGTATTTATCTGTAAAATCGGCGATAAACTTCCTGAACAGTAAATTTATGTCTTCCTTGCGCTCTCTTAATGCAGGAATTTTCAATGGTACAGTGTTCAATCGGTAATAAAGATCTTCCCTGAATTTCCCGGCGCTTACTGCATCGAAAACATCCTTATTTGTAGCAGCGATTACCCGAACATTTGTTTTCTGAACTTTGGAAGAACCCACACGAATATATTCGCCTGTTTCTAAAACCCTTAATAAGCGTGCCTGAGTTCCGATTGGAAGTTCTGCAACCTCATCCAGAAATATGGTTCCGCCGTCAACTACCTCAAAATATCCTTTGCGGGCATCGTGAGCCCCGGTAAATGATCCCTTTTCATGGCCAAATAATTCGGAGTCAATCGTTCCTTCAGGTATTGCACCGCAGTTTACGGCTATAAAAGGCCCATGTTTGCGGGCACTCAATGCATGAATAATATGTGAAAAAACCTCTTTACCGCTACCGCTTTCACCAGTAATCAGCACAGAGATATCGGTTGGTGCTACCTGCCTGGCAATATCAATTGCACGGTTAAGTAAAGGTGAATTACCAATGATACTAAATCTGTTTTTTATGTCCTGAACGTCCATTATTGTAATTTGATGATTTGATGATTTGAAAATTTGATGATTAAATAATTTCTCCAAATCAGTCTTAAATTTTCCAATAAATAATACCCGGCTGAATTTTTAATTTGTTTTCTGGCATTTTCAAATCTCCAAATTTTCAAATCTCCACATCAGCCTTGATTCTCCCTATCAAAGTGGCCGGGGTGCAGCGTTCTATTTTGACATCAACATAGTCGCCAGCTTTATAAGCGTCATTTACCGGAAAAACTACAGTGATATTATGTTCGCTCTTGCCCGAAAAATCTTTGTCTGATTTCTTTGAGAACCCGTCAATCAGCACTTTATGTGTTTTACCTATGTGCTGCTGCAAGCGGTTCAAAGAGCATTCCTGTTGCTTTTTCAGAATTTCATTGAACCTGCGGGTTTTTACCGTTTCTGGAATATCATCTTCAAAACGCTTGGCAGCAAGTGTGCCGGGACGCTCTGAATAGGTATACATATAAGCAAAATCAAATTGCGCATAGTCCATAAGGCTCAGCGTATCCAGATGTTCTTCTTCAGTTTCTGTACAAAAACCGATGATGATATCGGTTGAGACCGCACAATCCGGAATAAGTTTTTTGATCGTATCAATCCGCTCAATATACCATTCACGTGTATAGGTACGGTTCATCAGTTCCAGTACCCGGGAGCTTCCTGATTGTACCGGCAGGTGAATATGATTGCAGATATTTTCATACTTATTCATGGTATGCAATACCTCGTCGGTAATATCTTTCGGGTGGGATGTGGAGAAACGTACTCTCAGAAGCGGATTGATTTGAGCAACAAGTTCTAATAGTCCGGCAAAGTTTAGGGCCTCACCCCCAAAGGAAATATCCGGCTCCCTCTCCTCTGGAGAGGGCTGGGGTGAGGCCGTTCCTCCCCACTTATAAGAATCTACATTCTGACCAAGCAGCGTAATTTCACGATAACCCTTTTCAAATAATTCCCGGGCCTCCTGAACAATTGAATGAGGATCTCTGCTTCTTTCCCTGCCCCTTGTGAAGGGAACCACACAGAATGAGCACATATTATCGCATCCGCGCATAATAGATACAAAGGCTGAAATGCCGTTGCTATTCAATCGTACCGGACTAATATCAGCGTAGGTTTCCTCTCTACTCAGAAGAACATTCACTGCACGTATTCCATCATCGGACTGGGCAATCAGATTTGGCAGATCGCGGTAAGAATCAGGGCCGATCACAATGTCAACAAGCTTCTCTTCCTCCAGAAACTTGGATTTTAGGCGCTCAGCCATACAGCCAAGAACGCCAATCGTCATTCCCGGTCGTTTGTTTTTAGCAGCCCCAAATTCACGCAAGCGGTTTCTTACCCTTTGCTCGGCATTATCACGAATTGAGCAGGTATTTATAAAAATGACATCAGCTTCTTTATATTGACTTGTTGTTTCAAAGCCCATATCCTGCATGATCGATGCAACAATCTCACTGTCAGAGAAATTCATGGCACAACCGTAACTTTCAATGTACAGTTTTCGTCCTGTATATTGTCCGGTGTTTTCTAAGATTAAGGCTTCACCCTGACGAGATTCATCGTGTAATGTAGTTTCTGATGAATCTTTTAAGTTTATTGGGCGCTCAAACATTCTTTATTAAATTAGCTGCAAAAGTATGATTTTTTCTGCAAAATGACAATTTGGCAGAGATTCTTTTTGCTTAGCAAATGATATTTTTAAATTGTACTGACATATCAGATAATCTTTAGAAACGTTAACGATTAAGGTTAACTTAGTATTTAACCGAAGGCATTGTATGGTTCAGAATAGTAATAAAGTCTTATTTAGAAAGTGGATCTTTTCAATTTTAATGGTACTGATCCTTCTGGTAAGCGGAGCCGCAGTATATCTGAACTACTATTGGAAACCTATTTTAACTCAAAGGATTAAAGAAGCAATCGACAGGTCAACAGATGGTCTATACCGCATAGAGTTTGAAAATATCCGGGTGAATTTTATTACCGGAAGACTAAACGTTTCGAATATCCGGTTCATACCCGACACCCTGGTGTATGAAAAGATGAAAGTTGACAGCATTGCACCAAGGCATTTGTATGAGGTTGAAATAGCCAAACTGATCTTAAAGAGGATACAGCCCTGGAAAATATATACATCCGGTAAACTGGAGATGGGTGCCATTGAAATTGACCGACCTTCTTTAAGAGTTGTATATTCTAAAACCAGAAACACAAAATTATCCCATAAAGAAGACCTGAGAACTGCCTACCAGCACCTTAGGCCCTATCTGAACTCTGTTAAAATTGGGAGTATCATTCTTAAAAATGCAGATTTTAAGTATATCGACCGCAGCGCAGAAGGAGGGACAAGGGTCACCGAGCTTAAAGATCTGTATCTTAGGATCAGCGATCTGCTGATTGATTCGGCATCTCAATTTGACCGATCGCGCTTATATTATACTAAAGATATTTATGCTGAACTGCTTGGTTACAAATCGCTTACAGAGGACGGAAATTATAATATTCAGTTCAGTGAATTCAAGGCCTCAACTGCAGGGGGGTATGCCCATTTAAAGGGCTTTCGCCTTCTACCAAGATATTCAGAGATGGAGTTTTCAAGAAGATTCAAATTCCAGAAGGACAGATATTCTGCACACTTTGAAGATATTGAATTAAACAATATTGATTACGAGCTATTGAACCGTGACAGGAGGCTCATTGCATCTTCATTAACATTAAACAAGGGTAATTTATCAGTTTTTTTGAATCGTGGAATGCCCGATTCGATCAGGGATAAGGGGGTTAATTTTCCGCAGCTGGCATTAAAACGATTCAAGCTTGATACAACCATAGATACAGTACTGCTAAAGGATTCACATGTCAATTATTCGGAATACAATCCTTATTCAAGGCGCAAAGGAACACTTTCATTTGGAGGTATTAACGGAAGTATCTTCAATGTGACCAATGATTCGCTAAACCTGATTAGAAATAAATTCAGTGAGGTAAAGCTAACCTCACTATTAATGAATCGTGGTCGTTTGGATATCGTAATGAAATTCAATCTGCCAGACCCTGGCGGAGCATTCGAGTTTTCAGGAAAATTGGGAAAACTTGATGCAGAAATGTTCAATTCGGCGATCAGACCATTATCATTGATTGAAGTTAAATCTGGTTATATAAATCAGATGATTTTTAACGGAAGGGGGAGTATTAATGGGGTAAGAGGAATTCTGACCTGTTATTATAATGATTTGAAAATCACCCTTTTAGAAAAACGTGAAAATTCCAGCCGCTTAAAGCGAAAGGGTATCGCATCTATTTTTGCCAATATTCTAATCATAAAAGACGATAATCCCATGAATGGCCAGCCTGTGAGGAGGGGAGCATTTTATTATGCCCGTCCTGATCGTTCATCATTCTTTAATATGATCTGGAAAGGATTTGCTGAAGCACTGTTGAATACCATTGGCTTTGATGCTGCAACCCAGACTGAGATCAAAGCAAGGCTGAGAAAGATGGAAATCGAACGCAACAACAGGGAAGAAAGGCGCGATGACCGGCTGAAGAAACGCGATGTTAGAAGGATGAACAGGAATGGTGGTAGGTAGCCCGGTCCGGGTCAAGCCCGGACTGACAGCGGGTCAAGCCCGGACTGACACGTTTGTCGGTCGAGATCTGATCAGTGGTCATTCCTGGCTTGTCATTCCTGGCTTGTCAGTCCGGGCTTGTCAGTCCGGGCTAGACCCGGACCGGACCGCAAAATTCCACCCATGCTCATCAGCTGAGCGGCCATATCTTAATTCATTCAATGTGTCAAGCACTCGGTTAGAGAACACCCGTTTTGCCGGATCAGGAAGGGTATAGAGTTCGCCTTCATGTCCGATTTCAGCTATATGAGCAATGGTAGCGGCTGTTCCAACACCAAATGCATCAGTGATGCGACCTTCTTTAATTCCTTTGATGATCTCCTCAACTGAGATTCTGCGTTTTTCAATTGGAATGTTCCAGCTTTTTGCCAAAGTTAAAACGGTATCACGGGTTACGCCTTTCAGAATGGTATCTCTGGTAGATGGTGTAATCAATTTCCCGTCCATCATAAACATAATATTGGCAGCCCCAAGTTCTTCGATATAGGCATGTTCTTTCGAATCTGTCCAGATCAGCTGGTCAAAACCTTCCTGAGTAGCTTTCATTGCCGGAAGCATTGAGCCAGCATAATTTCCAGCAGCTTTCGCAAAACCGAACCCACCATCGCTTGCTCTTGAATAAAAGGTTTCAACTTTTACCTTCAGATTCTTTGAAAAATAAGGCCCAACCGGTCCGGTTAAAACGATGTATTTATATGTAGATGAGGGTGTTACACCTAAAAAAGGATCGGTTGCAAACATAAATGGTCTGATGTACAGGCTATGATTTGCCTTAGACGGCACCCAGTCTCTGTCAAGATCAACCAATGTTTCAAGGCTCTTTAAAAAGATATCAACCGGAAGTTCAGGCATACACAAACGCTGTGCAGAAAGATTAAAACGCTCTGCATTTTTATCAGGACGGAAGATGCTGACTTTTCCATCGGCATGTTTGTAAGCCTTAATACCTTCGAAAAATGCTTGTCCATAATGCAATGCAGAAATCGCAGGACTGAACCCGATCTCTCCGTAAGGTACAATTCTAAAGTCTTTCCATGCTCCATCGCTGTAATCAGCAATGAACATATGATCGGAAAAGTTCTTTCCAAAGGGTAAATTATCGAAATCAATATCAGCCAAACGTGACTGAGCAGTTTTTGTGATGGAAATATTTAATTTATCAGACACAGTATTAAAATTTAATCAGGCTGGCAATTTAATGATTTTTCTTGGAAACCGTACTGCAAGCAGCTTTTACCTTTCTGCTTTTAGCTTTCCACTTTCTGCTTTCAGCTTAATAAAGTATTCTGAACTTAATCGTATGATCAATCTGCTTCAGAGCCTTTAATACTTTTTTATCGTACTCGTCACTCACATCAGTAATTACATAGCCGATGCTCGGATTGGTCATCAGGTATTGACCCACAATATTAATATGATGATCCGCAAAAACCTTATTAATCTGAGCCATTATACCCGGCATATTTTTGTGGATGTGAATCAAACGATGAGCTCCTGCAATTCGCGGAAGCTGAAGATTTGGAAAGTTCGCACTCACATAAGTATGGCCATGATTGATGAAATTAATCATCCTTTTGGCAATAAATTCAGGATTCTTAGGGCTGTTCTTCGGGTCGTCAAATATGATAATGCCCATGTCGGTACATAAACCATGGGAGAGTTTCGGTTCGCTGTTGCCGAGGTATCCGATCGTTTTTAGTTTTACCGCACGTTCGAGCTTTTCCCTTTCAAGCAGTTCACCATTAGCCAGAAGCATCATCCCCACATCTGGCACATATTTTTCTTCAAATGTTTTTTTATGGCGAATAGAAAATCCATCCTTCTTTAAGGTTTGAATGGCAAGTTCAGGTACATCTCCAATCACCAGACAAAGAATCCTGTTTTTAGGATAGGAAATGGCTCTGGGTAGATTATTGACATACAGAAACTCATCAAAACTAGGCGTAACATGATCGGCTTTTTCAGCAACAGTTTTACGTTCGATATTCTCGGTAAAAGCATAGAATTTTTTGATCATCCCAAATTCCTTCAGCTGGAAATCAGAATGTCCATCCCCAATCCCATAAATATCACCCTTGAGGTCAAGTTCTTTCAAAAGTTTAACCTTACCCCCTTCATTGGAAAGTGGGTTGTTTTCATCATATCCTATAATCTTTCCATTATCATCAAAAACAAAGGTATTAGCGTAGATGTTTTCCTTGCGGATATGATAGGGAAGTACAACAGGGGTGATAAATTCCTTAAATCCACCCGAAACAATAAGAACCGAATCTGTATGTTTTTTGAAGAATGTTTTATTCCGGGAGAAAGATGAAGAAACCTTCTTTTTCAGCAGGCTAACCAAGGTTTTTAAATGATTACGGTCAGCTTCCAGGAGCTGAACCCTTCCGGTCAGGCTTTCCCGGAACGACATTTTGCCTTCCATCGCTGCATTGGTCAGATCTTCAATTTTCTGATAGATCTTTTCCCGGTCGGGATGGTTCATTAATGAAATACGGGCCAGTTCATCCAATGCCTCTACCTGGGTAAATGTACTGTCGAAATCTATGATATAAAACTGTTTCAATGCTTTATTAATTAGGGGATTAACTATTTTTAAGGTGCAGGCAAATTTCGCTGATGGATTCGTCAACGGATTTAAAATTAAAATTTAATGCCTTTTTTATTTTTTCATTGGAATAGGTTTGCTTTTTGAATGCACTGCGAACGGTTTCTGCGCTCAGACCGAATCGTTTACCGGTTAAAAATGTAACTACACGGCTTCCCAGCCATGCGATATACATCATCCAGGGTTTTAATGCTATAGACGGTGGTTTTTTACCAAATTTCAGGGCAATGTTCGAGAAAAATTCTTTATAGGTCAGATTTTCTGAATTGATAATGAATCGTTCATCAGAAATAGTACTTTCCATTAAAAGGATCATAGATTTTGCGACATCCTCGACATCCACATAACCGCAACTTCCTCCCGGGAAATAATTCAAACCGCTTCGTATTGATTCAAACAATTGTCCGCTTCCTTCTTTACCAGCATTTTTGCCGATAATGATTGATGGATTTACAATGACTGCATTTAAGCCTTCTGCTGCTGCTCTGAAAACCTCCATCTCACTCTTATATTTTGAGATTGAATAGGTACTCTGACCTGATCCAAATTCCCAGTGATTTTTCTCGGTAATCAGCTTGCCTTTTTTGCTCTCACCCAGTGCCGCAATTGAACTCACATGTAAAAAGCGCTGGATGTTTTTTTCCATACAGATGTTGAGCAGATTTGAGGTGCCTTCCACATTCACTTTTAGCATCTCTTTTTTGTCTTTGGGATGGAAGGAAATTAGCGCAGCACAATGATAAACATGGCTAATACCATCCATGGCCTCACTCAGTGCGAAATAATCAAGAATATCGGCGTTGAACCACTCAATATCTTTTTGCTCCGTTAAAATTTGGGGTATCCGGGATGTATCCCGCTTGATTGCTCTGATTTTTTCTCCTCTGAGCAGCAATTGCCTGATTAATTCTGAACCTAAAAAACCGGTAGCGCCGGTAACTAAAATCATCCGGATGAATTTTTTTAAATGCTTTCAAAAGTAACTGAATAAACTGATATTTGCTTTGAGTCTGTTCTCAATTATCTGATTCTTCTTCAATTTTGTGTAATGCAATATTAATCGGGGGCTGTTCAATTATAAACTGTCAATTAAATTACAGGAACAATTATTATGTCATTATCCGATTTTCTTAGTCCGCTTGATTTCGATTCCATTAGTCCGGAAAATGGTTTTTATACAAGTCATTTAGGATCCACGATCGTAGCCTTCCATGATGATTTTCCCGATCTTGACAGTGGTCTTTTTGATATTGCTCTCATTGGCGTATTGGAAGACAGGAATTCGATCAATAATATTGGAACAGCTTTGGCTCCTGATGCCTTCAGACAAAAATTTTATGAGTTGAATGAGGGTAATTATAACACCCGCATCGTTGACCTTGGGAATATCCGTGCCGGGCATAAGGTCTCAGATACCTATGTTGCTCTAAAATTCTTAGTAACTGAACTGATCAAAAAGAACATAATACCTGTGATAATAGGTGGTGGTCAGGATCTGACATATCCTCAGTTCATGGCTTATGAAGAGCTGGAGCAGAAGGTAGATCTGCTGGTTGTCGATTCGCATTTTGACCTGGATGACAATATCGACGGAACGGTCGAGACCACTTCAATTTCCTACCTGAACAAGATCTTTTTGCACGAACCCAATTTCCTTTTCAACTTCAGTAATATCGGATACCAGACCTTCTATGTTAATCAGGAAAGCCTGAAATTGATGGATAAGCTCTATTTTGATGCACATCGCCTGGGTGATTTTTCAGGTAATATTAATCTTGCTGAGCCTGTGATTCGTAATGCGAATATGTTAAGTTTTGATATTTCTGCAATTCGTTCTTCGGATGCCGCTGGCAATGCCAATGCTACACCAAATGGGTTTTATGGTGAGAATGCCTGCCAGATTTCTAGGTATGCCGGCATGAATGATAAGCTTTCTTCAATAGGTTTTTATGAATATAATCCGGCTTATGATCTGAATGGACAGACTGCTATGCTGCTGGCCCAAATGGTTTGGTATTTTGTTGATGGATTTTATAACAGGAAGAAGGAATTTCCTTTATTGCCTAAATCGCAATACATCACTTACAGAGCCGGACTCAAAGATGGTTCCCATGAACTGGTCTTTGTCAAAAGCAAAAAATCAGATCGCTGGTGGATGCAGGTGCCCTACCCTGCAGGGAAGTCCAAGAATGAAAGGCATCACCTCGTACCTTGCCGCTATGAAGATTATCAAACAGCCAATTCAGGTGAGATGCCTGATTTATGGTGGAGGACATATCAGAAGCTTATTTGATGTGTCACAGGTTATCTGTTGACAGGTACCAATAGCTCGTGTTATGCCAGACAACAGGTAACAGACAACTGATAACATTTTTATAAATTCATTCTAACACAAAATCCTGCTAATGCTACTACTCGGTATCGACCTCGGCACTTCATCAATCAAAGTATCTGTTATTGATTCTCAAACTCAGGGATGCCTTTGTACAGTTCAATACCCTGAAACTGAATCGGCGATTATTGCTGAACATCCCGGATGGGCGGAGCAATCGCCGGAAATATGGTGGGAAAATGTTCAGCAGGCAATTATTAAAGCAAATGCTTCGGGATTGTACGATCCGAAAGCAGTAGGAGCAATTGGAATTGCCTATCAGATGCACGGACTGGTATTGGTTGATAAAGAGCAAAAAGTACTCCGGAATTCAATTATCTGGTGCGACAGCAGGGCAGTTGAGATTGGTAATAAAGCATTTCAGGCGATTGGTGAAGAAAAATGCCTGAGCAATCTGCTTAATTCGCCTGGAAACTTTACAGCTTCGAAGCTTGCCTGGGTGAAGCAAAATGAGCCTGAAATTTTCGAAAAGATCTATAAAGTGATGCTTCCGGGAGATTTTATCGGGATGAAGCTTAGCGGGGAGATCAATATCAGCGTTTCATCTCTTTCGGAAGGTGTATTCTGGGACTTTACCAGGAATGAGCTTTCAAAAGAAGTCTTGAATCATTTTGGTTTCCCTGAGGATATTTTCCCGGAGATTCAGCCTGTATTTACGGATCATGGCAGACTGAGTGCTGAAATTGCCGTCAGACTTTCATTAAAGACGGGTATTCCTGTAAGCTATAAGGCAGGAGACCAACCCAATAATGCTCTTTCTCTGAATGTTTTAAAACCGGGTGAGGTTGCAGCCAATGGTGGTACCTCCGGGGTGATTTATGGGGTGTCAGATCAGCTGACTTTCGATGAGGAATCGCGGATTAACAGCTTTGCTCATGTTAATTTTTCAGAGGAACAAAAACGAATCGGGGTATTGCTTTGTATCAATGGAACCGGAATTCTGAATCGCTGGACCAGGGATATAATTGCATCGGGACTTGCCTATAATACCATGAATACGGAGGCTTCAGCGATCAGCATAGGAAGTAAAGGATTAAGGATCCTGCCCTTTGGAAATGGAGCAGAACGCATGCTGAATAATAAGAATATCGGTGCCCACTTCCATCATATTGACCTGAACCTGCATAGCCGGGCACATATTTTCAGGGCAGTTCAGGAGGGCATCGCCTTTGCTTTTCGTTACGGACTCGATATTATGCGTGAGAACGGTATGAACCCCACACTCATCCGTGCCGGCAAAGCGAATATGTTTTCAAGTGAACTCTTTATTGAAGCATTTGTCAATGCTTGTGGTGTTCCGGTAGAATTGTATAGCAATGAAGGCAGTATTGGAGCAGCAATTGGTGCTGGAATTGGTGTTGGAGAATTCAGTACTGAAAATGCATTTGCAAATTTGAAACCACTCCGCAAAATCGAACCTCAAAAATCAGAGGAATACGAAACGATTTACCAGGAATGGAAGGAATTGCTGCTGGGGCATTTATAGGATTGCTCCGCAGTATTGTCATTGCGAGCCCGCCTGACCGGACGGGCAGGGAGGCACGACGCGGCAATCTTATGATGTTTAGTAATATAAGCTGGGAGATTGCTTCGCTACACTACCATTGACGTTTTTCATAATCTTCTATCTTTCAACTAATTGAAAATTGAATTCATTAGCCTTTTTTTGAAGAAATATGAGTTGTTGCTCCTTTAGTTTTTCTTCATACCTTTTGACCCCTTGTTCTACATATTCCATTCCTGTGGAAAATATATTGTAATAGAGTTCAGCTATTTTTCTTGCCGTAGCTTTTATGGCTATACCAGCACCCCTTCTTGCTTTAATTCTTCGGGCGAATACCCCAAGGCCGGGTTGTTTACTCAATAAGATGCTTTGTGCTGCCTGTTTAAAGATTTGTCCGGCTCTGGTGACTGCCTTTTTCCTGCTTCGCTTATTCATCTTTCCTGATTGATGTTTCCCCGGAGCTAAACCTAACCACGATACAAAGTTTTTAACCGTGGGCCATTGAGTAATATCATTGCCCAGCTCTGCGGTGAGTTTCATCAGGCTGTAATCTGTCAAACCGGGGAGAGTTGTCGGATTAGCACCATGAATTCCCAACAGCAGTTCATGAAGATGTTTGATCTCCGGTTTATTATGACGTATGGGTTTAATAGGATGATTATCTTTATAACCCTTGTCTGAGCGGCTGTTATATTCTTTTAGTATTTTCCCAGCTTCCTGATCACATTTAGCTACCTGATCCAAATAAAACATATAGCCATCATAAGCCTGTTGTAGTTCAAATAGATATTCTTCCTTGTAGTTTCCTTCAAGAGCAAGCAGAATATTTACACCTTTTCGCTTGATCAGCGAAGTGGTGCAATAACTTAGTAAGACCTCTGCATTTCGTTCACCTTCCAGGATAGCCTTGATCATGGCCATTCCGCTTGCTCCATGGGTCTGAGAAAGCACTTCGGGCAAACGAATATTCATCTGTATCATCGCCTTCTGCATATGCTGGATGTGAGAGGAGGCCATCTGAAGTTTATCCTCACGCATACGCGTATATACCCTCAACTTCCTGACTATATCTTCAGGGACAAAACTTTTACGCAATAGTCCGTAACTGAATAATTGCTGGATCCATTGGCAATCTTGTACATCGGTCTTTCGACCCGGGAGATTCTTACTGTCAGCCGGATTCACCAAAGTAACATCGAATCCATCACTTTCCAGAACATCATACAGGGTGATCCAATAGATTCCGGTTGCTTCCATGGCTACATGGGTGATCGAATTTTCCTTAAGATAACTGCTCAGTTCACGATAAGATGCGGTGAAGGTTGCGAAGTTCCTAACCGGTTGATCCTCTACAGAAACATACACCTTTTCGCTCCCAATATCAATACCGGCACTCTTAGGATAGATTTTGCTTAAACTGCTCATAAGATTACAGGCAAATTTTTATAAACCATCAAGCTTAGGGTATCATAAATAAGATATTTCTACCATGCGGGATATCATAAGATTCACCAATATTGATTAATACTATACCCTAAAACAAAACTCGCAATCAGGTTGGAACACTAGTGTTCAGACTGTTATACTGCTCTAGGTTTTTTGCCTTATGCAAAATTAACGTCATTAATATTGATTTTTATACAATAAATTACCCCTCGCAATGACAAAAACCTACACTCGCAACAATAGTAGTGTTGTCATTGCGAGGAGGCACGACGAAGCAATCTTATGATATTTAGTAATATAAGCTGGGAGATTGCTTCGCTACACTCGCAATGACAAAAACCTACACTCGCAACAATAGTAGTGTTGTCATTGCGAGGAGGCACGACGCGGCAATCTTATGATGTTTAGTAATATAAGCTGGGAGATTGCTTCGCTACACTCGCAATGACAAAAACCTACACTGGCAATGACAAGTGTCTATCACAATCCTATCTCCCCTTCCCAAAATGATAATCCGCGAACTTTATAAACTGCTTCCAGTCGTACAACGTCATATCATGTTTTCCTTCCCGGTTATGATAGGCCAGAGGAGATTCAATAACAGGCGTATTCAAGCCCGGAGGAACCTCCGGTAAGTTTGATTTTAAACCATACAAACTATAAACATCCTCAGCGTTTTTGAGGGATAAGAATGTGCCTTTTGGATCAGCCCATAGATCTTCAGAAGCATTTGTAGCATAAACCGGTCTGGGTGCGATCAGCGAGATCAGCATGTGCTGATCAACAGGCAAAAGCTCTTCATGATCGTTAAATTTTTTATAATTTGTGTTAAACCAATGCGGGAATGAGGTATTGATCCTTCTCACCCGTTCTCCAAATTGTCGGCGGGCAAGTGCCGCTCCTGTACTTCCCGAGCAGTTAGTAATACACATTGCAAAACGCTGATCCTGCGCAGCTGCCCAGAGCGATGCTTTTCCGCCCCGCGAATGCCCGACTAAGGCTACCTTTTTTTTATCGATTTGAGGATCGCTTTCAAAATAATCCATCACCCGGCTGGCGCCCCATCCCCAGGCACCTATCGCACGCATCCCATTATCAGCCTTTAATTGTTCTGGATATAATTGCATGACCCCATTCATAAATTCATCTTTATTATCCGGTGCAAGATCACTGACATGAAAAGCTGCAATGGCATAACCAGCATCAATAAGCACTTCTGCAGGCCAGAATTCGCTTATTGTTTTTCTGCTGGGGTCCGTATTTTCCTTGCCGCGATTATTGATCAGTAAAAATGCAGGGCTTTGTTTTACTGCATTATTAGGAGTAAAAAGAATAAGATTGATCCTGACACTTTTATTTCTGTTGAATACCTCAATCAGAACTTCTTTACGATGTGCTTTGCCATCCATGCTGTTTTTATCTTCACTAAGGAGAGAAAAACGGATATCCTCAAAAGATTTAGGGACCGGTCCGTAAATATTATCTTCGAACAAAGTCAGTACCTCGGGTCTTCTAATCTTTTCCCAGGCCTTTTTGTTTTTTATTGTTTTGTTATCACTTGATTTAAGAACATCCGGAAGGGTATAGGCAGGCACTTTGGATTCGTCATAATTCGATTCTTCATGATTTTGGGCATGAAGCTGTATGCAAATGAGAAGGCTAAGGCAAATTAAGAGAAATGCTTTCATGTGGTATTTTTTATGACCAGGTATGGGTTATAATTCTGATTATAAATATAGGTTTTTGTCTGCGAAACGGAACTTATGGTATTGCCGTTATCCCGACAAGCGATTGCAATAGTTTTCTATTCAAAAATTTTGCCGCGCGGAGGGATCTATAGATTAGCTCCTCAGTTTTTCACTAATTATTATTTAATTCTATAAATTCGAAGACATAAAAATTTCAGAATGGCAAATATCATTACAGGCGACAAAGAATTTTTCAAAGGCATAGGTCAGATACAATATGAGGGACCTGAATCCAATAATCCATTAGCATTTCGCTGGTACGATGAGAACAGGATCATTGCTGGTAAAACGATGAAGGAAACCCTGCGTTTTGCCTGTGCTTACTGGCATTCATTTGTTGGAAACGGATCAGATCCTTTCGGAGAGCCAACCCATATTTTTCAATGGGATGCAAAAAGTGATGCAGTTGAACGTGCAAAAGATAAAATGGATGCGGCCTTTGAGTTTATTACCAAGATGAACCTGCCATATTACTGTTTTCATGATGTGGATGTGGTAGATTATGGCAATGATGTTTTAGAAAATGAGCGCCGCCTGCAGGCGATTACTGCTTATGCGAAAGAGAAACAAAACGCCAGCGGTGTAAAATTACTCTGGGGCACCGCCAACCTTTTCTCGCATCGCCGTTATATGAACGGAGCCTCGACTAATCCTGATTTTCATGTCCTGACCCATGCCGGAGCACAAGTAAAGGCGGCTCTGGATGCCACTATTGCCCTCAATGGTGAGAATTATGTGTTCTGGGGGGGGCGTGAGGGATATATGAGTCTGCTGAATACAGATATGAAGCGTGAGCAGGAGCATCTTGCAAAATTCCTGCACATGGCAAGGGATTACGCGCGAAAGAATGGATTTAAGGGCACTTTTTTCATTGAACCAAAACCCTGTGAGCCAAGTAAACATCAGTATGATTACGATGCCGCTACAGTGATCAGTTTTCTGCGTCAGTTTGATCTGATGGATGATTTTAAACTGAATATTGAAGTCAATCATGCAACGCTGGCTGGTCATACTTTCCAGCATGAACTGCAGGTAAGTGCTGATGCAGGCTTATTGGGTTCAATCGATGCGAACCGCGGCGACTATCAGAATGGTTGGGATACCGACCAGTTCCCGAATAATATTAATGAACTGACAGAAGCGATGCTGGTGATTATTGAGGCTGGAGGTTTCGGTGGCGGAGGTATTAATTTTGATGCCAAGATCCGCAGAAACTCAACTGATCCTGCCGATTTATTTTATGCTCATATTGGTGGTATGGACACTTTCGCTCATGCCCTGATTGCTGCTGATAATATTTTGAAGCATTCGGATTATAAAAAAATTCGCCAGGATCGATATGCCTCTTTTGATTCGGGGAAAGGCAAAAATTTTGAAACAGGAAAGCTGAGTCTGGAAGATCTGAGAAACCTTGCAGTTGAAATGGGAGAACCGGCAGTAAAAAGTGGAAAACAGGAATACCTGGAGAATTTGGTGAATAGGTTTATTTAAGGTTTAATCCCTCGGTTCTCATAAATTTAGGAGATAGCAAATTGGGTTATCTCACTATGGAAAAAGGCTTAACAGTATTGTATTATGACAAAAAAAAGAATTGGTAAAACAGAGTTTGTTAAGTGGTTTGGGCCTATTTTGGATGCCTTGAGAGATTTGGGTGGATCTGCTAAACCCAAGGTAATTACTCAGTGGATTGGAGAAAAATATAATATCTCTGATGATATTTTAAATGAGCGGTATGAAAAATCTGGTGTTTTAAAATTTCAAAATCAGCTTGCTTGGGCTAGACAATATTTAGTTTGGGAAGAGCTATTAGCTACATCTAAACATGGTGTTTGGACGTTAAGTCAAAGTGGTTGGGAAACTAAACTTGATGAAGATCAGGCTCATTCAATATTCTTGAAATGGGTTAAGGTTTTTCAAGAATTAAAACATGAAAAGCCCCAACAAAGCATTGATACCGAAGCTGAAGAAATAATAAAGCTTCAACAGGAAAATGAGCCAGAAAGTCAAGTTAATTTAAAGCCAACTTTATTACAGGTTTTGCAGAATATTTCTCCTACTGGATTTGAACAATTGTGCGGAAGGCTTTTATTAGAATATGATTTTGAAAACATAGAAATAACTCAAAAATCGCATGATGGTGGAATTGATGGATATGCCACTTTAAAGCTTAATCCATTTGTAAATTTAAGTGTATTCTTTCAATGTAAAAGGTACCAAGGAACGGTTCCAACTGAAAAGGTCCAAGCATTTATAGGTGTTATGGAGACAAACAAGCGAAGTGTAGAAAAAGGCCTTCTAATAACAACAGGATCTTTTGCAAAAGCTGCAATTGAAATAGAGAAAATAAATATAAAACTCGAATTAATTGATGGAGATAAGTTGGTTGAGATGTTTGAAAAAGTTGAATTAGGTGTGACTCCTCAAATGATTTATGAACCCAATTTGAAATTTTTCGAGCAGTATATGGAAACTCCTACCCAAAGGTAAATTGAAGGTTGAATTTTGCCGATAACTAAATCATAATACCCCCTTAAAGTTTTTATTTCAACTTATGGCTGCTTATTCTAAGATTTATTAAGGGAATAGTTTGTTTCCTTAATAAGAAACTTTTATCTTTGAATAATAATTTACAGAAGCCGAAGTTTAGCGTTCAATTTTTGGAAGAGGCGGCTGAATTTCTCGTACTTCTTGATGAGAAAGTCAGGATTAAGATCATTTATAATATCACAAAATCAAGATATTCAAATGACAAGGAGCTTTTTAAAAAGCTAAACGATGAGGTCTGGGAGTTTAGAACTCTTTACAAGAATATACACTACCGGCTTTTTGCATTTTGGGACAAGCGTATGAGTGCAGAAACTCTCATTATTTGTACCCACGGAATTATTAAGAAATCACAAAAAACGCCTCAGGCTGATCTGATTAAAGCAGAAAGTTTGAGAAAACTATATTTTACACGCAATACACCTAAAAATGAGTAATCAAGGCTTGAAAATTTTTACTCTCGAAGAAATCACTGATAAACATATCGGTCGGGCGGGAACACCCAGGCGCGAAGCTTTTGAAAATGAATTGCGTCTCGACCTATTAGGAGAAGCGATCAAACAGGCACGTTTAGATCGTAATTTAACACAAGAAGAGTTGGGCAAGCTGGTCGGGGTACAAAAAGCTCAAATCTCCAAACTTGAAAATAGTCTGACAGATGCTCGGGTAGAGACAATCCTGAAAGTTTTCAAAGCACTAAATGCAAAGATTAGCTTTAGCGTGGAAATGAAAAATTAATACTGTCAGAATGAAAGATTCGCAGATCTATAAATCTAAAATAGTCCCAGAATCCAGGGCCAATTGGGAGAAATCATTTAAGGTTATGCATGAACGTGGTGATGACGAATTGCTGATTCGGGATTTATTTGAGGATGAAGATTTTGAAAAATGGACTTTTGATACCCAGTCCAATGAGTCAAATAAACCTTGGGCACCCTAAACCTAATCCATAACACCCCATTAATCTTCCTCGACAAGATCAGCGCCGATTTGCCCGGAAAGATCTATGCCAAGGCAGAGCATTTGCAGCCGGGCGGAAGTGTCAAAGACCGGGCGGCTTATCAGATTATTCTGGATGCTTATGAGAATGGCAGTTTGAAAAGAGGACAAACGGTCGTGGAAATGACCAGCGGGAATATGGGTGCCGGACTGGCTTTGGTTTGCAGGCAATTCGGCAATCCATTTGTAGCGGTGATGTCGGAAGGGAATAGTCCGGAACGTAGAAAAATCCTGAGCGCTTTTGGTGCAGAGCTTATACTGACCAAACAGGTCGATGGAAGCCCAGGAATGGTTACCGGTGCAGATATTGCCCTTGCAATAGAAGCAGCAAATGAAATTACTCAAAAGAGGAATGCATTTTATGCAGATCAGTTCAATAATCCATCCTGTATTAAGGCACATTTTAATCATACCGGACCGGAAATTCTCCGGGATTTGCCTGAAGCTGATGTGTTTATTGCATCTGTTGGTAGTGGTGGTACATTCATCGGGACTTCGAAGTACCTGAAATCGGTCAATCCGGGCATCAAATGCATTGCTGTAGAACCTGAAAGCGCAGCAATCCTGAAAACAGGGAAAGTCAATGATCCTAAACATATTATTCAGGGTACTGCTTACGGCTTGATCCCACCGCATTGGGATGAAGCATTGGCAGATGATTTTATTACAGTAAGTGATGAGGAAGTGATGGATATGAAAAAGAGATTATCCTCAGAGCAGGGTTTCTATGTGGGTTATTCAGCGGCTGCGAATGTAATTGCGGCGCAGAAGTATTTGTTGGCAAATGAAAAAACATTGAATATTGTCACTATACTTTGTGATTCGGGGTACAAATACTGCGATTAAATCGGTTATTCTATAATTCTGGATTGCAAATCCAGATTATCTGAGTATTCGACATGCCCTTCGGAACATGTCGAACAGCTGTTATTTTCATTGTCATTGCGAGGAGGCACGATGAAGCAATCTCCGCTGTTTAATTGGAGATTGCTTCGCTACACTCGCAATGACATTACACACTTATGATACACAACTGAGTCAGTTAATTCCCGTCCCGTCCTCGATTTCAACCTCATAAACCAACATTTCAGTTCCTGTTTCAGATAAGTAAGCATCAGTAACATTTTTTATAAGATCATTTGCTGCTTCTGCCTTTACCAGATTGATAGTACAACCACCAAAACCCCCGCCCATCATCCGTGCACCAATCACATCGGGATTGTCTTTGACCAGATCAACCAGCAGATCGAGTTCATCACAACTAACTTCATACAGATCTTTTAATCCGGCATGGGTCTCAAACATTCGTTTGCCAAAGCTGATCAGATCATCTTTTTTGAGGTCTTCACAACCATCTAAAAGTCGCTTGATCTCTGAAACGACATAGCTGCATCTGCGATAGACAGTTTCATCAACAGGCTTCACATAGGTATCGAGCATTTCCTGGCTGGCATCCCGCAGGCTCTTCACTTCCGAATGTAATTCCTGTATGAGTTTTACTCCTTTTTCGCATTGTTCACGGCGCTGATTGTAAGCTGAATCAGCCAGTGAATGTTTTACCCTCGTATCAAACAACAATATTTTGATGTCTTTGGCATGGAATGGCACATAAACAGATTCCAAACTCCGGCAATCCAGGCGGATAAGATGCTCTTTTTTTCCAAAAACACTCGCAAACTGATCCATGATGCCACACTTTACCCCAACAAATTCATTTTCTGCTGCTTGTCCGATTCTCACCAAATCCATTTTTTCATAATCAAGTCCGAAGTGTTCATTCAAGGCATAGGCCGTCGCACATTCCAAAGCTGCAGAAGATGATAGTCCGGCACCGGGAGGGATATCCCCGCCAAATACAAGATTAAAGCCATGTTTTAAGGAATGTTTTTTTTGAATCTGTTCAACTACCCCAAGAATATAGTCGGGCCATAATTTGCCTGATGGAGCTATATCATAAATGCTGCCGCGGTAATCGTCATTGTAATCAAGCGAGTACAGTCTAATCCCATCGTCCTCCCGTTTCTGGATCCCCAGCCAGATTGCCTTATTGATCGCAGCAGGCAATACGAAACCCATATTATAATCGAGGTGCTCACCGATCAGGTTTATCCTTCCCGGCGAACGGATAATCAGTGCTTCCTGCCCAAATAGTTCTTTGAATTTATTTCGGATGCTTTTGGGATAATCTGTGATTGGGTCATTCATTTTTTATCTTTCTTAATTCAATAGACGCTTTACGTTCAGTTCACACCCAATAATAAAGGAAATTATCATTTAATAAGTACTAATTTTGCAGGATTAACGTTTTTTAGCACATGAGATTTTTCAAACACATCATATTTTTTTCAATACTTTTTGTTTGTCCGCTGATCAGTTCTGCCCAGCAAGCGTCCTATTCTATTAACGGTACGGTCTCTAACCCGGAGATTAAAAGCCTGTATTTTACAGAAAGTTCTTTTTTCAGTAATGTAAAGCCGAAGGTTCAAAAAGTGGATGTTCTGGAAGGCAAATTTAGCATTAAAGGGAATTTCACAGAGCCTGTTCCCGTTTTTCTTTCAATAGAACAGGATTTTAAAAAGGATCTGGCTACGACGAAACAGTTCATTCTTGATTATGGTAATATCTCTGTTCAGATTAATGGTGGACTTAATGATGCGCTTATTAGCGGTTCAAAAGCTCAGGATGATATGCAGCGCTTAAGTTCAGGGCAGGCACCTTATTTCGAAAAGTTAAACCAAATTGGAAAAGATGCTGAACTAAAATCACAATCGGGGATTTCTCCTGATTCCATTGCTGCTCTGTATCGGATTCCATTCAGGGATGTTAACCGGGAGCTGCTTGAATTTCAACGGTCCTTTGTAAAGGAAAATCCTACAGCTTTTGCATCTCTATTGCTGATCCCGAGTATTGCCGGCAGCAAATTTAATTTCTTTGAAGCCGATAGCCTGCTGAGTGGTCTCAGTTCAGCAATACAAAGCAGTTCAACTGCCAAACTGGTAAATGATTATATCGATTCGGAAAAGAAAACCTCCATTGGTGCCATTGCTCCTGATTTTGCATTGTCCGATACTTCAGGCAAAGCAATTCCGCTGTCCTCTTTAAAAGGCAAATATGTTCTTCTTGATTTCTGGGCTGCCTGGTGCGGGCCCTGCCGTCAGGAAAACCCGAATGTTGTGAATGCGTACAAGCAGTTTAAGGATAAAGGATTTACTGTTTTTGGAGTTTCGCTCGACAGGGATAAAAAGAGCTGGATTGCTGCAATCCGGGAAGATAATCTGAACTGGCAGCATGTTTCTGACCTGAAATACTGGGGAAGTGAAGCTGCAGCATTGTACAAAGTCGGCAGTATTCCAAGGAACTTCCTGCTTGACCCGAAAGGAAAAATCATTGGTCGCGACCTTCGCGGACCTGATCTCTTGGATAAATTAAATGAATTATTTCTTTTAAAGAAATAAAATTTCTATTTGGTTAATTTATCCAAAAATTATAAAGATTAGGGAGAACAAATCTACAGCAAATCGGCACCGATATCAGGACGATAATATCTGCCATCAAAATAGATCCTTCCTGCATCAGCAGTTGCGTTCTGAACTGCATCAAACAAATTATCCTGAAGCGAGGTGATTGCGATTACTCTGCCACCATTGGACTTTACGACGCCATTTTCGAGTTCTGTTCCGGCATGAAAGGCAACGGAATTTCTCAGGTTTTCTATTCCTGAAAGTGCTTTTCCTTTTAGGTATTCTCCCGGATACCCTCCCGAAACGATCATTACCGTTGCAGCAAATTGCGGGGAGATTTTAAGTTTTTTCTCAGAAAGATTTTCATCAGCCACACCCATGAACAACTCGATGAGATCGCTTTCAATTCTCGGAATTACGCTTTCAGTTTCGGGATCGCCCATCCGTACATTGTACTCAATCACAAAAGGCTCTTTTCCATCTGCCGAACTTGCAGCCATCAGGCCAATGAATATAAATCCTTTATAAGGGATATTGTCCTTTTTTAAGCCCTCAATGGTTGGAATGATGACCCGCTCTTCCACCTTACGCATAAATTTTTCATCAGCAAAAGGTACAGGCGAAACCGAACCCATGCCGCCGGTATTTAGTCCGGTATCACCTTCACCAATTCGTTTATAATCCTTGGCTTCAGGCAGAATTTTATATGATTTACCATCCGTTAAAACAAAAACAGACAGCTCGATTCCTGTTAAAAATTCTTCAATAACCACTGTGCTGCTGGCTTCCCCGAATTTTGCATCGGCAAGCATAGCTTTTAATTCATTTTTTGCATCTTCCAGAGTCTCACAAATCAGTACCCCTTTACCGGCAGCTAATCCATCCGCTTTTAACACGATCGGAAGCTTCTGAGTTTCAAGATATTTTAATCCATCTTTAAGGCTGGCTTTGGTGAATGATTTAAATGCTGCAGTCGGAATGCCATGTTTAATCATGAACTGCTTCGAAAAATCCTTGCTGCCCTCTAGTTGAGCACCCTCTTTCTGCGGACCGATAACCGGGATATGCGATAAATCACTGCGTTCGAGAAAAAAATCATGAATTCCTTTTACCAATGGCTCTTCAGGGCCCACCACCAGCATCTCAATATTGTATTTCAGAACAAAAGCAGCTATACCTTCAAAATCTGTTAGTTTCAGGTTAATATTCTTACCATAGGCAGATGTTCCCGCATTTCCGGGTGCGATATAAAGTTGCGATAAATGCCGGCTTTCTGCCATTTTGGAAGCGAAAGCACATTCGCGTCCACCCGAACCAAGTAAGAGGATATTCATGCTGTAAAGATAGGCCGAATTAGCAATTGAACAAATTTGTTAAGCGGCAAATGATAATTGCAATTAAAATATTTGGATATATTAAATCGAAGAAATTTTTTCCTTAGATGGTTTTTTGTAAGTCAAATTAATTTTTGACTTTATGATTTTAGAGATAATTTATTACTAATTTGTTTTAGCAATTAAAAGTATAATTTCTTTTTCAAAATGTTTCAATCGCAATTCCCTATTCCTGAATCCCACTATAATAAGTATTTATATTATTGAGATAATCAATAGGTCTGCTGAACGGTTCAGTGGCACTTATTATTTCAATAATAATTTTGAATAGCTTGATTAAAATAAATGCGAATTGATTTTTATTAATAAGCTCGCATTAATACCGGGCGGGATATTAATTTTTAGGGTAAAAGCACAAATTATGTTCATAGGAAATTTAAGATTAAGCAAACTATGGTGAATAAAAATTTATCCCGGCGTATTTTTATACAGAAAAGCATAGCTGCAGGTGTCACCTTGGCCGCAATGAACCAATTGTCGGCCTGTTCCAAGTATTTGCATTCCAATTCTAAAAATTTATTGATGAAACCCGGATTAGTCACCTACCTCTGGGGGAAAGATTGGGATTTACCAACCTTGATTGCAAATTGTGCCAGGACTGGTTTACTTGGTGTAGAGCTTCGCACCCAGCATGCTCATGGGGTTGAATCAAACCTTAATGCGATGCAGCGGGCAGAAGTTAAAAAGAGGTTTTCTGACAGTCCTGTAACTTGTTTAGGCTATGGTTCTAACTACGAATATCATAGTCCTGATCAAAAAATACTCCGGCAAAATATTGAAAATACAAAGGAATATATAAAGCTATGTCAGGATATTGGTGCAACGGGTTTAAAAGTTAAGCCCAATGGCTTGCCGGCTCAGATATCCCCAGAAAAAACCATCGCCCAAATTGCTGCTTCGCTAAATGAAGTTGGAAAGTATGCACAGGATTTTGGACAATTAATTAGAGTAGAAGCTCATGGCCCCCTCACTGAATTATTGCCCAATATGAAAGCAATTTTTGATCAGGTAACTGAACCAAATGTTAAAATTTGTTGGAATTGTAATCCACCTGATGTGTCGGGAGCTGGTCTTGTAGAGAATTTTAATATGGTTAAAAAGTGGTTTGGGGATACAGTTCATATCCATGAATTGAATAGGAATGATTACCCTTATCAGGAAATTTTTAATCTTTTTGCAGGTATAAATTACAAAGGTTGGTTATTGTTGGAAGGAAGTTCCACAAATCCTGAAGATAAAATATCCGCAATGTATGAACACCTGGAATCTTTCAATAAGTTAAAAGCGAATATTAAAAAGAGCTAGGTACAGAAATGTACTGCTTTGAGGGACGAAAATAGATCATTATGACAATTAGAAGAGAATTTATAAAAAAGAGTCTGGTGGGTGGTAGTGCAATTGCTGTTGGTGGTATGGGATTTAGCGCCAAATCTTATGCATCTATCCTCGGAGCGAATGACCGCATTAACATTGGAGTTATTGGAATACGTAACCAGGGTTCACTTCATATCAATAGCTGGTGTGGTATGAAAAATAGCCATAATGTTATTGTTAAAACTATTTGTGATGCTGATGAATTGCTTTTCCCATCACGCTCTAAAATGGTTTTTGATCAAACCGGGATTAAACCTAAAGAAGAATGGGATATGAGGAAGGTATTTGATGACAAAGAGATTGATGCCGTATCGATTGTAATACCAAATCATTGGCATGCCCTGGCTACTATTTGGGCCTGTCAGGCAGGAAAGCATGTTTATGTTGAAAAACCTGCTTCTCATAATATATGGGAGGGGCGAAAGATGATTGAGGTTGCCCGAAAGACAAACCTGAGAGTGCAGGTAGGATTAAATAACCGCTCGACCAATACAATAAGGGAAGCAATAAAATTTTTGCATGAGGGTGGAATTGGGGAGCTTTACATGGCACGTGCTTTATGCTATAAAGCACGTGATTCCTTTGGGATGGCAAAGGATAGTGTTCCTCCTTCTTCATTTCATTACAACGAGTGGCTTGGCCCCGCTCCCTATAGGCCTTATAATGTAAAGAAAAGCCATTACAATTGGCATTGGTATTGGGATACTGGGAATGGGGATACCGGCAACACCGGTCCGCACCAACTGGATATTGCCCGATGGGGTTTAAATAAACATGAACATCCCGTATCGATATATTCTACAGGAGGTATTTATGGCTTTAATAAAGACGAACGCGAACCTGATAAGCGGACTCCAGGAAAATTGGTATATGGTGGAGTAGAGACTTATGGCCATGACAAGACATTCCAGGAAACACCTAACACACAGACATGCTCTTTCAAATATAGTGATGGAACTATGCTTGAGTTCGAAACCCGTGGACGTTATACCAATCATGAGGGAAGCAAGGGGCAAGAGGTTGGAAACCTGTTTTATGGTACTGAAGGTTGGCTTGAAATCAGTGGCGATTCCTGGAAGGCTTTCCGTAGAAGGGAAAGAGAACCTTTTGCCGGGTCAAAAGACGATGGAGTTAAACAAACAAGTGATCACTTTACAAATTTTATTGATGCAATTCGTGCTGAAAAAAATGAAGTTCTTCACTGCGATATAAATGAAGGTTTCTACTCTTCTTGTCTGCCATTATTGGGTAATATATCTTATCGCGTTGGACGTGAAATAAGGCTTATGAATGAGCATGAAAAATTTATAAATGATCCGGAAGCAGATGCGTACTTAAAAAGGGTATATAGAAAACCATTCGTTGTTCCTGATATCGTTTGATATTGCAAGCTTTGGCCCTCGTGTTACCAATTGCCAGGATTGTGAGTAAATTAAGATCATTAAAGCTAAATGGCATAAGCCTGCCTTAATAAATGATGAAAAAATTAATAGTATTTGAATTCCCCGGCCTGCTTGTTCTCTTGCTTTTAATACAGTCATGTACGAATGTCAATAGTCCAAAATCTGAAAGCAGAGATTCAATTCCTGAATATTATACTGCCGAAGATTTTCAGTCCGTACGCAAGATTGATGCCCATATGCATATCCAAAATTATGCAGATACAGTTTTTATAGAACAGGCTGAAGAAGATAATTTTCGCTTCCTGAATTTGAATGTATTTAAGTCGGGAGGTAAACCTATTGAAGAGCAACAGAAATTTTCAGCAGAGATGGTACAGGCATTTCCGGGCCGGAATGCCTGGGTCACCACTTTTTCACTCGATAACTTCAATAACAAGGGATGGCAGGAGGAAGTGATAGGCTACATAAAACAATCAGTCGAAAATGGAGCAGTTGGGGTGAAAGTATGGAAGAACATTGGGTTCTTTCTGAAGGATGAAAAAGGTCAGCTGGTTATGATAGACCATCCCCGTTTTGATCCTATACTTGATTACCTGGCGAAGAACCATATCCCATTAATAGGACATCTCGGCGAACACAGAAACTCATGGTTACCTTTGGAAAAGATGACGGTAAATGGAAACCGGGACTATGCCCGTGCCCATCCTGAAGAACATATGTATTTACATCCTGAACGGCCATCTTACGAAGATTATATAAATGCAAGAGACCGGATGCTTGAAAAACATCCCGATCTGGTATTTATAGGAGCACATTTGGGAAGTTTGGAGTGGAGTGTCGAGGAACTGGCAAAGCGCCTGGATAAATTTCCCAATATGAGTGTGGATATGGCAGAGCGGGTTTCGCATTTACAATATCAGGCATTGACGGAATGGCAAAAGGTGCATGATTTTTTTATAAAATATCAGGACAGACTTGTTTATGGTACCGATTTGAGAAGTTCTGCAATGGATATAGTTAATAAGGGGATAAAAGATCCGGCAGGAATAAAAAGGCATGCTCATGAGGTTTGGATGCGCCACTGGAAGTTTTTTACGAGCGACCAAAAGATGCGTGTTCCTAAAGTTGAAGGTGAATTCAGGGGACTAAAGCTGCCACGGGAGGTTGTAGATAAAATATACCGGACAAATGCTGAAAAGTTGTTTCCGGTGTTTGTGAAATAGCAGGATAGCTCCGATTGACTGGACTAAAATATTTAAATACAAGATCTAAGAATCCAAATTGAAATGAAAAAACTGATATTGCTTTTTTTAATATTCTCAATCGGGCATGTCTATGCTATTTCTGCCAGCCTCCCTGACTCCAAAAAAATTTATGGAAGTATTAATCCAGTTAGCGATAGCTTGCCTGATGTTTTTGCCAAAAACCATGCTGATTTCCTTGAAAGTAAGTTGAGGAATGAGGCTATTATTAAGTTTGGAACACATCAGTTACCCGATAATCCGGAGGATTGGGTTAAATATCGGACCAATCTAAGGAAAACGATCATTCAGAAAACAGGGCTTATTGTAAATCACAACCTCCCTTTAGACATAAAGGAAACCGGTTCAATACAGATGAAAGGGTACCGGATTAAGAATATTGCGTTTCAAACCCGCCCCGGAGTTTATGCAACCGCTAATTTGTTCATACCTGATGGCAAAGGTCCGTTCCCGGCTGTGATTACGATGCCCGGTCATTGGAGGAAAGCCAAATTTGATCCGGAAGGTCCGCAGCAATTAGGCCATAGTCTGGCACTTGAGGGCTATGTATGTCTGAGTATTGATCCATGGGGTTCGGGTGAAAGAACAACAGTCCATGGTGCATTTGACTACCATGGAACAAGTCTGGGGGCCTCACTTTTAAATGTCGGCGAATCTTTGGCAGGCTTTCAGATTTCGGATAATATCAGGGGAGTGGATTTGCTCAGCTCATTGCCCTATGTCGACCCTAAAAATATCGGTGCTACAGGTGCAAGTGGTGGCGGGAATCAAACCATGTGGTTAGCTGCGATGGATGAACGCATAAAAGCGGCTGTTCCGGTGGTTAGTGTCGGAACGTTTGAATCGTACGTGATGAGGTCCAACTGTATCTGTGAATTATTACCTGACGGATTGACTTTCACTGAAGAAGCAGGAATTATAGCGCTTGTTGCACCCCGGGCGATTATGATGTGCAATCACAAACAGGATTCTGCACCTGCTTTTTTACCATTTGAAATGCAGCGCACGGTTAGTAATGCACTTCCGGTTTTTAAAATGTTAGGAGTAGAGAAGAACATCACTTATCAGGTATTTGATAAAACCCATGGTTATTGGCCCGAGAACCGGGAAGCGATGCTGGGATGGTTTGATCTATACCTCAAAGGTATTGGAACAGGTATGTCTAAAAAAGAATCAGCTTTCGAGCTGTTGCCTGAAGAAAAACTACTCGTTTACCCAATAGGCAAGCGTGATCCGGGAGTACAAACAACCGCAGAGTTTTGTGAGAAACGTGGAAAGGAATTAAGAACTGCCTTTCTCAACACAAGTAATTTGAATGCCCTTGAAAAACAAAAAGAACTTCGAACTATTTTGAGGATAAATGAGCAGTCAGAACTTAAAAAAGTACACCAGTTTGAAAGGCTTGGGGGCTGGGACCGATTTGCATTAGAAACTTCTGATACTAAACTGATTCCAATCTTACACCTGGCGCCTGCTGACCCAAAACTGGGATACATGATCATCAGCAATACCTCAGGGAAAAAGGGAATTTCAGCCGAATTGATCAGTGAATTAAAGAAAAAGGGGCAGGGAATAGTGATTGCCGAGCTATCCGGTACAGGGGAGAGCACTTCCACTAAGGAGATTGCAAATAATAAGAGCATGGTTCTGCACACCTTGTCGCGTTCTGAATTATGGCTTGGTAGAACCATTTTGGGAGAATGGGTAAAGGAGCTGAATGTTGTAACTGACTTCCTTAAGTCAAATTATAAGGCTCAAAAGCTGAGTATAGATGGGAATAAGGAAGCCGGACTCGCGGCTCTATTCCTTGCCGCTACGGGAGGGAATGTGGATGATATCATTATGCGGGATGCACCACTAAGCTACCAGTTTGATAGTGGTGGATCCCTTGATTTCTTCAGTATGGCAATCCACCTTCCGGGATTTCTGAACTGGGGAGATGTCTCACTGGCCGCCGGACTTAGCGGGAAACAGATTAGAATTGTAAATCCAGTAAGCATGTCGGGGCAAAAGATAAGTGGTAGCAATCTTAACGAATACCGGATGGAGTTTGCAAAAATGCGCGCAAAGCTCAAAAAGCAGGGTGAAACAGTATTTAACTAAAACACAGCATTTATTATGAAAAACAATCGCAGGGATTTTTTAAAGCTTACAGGCATGGCTGGGCTTAGTGTAGCCGGCACTGGTGTATTGAATGGTATTGCATCAGAACCTGAAAATAATGGCAAAACGGCACCTGAACAGGCAGCTCGCATCCAGCACTTTAATATGTCGGGCTATGCCGCACCTAAGCTTGATGTTGTCCGGATTGGTTTTATTGGACTGGGAAACAGAGGTCCGGCGCATCTTGGCCAGGTAAGCATCCTGGAAGGGGTTGATATAAAGGCATTGTGTGATCTGCGTCAGGACAGGTTAGACTCAGCGAAAAAGAGGATTGAAAAGACCGGCTTCAAACCCGACACTTATACCGGCAAAGAGGACTGGAAAAAGGTTTGTGAACGTAAAGATATCGACCTGATTTTTATTGCTACTCCATGGGAACTACATACTCCCATGGCTGTTTATGCAATGAATCAGGGCAAACATGTTTGTATTGAAGTTCCTGCCGCAAAAACGGTTGAAGAGTGCTGGCAATTGGTTGAAACATCCGAAAGAACCAAAATGCATTGCATGATGATGGAGAATGCCTGTTATGGTTTTTATGAACTTTTGATGTTAAACCTGGCTCGTGAAGGATTTTTCGGAGAAATTATTCACGGAGAAGGTGCTTATATTCATCATTTGCTCTATGGACATTTTTCAAAAGATAAATATTATGATCAATGGCGTTTGAAAGAAAATATCGGCAGAAATGGTAATCTGTATCCTACTCATGGCCTGGGTCCTATTGCTCAGGTAATGAATATCAACAGAGGAGATAAATTCGAATACCTGGTCTCAGTCTCAGGGAATGATTTTATGATGAATGACCTGGCTAAAAAGATGGCAGAGAAAGATGCTTTTTATAAGCAATATGTCGATAAGCCTTTCAGGGGCAGCATGAATACCACCACTATACGCACTAATATGGGTCGCACAATTATGCTGCAGCATGATGTCACTTCACCGCGCCCTAAATCTGACGGATTGGTAATAAGCGGAACTAAAGCTACGGCGATTCAGTTTCCTGTTGAAAAAATTTCTGTCGCGAGGGAAGCTACTCCTGAAACCTGGAGAGGATCTGATGCTCAAACCTGGATTACTGATGATGAATTCAAGGCCTTACAAAAGAAGTATGAGCCTAATATTGTTAAGAAGCTGGGTGAAATTGCAAAGCAGGTTGGAGCCCATGGGGGCGGGGATTTTTTAATGGATTGGCGTACAATTGATTGTCTTCGGAATGGTCTTCCGCTTGATCAGGATGTATATGATGCGGCATTATGGAGCGCAATCGGACCTTTGACCGAATGGTCGGTTGCCAATCAAATGACTGTTAAGATTCCTGATTTCACTGCCGGTTCCTGGAAAACGAACAAGCCAATGGATATTGCGATTGCGAATGGTGGAAATACCAAAGTGATCAGGTAGTTTTTATTAATAACCTGAATTCGACAGAAGGAAGGGTAAAATAACACGGTTATAAGTGGTCAGATAAGGCTCTGGAGCCATGTTAATTTATTTTGGAAAGCAATCCTGTGTGTTATAGGCTGGTTCAGCCCTTTCCTCCGGAGTTATCCGGCATGATATCTATTAAACCTGACGCGAAAAACTACAGCAGAACACGGGACTGGAAGAACCGAAGAATCACAGACCTTGCTTTCTAAAACGAAAGAAAATCAGTCAATCTAATTAGTCCGGCAAGATTAAATTAATATGATATTATCAGAACTAAAATCCTTGATACGTTTTAGTCTACTCTATTAAATATCTGTCTTGGTTCTTGGCTCTTGATACTTAGCTCATCTTAAAATTCCATCAAATACGCCTTCAAAAATTCATCCAGGTCTCCGTCAAGAACTGCCTGTGCATTGGAAGTTTCATAATTTGTACGAAGATCCTTCACCAGTTTATAAGGGTGCAGCACATAATTTCTGATCTGTGATCCCCATTCAATCTTTTTCTTATTCCCTTCGATCGTAGCAGAAGCTTCCTGACGTTTACGCATTTCAGCCTCATAAAGCTGAGACTTCAGTAAGCGAATCGCATTCTCTTTATTTTGAAGCTGTGATCTTGATTCCTGATTCTTGATAATAATGCCCGAAGGTTTATGATATAACCTAACCGCAGTTTCCACCTTGTTCACATTCTGTCCGCCGGCACCACCAGAACGGAAAGTTTCAAATTCAATATCAGCAGGATTCACATAGATCTCGATTGTATCATCAACCAAGGGATAAACATAAACCGAGGCAAATGAAGTATGACGCTTGGCATTTGAATCAAATGGAGAAATTCTTACCAGACGGTGAACACCGTTCTCCCCCTTGAGGTAACCATAGGCAAAATTACCTTCAAACTGAATGGTAACCGTTTTAATTCCTGCAACATCACCTTCCTGAATATCCTGTTCTGAAACTTTAAATCCATGCTTCTCTCCCCACATTACATACATCCTTAGCAACATCGAAGCCCAGTCGCAACTTTCAGTCCCCCCCGCTCCTGCAGTAATCTGCATCACTGCATTTAACTGATCCTCCTCAGAACTGAGCATATTTTTGAACTCAAGCTCTTCAACCCTTTTTAAGGTAATTTCATATTGTTCTTTGAGTTCAGCCTCCGTCGCATCTCCAGATTGAAAGAAATCATGCATAACAGCAGCATCCTCCACAGAAGCTTCAGCGGCTTGAAATTCATCAGTCCATTTTTTCTTGGAATTAATAGAATGCAATGATTTTTCGGCCTCTTTGGGATCATCCCAGAAATCGGGCCTGAGGGCTATATCCTGTTCGTTCTTTAGATCATCTAACTTCTTGTCGATGTCAAAGATGCCTCCTCAGAGACGTTATTCTGTCTCTTAAATCCGTAATATTTTCTTTGGTCATGATGCAAAAATATAAAAATTAAGTAATAAAGGCTGACAGCGTTAAAAACCCTGTCAGCCTTATATTAAAAACCGTCTGCTTTTATTTGCTTCTCAGTCACAGGTCCATACTTCGCCGCAATACCTTTGATATCTTCCGATTTTCCAATCAGTACAAATTGTAAATTATCTCTTGGAAAATACTTATTGATTATCTCCTTTGATTTTGCGACGGTAAGTCCATCGACATTAGCCTGGAAATTATTTATGAACGATTCATCAAATCCATACCAGAACATTTGGGTAAGCAAACCCGCCAGCTGACTTGCAGTTTCATATTTGGGTGGGAACTGACCTTTGACATAGTTTTTGGCTGAAGTCAGGGTTTTCTCATCAATTCCCTTTTTATGAAGGCTATCAAGTACCTGCAATGCTTTATCAAGAGTAGGCTGAGTCGTTTTAGTAGCTGTAAAAGTCGAAATTGAGAATGTTCCAGAATTCTTTAGAGGGCTAAATCCACTTCTAGCTCCATAAGTTAGTCCCGAATTTACGCGAAGCTCATCATTTAACCAGGATGTGAAGCGACCTCCAAAAACTGTATTAACAACATCAATCGCTACAAAATCTGGATTATCCCGACGAATACCCAATCCACCAATAAAAAGGGTGGTCTCACGAGCATCTTCCTTATTTACAAGCAGTACCCGGGAAGATTGTATTGCTTTCACTGGCAAAGCCGCAAGAGCCTTCTGTGTAAGTGCAGACTTCTTCCAGCCTCCATACAAATTTCTAAGACGGGTTTTCATTTCCTGTGAATTGAAATCACCTACAATTGCAATTGCAGACCCCTGCGGACCATAATTAGATTTGTAGAAATTTCTCAAATCTTCGATGATGAATTTTCCAACCGTAACAGGACTTCCGCCAACCGGATTGGCATAGACATGATCCCCGAAAATGAATTTATCCCAGTAGGCATTTATCACATTTCTCGGACTAAGTTTTGCCTGATCCAAACCTGAAAGAACACGTTTCCGTTCCTTTTCAAACTCTTCCTGATCAAAGACTGGGTCAACCAGCACCTCCTTTAAAATTGGAAGAACCTTATCCGCATCTTTCGCTGCAAATTTTGAAGAAAGTCCGGCAGATTCTTTGTTTGCATAGGTATTCAGACTTGCGCCAATAAAATCCAGCTCCTCTTCAATTTTAGTCTTACTATAGCTCTTTGTTCCATATTGTAAACCCGCAGCAGTTAAACTTGCTAATCCTGATTTGGCTCCATCATATATCGCTCCTGCAGGAATGATAGCCGATAAGCTGATCACAGGCACTTCATGCTGCTCCATTAAGTATATGCTTAAACCATTGGGCAAAGAAAATTTCTCATATGCCGGCACTTTAAAAGCTGCCGGTGTATTCTGGGCAAATGCGGAACTGCTTAACATCAAAACAGTAAGGACAAGGCTGGTATATCTTTTTAAGTTCTTCATATCTTTATTCCTCCACATTAGCTTTTAAAATCCCGACCGTGCGGTTTGACTTTTTGAAATACTCATTCGCCACACGCTTTACATCCTCAATACTAACCTTCGAAAACTCTGCCGGTGCATCAAACATCTTGCGGTAGTCGCCAAAGAATAGCTCATACGTGCCGATATTATTTGATTTGCCGTTAATGGTCTCTAGCTGTGAGTAAAATTCCATCAGCTTCTGGTTCTTTATCTTTTGTAGTTCCTGGTCGGTAATTCCATCCTTTTTGATCTTCTCTATTTCAGAGTAAACAGCACTTTCAATATCCGATTCCTTTACATCTTTTGCTGCTAAAGCATAGATCATAAACAGATTCGGATCAAAGCTTTCACTGAAATCAGTACCAACCATAGAAGCCAGTTGTTTTTTATCGACCAGCTCTGAATGCAAACGCGACGAATTTCCGCTTGAAAGCACCGAACTTAGTATACTCAAGGGATAAAAATCCTTGCTTTTTGCTTCCGGTGTATGGTATCCAATCATTAAATGAGGGCTTGGTACCTCTTTTTGAGTATAAACCCTTCGCTCACCTGTTTGAGGCGGTTCAACCAGATTCACAGGTTTTGGAGGATTACTTGCAGGAATCGGAGCCATATATTTTTCAGCCAAACGCTTTACTTCAGCCACTTTTACATTCCCGGAAACTACCACCACACAATTATTTGGTGCATAATAGGTTTTGAAATATTTCTCGAGATCTTCCTTAGTCCAGTTTTTGATATCAGTTTCATAACCTATAACTGTCCAGTGATAGGAATGTTCCTGAAAAGCTGTCGCATAAACTGCATCATTCAGCATATTCCAGGGTGAGTTTTCAAGAGCAGTACTGCGCTCAGACAAAACAACACCACGTTCGCTTTCAATCATTTTCAGATCTATACTGAGGCTGGAAATACGGTCGGATTCGAGATCAAAAATGGTTTCCATAGCGCTTACCGGAAACCAATCTGTGTAAACAGTAAGATTTTGGGTCGTATAAGCATTGTTGGCACCCCCATTAAACTCCATGGTCTGATCGAACATCTTGGGCCCGAATTTTTTTGAACCATTGAACATCATATGCTCAAAGAAGTGTGATAATCCGGTAATCCCCGGATATTCATTCCTTGATCCTACCTTATAAAAAAGGTACATATTGGCATTTGGAATAGAACTATCCTCAAGTACCAGAAATTTCATGCCGTTATTTAATGTAAATGTCTTTACATCGTCGGCCTTAGTCTGTGCAGACAGGGGAATCCAGCAGCCCAGAAGCAGAATACTTAGTAATCTTTTCATTAATTTATATTGGTCAGGTTGGAAATTAGTTCAAATTAATAGATATAAAATCTAATTTTACTATACTAGAATGATTTTTCTTTATTCAATTAACCAATCCTATGCTTCCAAGAATAGATTTCTGCTCCACAGATGCTTACAAGGCACTTTTAAAACATTTTGAGCAGATAAAAAAAGAGAGCCTCCGGGATCTTTTTAAGGATCCAAAACGATTCGAACAGTTTTCGATCAGCTTTGGTGATATTTTGCTCGATTATTCTAAAAACCGCATTAATTCCCAAACTCATGATTTATTGCTGCAATTGGCTGAAGAGTGTGGGCTAAAAGATGCGATCAAGCAGCAGTTTAGGGGAGAAATAATCAACGAAACAGAAGGCAGGGCAGTGCTTCATACCGCTTTGCGCAATCCCGACAGGACAGGCTTCATACTTGATGGGAAAGATATTTTACCGGATATCCACAAGGTATTGGATAAAATGGAGCAGTTTTCCGATCAGGTTATTTCAGGAACATGGAAAGGATATAGTGGCAAATCTATTACAGATATTGTTAATATAGGCATTGGGGGTTCTGATTTGGGTCCGGTGATGGTTACTGAAGCTTTAAAAGCCTACAGCAATCATCTTAAACTTCATTTTGTATCCAATGTTGATGGTTCACATATCGCCGAAACACTCAAAAATCTTGATCCCGAGACCACGCTTTTCATGATCGCTTCCAAAACCTTCACTACCCAGGAAACGATGGCTAATGCTTATTCGGCACGCGACTGGTTTTTAAAGAGCGGAGGAAATGAGAAGGACGTCGCAAAACATTTTGTAGCAATTTCTACAAATGAAGCGGGGGTAGCGAAATTTGGGATAGATACGACCAATATGTTTGAATTCTGGGATTGGGTTGGAGGGCGTTATTCGCTTTGGAGTGCTATCGGTCTAAGTATTGCCTGCGGAATAGGATTTAAAAATTTTAAAGAATTACTTGCCGGAGCGCATGATGCTGATAATCATTTTCGGAATAGTGATTTCAGAGAGAATATACCGGTTACTCTTGCATTGCTGGGGATCTGGTACACCAATTTTTTTGGTGCCGAAAGTCAGGCGATCCTTCCATACGATCAATATATGCACCGCTTTGCTGCCTACTTCCAGCAGGGTGATATGGAGAGCAATGGTAAATCAAACGACCGAAATGGTAATCCGGTAAATTATCAAACCGGACCGGTAATCTGGGGAGAGCCTGGCACCAATGGTCAACATGCATTCTATCAGCTTATCCATCAGGGGACAAAACTGATACCCTGCGACTTTATAGCACCGGCGCAAAGCCATAATCCAATTGCCAACCATCATCAATTATTGCTCTCCAATTTCTTTGCTCAAACAGAAGCATTAATGAACGGTAAGAGCAGGGAGGAAGTTGAAGAAGAATTAAAGGCTGCCGGAAAGAATGCGAATGAAATTGAGGAATTGGCCCCATTCAAGGTATTTGAAGGGAACAGGCCAACCAACTCAATTCTGATTAAGAAAATAACTCCTTATACTTTAGGTTCGCTTATCGCGATTTACGAACATAAAATATTTGTTCAGGGCATCATCTGGAATATTTTCAGTTATGATCAGTGGGGTGTTGAGCTTGGGAAGCAACTGGCCGGGCGCATACTTCCAGAGTTGGAGGATGATGAGCCCATAACTGGGCATGATGCTTCAACTAATGGGCTGATTAATCAGTATAAGGTTTGGAGGAAGTAAGCTGAAAGGGGAAAGAAAGCTGAAAGAGGAAAGCTGAAAGGGGAAAGCTTTATGCGTTTTGCAACCTGTCATCCTGAACGAAGTGAAGGAAATCGTGCTAATGAGTCAAAATTCGATCTAAAATCACTGAGTTCCCTCAGCTGCTGAAGGGCAGCTTTCGGGATGACACGTTTTCCATTTAAAATTGCAACTGCCCCAGTTTTATCTGGAATAACTTATCCCATTTCTTACCGGTAACAAATAAACGTTTTCCTTTGCTGTCCCAGGCAATGCCATTCAAAACAAAACCATCGAAATCTTTCATTGGCCTGACTGAATCAGCATACAATTCGCTAAGATCTACCTCAGCAGTAACCTGTCCATTAGCCGGATCGATAACCACAATCCGGTTAGAATTATAAATATTTGCATAGATACGGCCATCAATAAATTCCAACTCATTCAGTTCTCTAACAGGTCCGTTCTGATCATAAACCTCAATAGAACCTCCCTGCATGTAGGTGTCCTTATTCAGGATGTAAATGGTATTGCTACCATCGCTGCTATAGATCACTTTTCCGTCATTGCATAAGCCCCAGCCCTCGCGCTGATACTGGTTTGGAAATTCACGAAGCAGTTTCAGGGAATTGAGATCATATTCCAGACTGACATTATTCTGATAAGTAAGCATCAGGATTTTATCACCCACAATGGTAATTCCTTCGGCAAAAAGCTCATCCCGAACCTTTGTCATTTGCAGTACTTTACCAGTGGCAGGGTCAGTTTTTCGTAAACTGGATTCGCCCGCAAGTCCATCACTCTCATATAAATAGCCACCATGGAATTCCAGTCCCTGGGTATAGGAACTGGTGTCGTGCTTAAACACCTTCTCAACTACATATCCGAATTTCTGAGGAACCAGCGTAGATTTCACAACGATATTGGTACTGATTTCCTCCGGCTCTGAATGGCCCCTGTAGATCTTTGCGGTTATGGCTTTTATCCCTAATTGCAGATCTCCAGTTGGTACAGCAACCGATTTTTCATCTGCAGCCTTTTTTAGCTTTACTCCATCAGCAAAATAGACGACAGAATCGGCCTTCTCATTCAACTTAAGTTCCAGGTTTACCGAATCCCCAAGATTTACAGAAGTTCCGGCCTCGGGCATTACCCAGGCAGAAGATTCAGCACTTTGCTTCCCCTCATTCGAGCAATGTGTGAAAAATAAAATACTGCAGGCTGAGAGGCAAATTAATTTAAATCGCATGGTTCTATTTTATTAAAGAGTATCCTCCTGAATCTCATGGCCAGAATGCATCTTCTGTATGCCTGATTACCGGATCCCCAAATTTATTAAACAGGATCGAAATTATATCAAAACGCACTTCATTCTGATGATTCATCAGATGAATATATTCCCCGGCCGCCATAGCCAGAAGTTTCTGTTTAGCCTTACTCACAAAATCTTCGGGCTCAGCAAATCTATTATTCTCCCTGGTTTTTACTTCTACAAAAACAATAATCGGGTTTTTGTAAGCAATCAGATCAATTTCTGCTTTCCTGAATCTCCAGTTCTCATCCAGTATTTCATAACCCTGTTCCTCAAGATACTTTTTTGCAAGCAATTCACCCTGGTTCCCAAAGACATTATGCAGGGCCATTACTTCAGGATAACAGAACCCAGAAACATTGAAATGCCTTTCTCTACCTCTTTCACCTGCATGTATCTGCGCATCAGAATAGCCTGATTATCAGCATCCGGCTCAGCCTGTATTTCATCCCGTATTTTTCTGAGGATCCGGTCGACCTTACGCTTCTTTAAATGAAAAATACCTCCCAGAATGGTCGACCTAAGATTTTCACTTTCGTTTCTGACGTAGATCTTTCTTCGCGCATACCAGTTTTCACTCAGGATATAGGGCGATGAAACCATAGCTATTGCTAAATCTGCTATCTGATGGTCGGAGTTCTTAATAAAATCCTGCTCTGAAGGAAGTTCCCCATTCTCAAGCTGCTTTTTGTATTCCTCAATGATTTGGATGCAAAGCGGATGCTCAAATGTAACATCGGCCAGATTGGAAATGATGTAAGGGGCAATATAGGTATCCGTAATATCATCCCAGTGCACCAGCTCGTGCCCGTAGTTCAGAAGCAGGCGAACAATCTCTTTCTCCTGCGCCTCATCTGTATCTATTAGTCCCCTGATGTCTGAAATATCCTCAGTACTAATAGTTGTATCTGAAATTTCAACTGGTGGAGTATATATTTCTTTCTTAGCTTTTGCTGATCTTGTAATTTTATTTAGTTCGTGAATAAGCGCACGCTCTTCAATTTGAAGAAGAGAACTACATTCACGTATAAAGTTTGATTTCTTAATCTCATCAGATATTTTGGCTATACTCTCCACAACCTCCCGGATTATTCCTGCTCTCTTGATTGGATCATTTCCGGCATCCTTTAAAAGAATACTGGTTTTAAAAAGTATAAAATCCTTTTTATTCCCTTCGATATGAGATTTAAATGCTGCGCTTCCAAACTTCTGTACATAAGAATCGGGGTCATCCCCATTGGGAAAAAGGACGATTTTTACATTCAGCCCCTCTTCCAGGATCATATCTAAACCCCTTAATGATGCCTTGATTCCCGCCTCATCACCATCGTAAAGTATAGTGATGTTCTTGGTAAACCGGCCAATCATTCTGATCTGCTCGATCGTTAATGAAGTACCTGAAGAAGCAACTACATTCTCAATCCCTGCCTGATGCACCGAAAGCACATCGGCATAACCCTCAACCAGATAGCAATTATCTTCATCGCGCATGGATTTCTTCGCAAAGAATAATCCGTAGAGTACGTTCGATTTATGATAGATATCGCTTTCGGGAGAGTTAACATATTTCGGAACGGCCTTATCGGTTTTTAGAGTTCTTCCCCCAAAACCAATGACCCTTCCTGTAAAACTATGTATAGGGAACATCACTCTACCACGGAATCGGTCATAGAATTTTTCATTCTCCTTGCGGATAGTGAGGCCGGTTTCTTCGAGAAATTGAATATTATAGCCTTCTGTAAGGGCATTTTGGGTCAATGCATCCCATACATCGGGAGAGTATCCCAATTCAAATTTTTTAATGATATCATCCCTGAAACCACGCTCCTTAAAATAACTGAGTCCGATACTTTTGCCTTCATCAGTCTCAAGCATCTGCTGCTGAAAAAACTTCGCAGCCCAGGCAGAAACAATGTACAAACTTTCCCGCCGGTCGTTTACCGCCTGCTCTTCAGGGGTGTTTTCAACCTCCGCAATTTCAATGCTATATTTATTGGCCAGATAACGAAGTGCCTCAGGGTAAGTTGCTTTCTCATGCTCCATAATGAAACGGACAGAATCGCCACCCTTACCACATCCAAAACACTTGAAAATCCCCTTCCCAACAGAAACATGAAAAGAAGGGGTCTTCTCATTATGAAAGGGACAAAGGCCGATCATACTGGTCCCACGTCGTTTTAAAGACACAAAATCACCTACAACTTCCTCAATACGGGATGTTTCAATAATCTTGTCGACGGTATCCTTTGGAATCAATTTTTTAGTACTGGAATTTAAAAATAGTGAAAGTATTTATCATTTACTCACCTTAGCTTCAAGCTCCGCGTACCATTCGGCACCATACTTACGAATTAGAGGCTCTTTCAAAAATTGATGAACTGATACTTTCAATTCCTTCCCAAAGGCACAGGCAGCACTGCAGATACTCCATCGGTCATAATGAAGTACATCAAATTCGGGGTAGTTTGTAATTCGAATAGGATATAAATGGCAGGAGATTGGTTTCTTCCAGGCTATTTTACCATCTTCCCAGGCCTTTTCAATAGCGCATTTGCTAATCCCATTCTCCATGATCACATAAGCACATTCTTTATTGGTATCTACACAGGGGGTTGTATAATCTCCCTCAAAATCTTTCACATAAGTTCCAAATTCTTCAATAACAGCAATTCCCTTTTCTGTCATATAGGGCTTAACCAAAGGGTAGATCTCATCCAGTACTGCCAACTCATCCCGCTCTAATGGAGCTCCTGAATCTCCTTCAATACAACAGATTCCCTTGCATTTATTAAGATTACAAACAAAATTTTCATTGACTACATCCTCATGAACCAATGTGTTCTGTACTTCGATCATATATATTATTTAACAAAACCCAGGGGATACTTTAATCCCTCCGCTGTCATAAGTTCGAGGGTCACTGAACCTACAAGAATCTCAACATGCGCTTTTACAGGAATACGGTTTGCATCATCTGTTATCCAAAGGTATAATTTACTATCCTTTCTGAAAATTCTACCGGGCTGTATCGATGGACTAAATTTGATACAATTAAATGTGCCCAGAGTGGTTTTTATACGTTCTCTGCCTACAAACTGTACCTCCAGTTTACTTATTCCATCACCCAAAAAATAATCCATACTGAACTTATCTCCCTGCTTTAATTTTGAAATATCCAGACTTCTTGCAAAGAAATAAGCAGAAACAACATCAAATGTTTGACCATTGCCCCTAAAAGTGCCTTTATTCGATACTACTTTCTTCTCCTCCTGATAAAATCGCGCCTTATCACTGCGACGATAATTCGCTTCACGAATATTCTCTGTATACAAATACGGACTTAAACTTTCCTTATCAACATAGGAATCGTAACGATTCCTCACTTTATAAAAAACATTAAAAGATCCGGCGGTACGGCCTTCTGCAAGCAAATGAAAAACAGGACGATTATCAAATTTAACATCAGTATCCAATACTTTAATTGAAGCTTCTGCAGCAGTAATAAACCCATAACGAAGTCTGTAACTTAAATACTCTCCAGCTTTAAATACAGGCTCCTTAACGTTTTGCAATCCCTGAGAAAATGCTGCTGAGCCCGAAATGAGAAGAAGAAATAATATAATTTTTTTAATCATTTGGTCTTTACTGCAAAAAGTGAACCATCCGGGTCAAGCCCGGGATGACAACCGGATCGGGTCCGGGGGTGACGGCCCTTAATCAAGTCTGGGACTGTCATTCCGGGCTTGACCCGGAATCAGGATTTGCGCTTAAAAATGGGCACGGTGGAACAAGGTTCACCATACATAATGCTTTTAGCTATTTCTGTCAGTTTTACTGTTAGTTCAATATAGGCTGAATTGGGAATGTGAATCTCACCACAGCCTTTGATCACTACACGCTGATCCCGATACTTTTCAAAGTCTAATTGGTTTAATTTACGGTCGAAAAGAATGGTTTCGAGTACTTCAAGGTCACCAAATACCACTGTTTCTGCAAAGGGCGACATCTTATTTGCTAGCAGCATATAGGCCCAGGTTGGGACTATAGCATCAGCTGAACAACCGATGGCGATATGCTTACCTGAATAAGATTCCCAGTTATGTTCCTTAATGAACTCTCTGAAATCCTTTTCCCTGAGCATTAAGCCATGAAAAAGGTTATCCTTAATATCATAGAATATACGCTCGCCAGCCGGATACAATTCGGCCAGGTCAAAGCTTAAGAGCCCGCTCTCAGCAACCCGATTAATTATGTTTTCCTGAACTTCCATCTTCTCTCCTGATTATTGAACAGCAAAATCCGGAATAATCCCAGCTGGCTGCAAAAAAAAAATCCGGAAGTGAATGAACACTTCCGGATACAAAGTTAATGAAATTAGCTATTAAAAGAATTTAACGCGGTTATCCTTGATCTTAGAGTTATCACGTAAAGCCTTGAATGCTTCACCTGATGCACGCTGTGCCAAGCCCTGAGATACCTGAACCTTTTGTTTAAAGGCATTGGTAAGGGGTGCGGGTTTACTAAAGCCGTTTACAATGAAAACGTAAACTCCCTGATCACCTTCAATTGGCTTTGATAATTTACCTGGCTGTGACCCAAAAAGAGTTCCAACAAGCACATTTTCCTGTGAAAGTCCTGGAATTACCGGGTTTGCGAACACAATATTCTGTACCGGGGTTACCGCTCTGCCAACTTTTTGAGCGACCTGATCAATCGATTTAGATCCGGCCAGCGCCTTTTCCATTTTCTCAATCAGCATTCTCGCTTTTACCTGTTTCATTACCATTGGCTCAATATCCTTCTTAACCTGATCAAGAGGAAGTGTTCCTTCTTTAAATATATCGACCACCCTGGCTACCGCAAACTTACTGCCCATTTCAAATACCTGATTTGAAACATCACCCTTATCGGCACCAAATACCCATCTTACCATCTCACGCGGACTATCCAATCCCGGAATGGAAGATTGAGTAGCTATCACATTATCGGCAAGTGATTTAACATAACCTGCTTTTTTAGCTTCTGCATCAAATGTTTCAGCATTTTTTGCAAGAGTCAGGAAACCTGTTGCTTTTGAATAGGCTTCCTGTTGAGTTTTATTACTCGCTGAAAAAGATTTATCTACAATAGCTACTTTAGCTACTCTGGAAGAACCAATTTGAGCATTGATTTTAATTACGTGAACACCGAACTGGGTGGTGATTACTTTAAGATCACCGGTATTGCCATTGAAAACAGCTTCCTCAAATGCAGGTACCATAGCACCTCTTGCAAACGTACCAAGATCACCGCCTGAATCTTTTGAAGCATCAGTTCCAAATTTAGCCGCAAGCTTCGCAAAGCTGCCTCCTCTTGCAATTACGCCTCTGATTGAGTCTGCTTTTGCTTTTGCTTTGTCAATTCCGCCTTCAGTAGCAGGATTTAATAAAATATGACTTGCCTTTACTGAATCAGGACCAACCTTAAGATCCAGAACTTTTACCATTTTGTAAACTCCTCCGGAGAACAAAGGGCCAATAAATGCTCCGTTTGAAGCACTGAATACCGCTGAATCAAGTGCAGGCTCCAATTGCCCTTTACGAACATAGGTAATCGGCATTTTAGTTTCAGCATTGATACTGACAAATAATGAGTCGTTAGTAGCAACCCTGAATTCGGCAGCGGTTTTTGCAACCATCGCTTTTATATCTGCAGAATCAGCTTTAGAAGGGTTCGCATCGAAAACGATGTATTCAAATGAACGCTTCTCTAAAGGATTCTTAAATTTGTATTTATTCTCATTATAATAATCAGAATAATCCTGATCGGTCAGTTTTACCTGATTATCCGGAAGAGAACTGTATTCCAGATTTACAAAACTAAAATTCGCGAGCTTATTACGCTGATCGTAATCTTCCCTTGCCTCAAGAGAGGTAACGTAAAGACTATTTCTGATCAGATTGGTGTACTTCTGTGCCAGTTTATTCTCACGAATATTTAGCAAAAAGGCAGTCCACTGCTGACTAACCGGACTTGATGCAGGCTGAGACTTTACATTCTCAAGGAATGCATTTAACTGCATTCTGTTCAACTGACCGGTTTGAGGATCTCCAAAGTTCTGAAGGATCTGAGGATCAGGATTTTTCCCAGACACAAGATCGTTCAACTCGTTCTTACTAACCTGCAAACCTAAACGGCTCATTTCCTTGCTCATCAAAATCTGTGAAACCGATTGATTCCATGTATTTTCAATGATGTAAGAGGTCATTTGAGGATCAAGATTACTCTGACCCATCTGTTGTTTGAAGTTGTTTGTGTTCTGCTCTACCTTCTCATTGAATTCCAGAATAGAGATGGCATTACCATCAACTTCTCCAACTTCAGTCTGATTTCCCTGCATAAACGATCCGCCCATTTGTACTGCGTCGCTTACTAAAAATGCAATAATTGCAAAACCAATAGCCCCAACGATGATTATCCCTGCACGGTTCCGCAAAAAACTCATTATTCCCATATCCGTATTTTTTTTCTAATATAATTTTAAAAGAGGGCGCAAGATACAAATTTTGGAAAATAAACAATAGCTTAATTTGAGGAAGAAATAAAGGAGCAAAATGCTTGTGCGCCAATGGCTTTGAGCGCCCTGAATTTTATTGAAACATTCACCTAAAAGAATAATGCTGATTTGGGTATCCCGTTTGTCCTGTAAAAATTAAGCTTCTTGTCAAATGTGCTAGCTGTAAATTAAAACGGGACATTTATAACGTTTTTAAAAGCATGCCACCTGTTTTATCAAATTATAGGAATTAGGGGGGAGGAATAGAATTTAATAACTGATCACCTCCCCCTGCCAACACACAAGGCCTAACGCGCCCCCCTCTTGAGGGGGATAGCATGGTGCCAGGGGAATTTCATTGAAGTGGGGATTTTTTCTTTAAGTAGTATACCTAGGCATCCAGTGTCCCCCGCCCGAGGGGGAATTAAAGGGGGAGGAGGAGAAGACCCTGAATTCGTCAGGATCGTAATCCTTAAATTAGGACATTGAGCGAAGGCTGAAACTTCCTAACTCTCATGAAATTCCATTTCAAGCTTTCTTCGGACACTAGTGTTTTAAGAATCAACACATTATTTATACCCCTTATGCAGGATCAGGAAACTAGCCCGTTCTTCCCGTTTAAAGGGTATATCCCAATTGCCCTGATAGCTGATCTTGGTTGGCAATAAGGTTTTGTCTTCACCAAAATATCCCAGTTCGATATTCATCTGAACATCAAAATCAAAAGCCATATTTCCATATTTCATGTCTACATAACGTCCGAGAATTTGAAAATTACGCATATCAAAGATCGTGACCAGTTCCTTAATCATCATGCCACCTTCAGTCCAACCCGACAAATCCGGCTTAAGAGCTACCTTAAAACGGTAAACAGGAATAGAATCAAGATAGGTCCCTCTGTAAAAGGTATAATCGTAATACTGCCTCATATTTGGGGTGAAAATCTGAGTTTTATTGCCAATGAAAGGTACACCTTTGATTGGCCTCCCCGGACTAAAGATCAGGGTTTTTAACTTGTCTTTGTACGATTCATTACTTTCACCCTTTGTTCCTGATATCGGTGCAGAAGGAACAAAATCAGAATTATAGGCATTCATGAAGATATAATCGAACATCTCAACCGTGTAAAGGGAATATTTTCCATTTCGTTTGTAGACATTACCGTCATCCCTCTTTTCAAGGATCTCCATTTTGTAGGGTCCGGTATTGTTATGGTAGATTTTGCGATAGATTTTACCTTCAACTGCATTCGCTTTATTGTAGGTAAAAATGCGGTTCTCAGCATTAAAGCTGTATTTCTTCATATTACGAAAGGCCGCATAAAAGCTGGTATCATTAATGATTTCATTAATAAAAGTCTCAGCAGTAAGGCGTGTTGAAGTAATCGTGATAGCCGAATCGATGGTGACAGTAAGTACTGTATCCGGATTAAAACGCGGAATTTTCTGAGCCAAACCTATACTGCAAACACTCAACAGGCTCAGTAATAAATATATTTTCTTCATGGTAATTTCAAAAAAGCATATCCATCTTTAAAGAAGTATATGATATTAGTTTCCCAACTGCTTCAGGGCAATGTATGCCATCAGGCCGGTACTTAATTTGAGCGATTCTTCATCCACATCAAATGTCGGTGTATGAACCGAAGAGGTTATCCCACGCTCTTTATTGCCTGTACCTAATCTGTAGAAACAGGCATCAGAAACTTGTGAATAATAAGCAAAATCCTCTGCCGCCATCCAGATATCCAGATCCAAAACGTTTTCTTTTCCTAAATAGTCTTCGGCATAGGCACGAACCTCTGCTGTCAGTTTTTCTTCATTGATGAGAAATGGATATCCACGAACAATATTAAAATCACAACTTCCACCCATAGCTTCAGCAATACCTTCGGCCATTTTCTTCATTTTCGCATGAGCTCTGGCTCTCCAGTCTTCATCCATTGTACGGAAAGTTCCTTCAAGATAAACCTCATTTGGAATCACATTCGTAGCACCATTCGCAATAACCTTACCGAAGGATAGTACCGATGGCGTTTTGGGATCTGCAACCCGGCTGATGATTTGCTGTAAGGCAACAATAATATGTGAAGTAATCAGCACGGGATCGATATTTTGCTGAGGCTGCGCTCCATGTCCACCTTTTCCATGAACAGTAACATAGATCTCATCGGTTGAAGCCATGTATTTCCCTGAACGGAAGCCAACTTGTCCTGCCTCGATCAAAGGCATTACGTGCTGTCCAATCACTGCATCAGGTTTCGGATTTTCAAGAACCCCTTCCTCGATCATCATACTTGCACCGCCGGGTAATTTTTCTTCGGCAGGTTGAAAGATCAGTTTTATGGTTCCTCCAAACTCATTTTTTAGTTCAGTAAGGATCTTTGCCGTTCCCAGAAGAGAAGATGTATGTGCATCATGCCCGCAAGCATGCATCACACCCGAATTCTTTGATTTATAAGGAACCTCATTCGCCTCAACGATCGGCAAAGCATCCATATCAGCCCGAAGGGCAACAACCGCATCAGAAGGTTTCTCTCCTTTGATCATCGCTACTAAACCCGTATTCGCCATCTTTTGATACTTAATTCCAAGTTCATCAAGCTTCTGCGCTACATAAGCTGAAGTCTGATATTCATGGAAAGAAAGTTCAGGATTGGCATGTAAATGCCGGCGGTTCTCAACCACATTGGCGTGAATCTCTTTTGCAAGAAGGCTAATCTTATCTTTTAACATTATTTAAGAATTATCATTTCAGAAAAAATGAACATGGAGGTATAGTATTTCTTTAGCTCATTCATCAATTTTTCGGCTTCCAGCCGGGTTCGGAAATCCCCAACTCTCAGCTTGTAGTTTGGCTGGGTATAACTGATATAGGTATTAATACCGGTATACCTGGCTTTAAATTTTGCCTGTTCGGAATAGGCAACCTGCCGATCTAAACCTGAAAAAATCTGCACCCTGAAACCTGATAAAGTCACATTGTTACCTGTAAGGCCTGCCCTGTTCAATTCCAGGCGACGTGCGATCAGGCTATCAATTTGCGGATCTTTTGTAACCAGAACCTTGCCCTTTTCCTGAGCTGCAAGCTGATGGACGCACATAATAAGAATAAATCCGATGAGGCTTTTCCAATGCATTCTTTTAATCGGCTCCTACTCCATGACAGTTTTTGTACTTTTTACCGCTTCCGCAAGGACAAGGATCATTCCTGCCAATCTTTTGTTCCACCCTAATTGGTTGATTCTTTGTCAGTTCTCTGGTATCATCAACTGGCATGCCACCCACAGACTGATTAAGTTCAGGTTTTGAAACCTTTAGTTTGCTCAGATCCTGGCGTGGCTGAGGACGTGCCTCACGTACCTGATCAGGATCCTGGGAAGGAATATTTCCCTTGAAAAGGAAGCTGACGATATCTTTATTAACGGTTGCAAGCATCTGTTTGAACATGTTAAATGCTTCCATTTTATACACTATCAGAGGATCCTTCTGCTCATAAACTGCATTCTGTACCGACTGCTTCAATTCATCCATCTCACGCAGGTGCTCTTTCCAGGCATCGTCGATAAGGGCAAGTACCACACTCTTTTCGAAGGCCTTAAATACCTCATAACCCTTGCTTTCAACAGCTTTTTTGAGGTTAGTTGCTACCTGAACTGAACGTATTCCATCAGAAAAAGGAACGACAATATTTTCAATCTGGTCACCACGCTCTTTAAAAACATCTCTTAAAACCGGAAGCGTTTGGTTTGCAATAGCTTCGAGTTTACGGTGATAGAAGTCATTGATCTTTTCAAAAACTTCGTCGGTAAGTGTATGAATATTACTTGCCGCAAATTGTTTCTCTGTAAGTTCAGGATCTACCGAGAAAATACGGATTACTTCCATCTGGAAGCCTTCAAAATTGCCCTGATCCTTGTACTCGGAAACAACATCCTCAACTACATCAAAAATGGTATTGTTCAGATCAACATCAAGACGCTCTCCAAATAATGCATTCTTACGTTTTGCATAAACTACCGAACGCTGTGAGTTCATCACATCATCATACTCGAGTAATCTCTTACGAACGCCGAAGTTGTTTTCCTCTACCTTACGTTGTGCGCGCTCAATGGATTTGGTTATCATTGAATGCTGAATTACTTCGCCTTCTTCAATTCCCATTCTGACCATGATATTGGATATCCGCTCAGAACCAAATAAACGCATCAGGTTATCTTCCAGAGATACAAAGAACTGACTGGAACCCGGATCACCCTGACGACCTGCACGACCACGTAACTGTCTGTCGACACGACGTGACTCATGGCGTTCGGTACCAACAATCGCTAAACCTCCTGCATCCTTAACACCCGGGCCAAGCTTGATATCCGTACCACGACCCGCCATATTGGTGGCAATGGTAACTGTTCCTGCCTGTCCGGCTTCTGCTACGATATCCGCTTCCTTCTGGTGAAGTTTCGCGTTCAAAACGTTATGCTTTATGCCTCTTAGCTTAAGCATCCTGCTCAGTAATTCGGAAATCTCAACTGATGTTGTACCTACCAGTACCGGTCTACCGGCCTCTGTTAATCTTGTAATTTCATCCGCAACGGCATTGTATTTCTCACGAACGGTACGATAAACCATATCTTCATGATCCTTACGCTGAGCAGTCACATTGGTTGGAATTTCAACAACATCCAATTTATAGATCTGCCAAAGCTCGCCCGCCTCTGTTACAGCCGTTCCGGTCATCCCACATAGTTTATGGTACATCCTGAAGAAGTTTTGCAGAGTAATGGTTGCATAGGTTTGGGTTGCATCCTCAACCTTAACATTCTCTTTAGCCTCGATCGCCTGATGTAGTCCGTCAGAATAACGGCGGCCATCCATGATACGACCTGTTTGCTCATCAACCAACTTAATCTTACCCTCATCAACGATATATTCTACATCAATCTCAAAGAGGGTGTAAGCCTTGAGCAATTGATTAACAGAGTGTATACGCTCAGATTTTATAGAGAAATCACGCATTAAAGTGTCTTTCTTCTCGATTTTTTCTTCGGTAGATAGCGAAGATTTTTCAAGATCAGCGATCTCAGTACCAACATCCGGCATCACAAAGAAGCTCTGATCCTCTCCTGAGGCAGTGATCAGTTCAATACCTTTTTCGGTCAATTCAACCTGGTTATTTTTTTCATCGATCACAAAGAAAAGCTCAGCATCTGCCTTTGGCATCTCCTTGTTCTGATTTTCCATGTGATAATTTTCTGACCTGGTAAGAACCTGCTTCATTCCAGGCTCACTCAGAAATTTGATTAAAGCCTTGCTTTTTGGCAAACCACGATGGGCTCTCAAAAGGGCTAAACCACCCTCCGTCGGACCAGTGTGTCCTTCATTAATCAGTTTTTTGGCTTCATTGAGAACACCGTTAATGAAATTTTTCTGGGCAGTTACCAGACGTTCAATGCGGGGTTTCAATTCATAGAATTCATGTTCATCACCTCTTGGAATCGGACCTGAAATGATCAAGGGAGTTCTGGCATCATCGATCAATACCGAGTCAACCTCATCCACCATTGCAAAATGCAGTTTACGCTGAACCAGGCTTTCCGGATTCAGTGTCATATTGTCACGCAGGTAATCGAAACCAAATTCGTTATTGGTACCAAAAGTGATATCAGCCAGATAGGCTTTGCGGCGTTCTTCAGAATTTGGCTGATGTTTATCGATACAATCAACGGTTAAACCGTGAAATTCAAATAATGGGCCGTTCCATTCAGAGTCACGTCGTGCCAGGTAATCATTCACCGTTACGATATGAACACCTTGTCCCGATAGTGCATTCAGGTAGGCAGGCAGGGTTCCGACAAGGGTTTTACCCTCACCCGTTGCCATCTCGGCAATTTTCCCCTGATGAAGTACAATACCACCAATCAACTGAACATCATAATGAATCATGTTCCAGGTCACTTCAGTCCCGGCAGCAAGCCATGTGTTGTGGTGAATAGCCTTATCGCCCTGAATCACAACATTTTTCTTACGGGCTGCTAACTCTCTGTCGGCCTGTGTAGCCGTTACTTCTATTGTTGTGTTCTCGGTGAAGCGTCGTGCAGTATCTTTCATAACTGCAAATGCCTCTGGTAATATTTCCATCAGGACTTTTTCCAGTTCCTTATCACGATCCTTCTGCATCTTATCCAACTGATCATAAAGTGCCGTCTTTTCATTAATTGGCAGATCTTCAGATTCTGCTTTGGTCTTCACAACCGCAATCTCTTTATCAATTTCTTCAAGAAATGCCTGAATACGAGCCTTAAAATCTATTGTTCTTTGCCTTAATTCATCATTGCTAAGGGAATGCAATTTGGCATATTCCTCTTTAGTTTTTTCAACCAGTGGTTGAATCAGCTTTATATCACGATTTGATTTACTACCGAAAAGTTTACTTAAAAGTGCTAACATGTGTATGTGAAATATTGAAATTCAATTTATACAAGAATTGCGCCACTACCTTTTTATGGTCAGTTTGGCATAATTCAGGGGGCAAAATTACGATTATTAATGAGAAAAAAGGCCTTGAAGATTCTGCCATAAGCAAGCAGCCCGGTATGCATAGATTTTCAAAAACACAGATTCGAGCTACTCCAAAATATACGTCAGGTTGTTTTATGAGTGCTGCTGTAGCAAATAAACAGTTTAACATTTTTATAGAATTCAAAACCCCCTTAAAAAGCACCTATTATCGTGATTTCACTATAAAATCTTGTTGAATTACTGTTTAAATTGCCTTATTTTCTCTTGTTTTAGAAAGCGGGGTTTGTGCCTCTTCGGTCCTGCCAATTCCGTGTTTTGCCCTAGTTTTTGCAGGAGATTTAATAAATATCATGAAAATCAGCATTGCAAAAAAGCTGCCACCCCTTAGGTTTATTTCAAATGGCAGATAGTCCTTTTGCCGGGCTGCCCGTCCCAATGAAAAATAGCATCGGGTAAAATAAACCTTACCGGAGGAAATAGCTTCCGGCTGTTTCCCTGTGGTTGGTGTTATCACCGACCACTTGATAATTATAACCTTATTTTTTACCCTTGATTTATATCTGATCTCAAGTTAATTTACCCGTAAACTGTCTTGAATCCTGGTTCCTGGTTCTTGGCTCTTTTTGACTCTTATTTCGGTTCCGGGAAAATTGAAAGCAATTCTTCCAATTCTGCTACTTTTTCAACTGCCGATAGCTTTTCATAAGCACTGATCAGGTTTCTGAGCACCCGCTGGATAATTTCAGTATTGCTGCAAGGCTCATAAAAATGGTTAAGCGGTTTCAGGTTCAGTTGTTTTAGGAATGCATCCACATCTTTCCGGCCAAAAATAAAGCCCTTGTTAAAGGCATTGATATAAAACAGGATGCTGTTCTCAAATACATTTTGAGATACCTGAAAATCTTCTGTTGGATTTTCATCTACATAAGCCAGTATGAAATGCTGTGGCAGATTTACTCCATAGATTGGGATATCCAGTTTTTGAGCTATGATTGAATAGATTACTGCGAGCAGGATCTGGTTTCCCTTTTTACTTTCAAGCACCTGGCTCAAATAAGAATTTTGCGGATCCTGATGGTTGGTAGTATTTCCTGAAAAGCCATAAGCTCCATAGAAGATGTGATTGATTAATTTTACTTTCTCAACCGCACTCATTTCATAGATCATCTGCATCCAGATGTCGCGCTTAATATCCTCAATCTGATTAATGATTTTTTGTTCATCGAGATCAGGGTACTGATATTTATTGATGATAAGCATTCCCTGCAGGAGGTCAAAGGAGCCACCAATATGCCACAATTCAAGCTCTCGTTTAACATTCTGGAATTGAATTCTATGGACAAGGTTTTCTATCCTTTCCTGCAGAATGGTATCCAGCGACTGAGACCAGGCATTCTCCAGAAACCCAATAACCTCGTTACCATAGGATAATAATTTATCCTCCACATGACGTGATATCTCAGTGTCCGGATCGTCAAGTAATTTAATAAGTGATTCTACTTCCTTCTCATTCATTGCTATTTACAAATTTACGCAAAAATGTATTTGTTCTTTTGGATTACTGGCGGTCAACTTCTTCTATCTCAAATCTCATATCTCACATCTCAAATCTGCAAACTATCTTTAACCCTATGATGAAGCTCTCATTGGCAATTAGTTTCCTGAAACACCAGTTTAAGGCTAAAACCCGTCATGGAGTTCATTCCCCTTTTGTATACCGGCTTCTTGATGAGGTTATTTACGATTTTCGTGCCAAAACAGTTTATCAGGAAATAGAACAATTAAGAAATGATTTAGAGCAGAATAAACGGTGTATAGGCAATGCTGAGCCTGCTGCAGTATCGCATTTGGCAATGAAAGTCTCAAAACCTGCCAAACTCGTTCAACTTCTTTATCGGCTTGTAGCAGATCTAAAGCCCGGAACTATTATCGAATTGGGTACATCTCTCGGAATTACTACCGCCTATCTTGCAAAAGCAGCTCCGGAGGCAAGGCTTGTCAGTATAATGGAAAATTCTGAAGCCTTAAGCATCACAGAGAAGAATCTTAAAACACTAAATATCCGCAACGTAGAACTACTCTCCGGAAATTCGGATGACTTATTACCAAAACTCCTTGAAGGAATTCCTGAACTTGATTTTATTCTCATTGATGGAAATCATTCCAAAGTTTCTATTCTTAACTATTTTAAATGCTGTTTACCCAAAATGAGCAATCATTCGATGATGGTCTTCAAGGATATTTACCAGAACAGGGAGATGAAATCCGCCTGGCAAGAAATTAAATCCCATCCGGAAGTTAGCGTTACAATTGATTTGTTTTGGATAGGATTGGTCTTTGTCAGAAGAGCACAGAGAAAGGAGGATTTTTTTATTCGGTTTTAGATTGTTTCAAATCGGAAAGAAATGGAGGATGTGGTATCACAAAATGTGATGCCTTCTAAACAGCATTTTGGGGACTCTTTTCCCTATGCATTTAATGAAACAGATCGTCTTTACTCACTAGTGTCTGGGGAAAGCTTGAAATGAAATTTCATGAGAGTTAGGAGATTCCCTGGAACCTCATTTTGCTTATCCTATAATTTTGATAAAACGGGGGACATGCTTTTAAAACGTTAATAAATTCCCATTTTAATTTATAGCTAACGCAGTTGACTAGAAGTTTAATTTTAACCGGAAAACAGTGATTTTACCTCTCAATTCTCAACTCTCAATTCTTAACAAGTGCCGGCCCATAAAGCGCTTTCCCGCTTTTCGTTCCCAAATGCTTCTCATTTTCAACTACCAGTTCACCGTTTACAATCACATATTTAAATCCTTTGGAATAGGCATGAGGTTTCAGGAAAGTGGCCATATCATTTACTTCTGACTCACTGAAGATTACAATATCTGCAGCATAGTTGGGTAATAGTAATCCGCGATCACTAAGTCCAAATTTTTGTGCTGCCAGAGAAGTCATCCTCCTGATTGCATCCTCCATTGTAATTACTTTTTCATCCCTGACGTATTTACCTAATACCCTTGCATTAGTACCATAGCCACGGGGATGCGGCATTCCTCTTCCGGGTACAGGCACTCCTGCGTCTGCTCCGAACATGCTGAAAGGATATTTCATGATGTTCTTCACATCAACTTCATTCATGCTGTTATAAACCATTTGGGCACCACCCTTTTCAACCATGTCCATAATGGTTTCTGCTTCAAACCTTGCCTTGGCTTTTCTGCCCATCAGTTTATTGATCTCTGAAATGTTCTTACCATTCATGCTGGTGTCCGATGGATAGTTGGCTACCACGGCATAACTGTAATTCGGGAATTTATAGCCGGCAAGTTGTGCCAGCATTTCCTTTTTAATCTGAGCACGGATTACCGGATTATTCAACCTTGCTTTCAATGAATCATTTCCACCTGCAAAAGCCCAGTCGGGTAAACGGATTCCGAGATTGGTGCTGCTCGCGGTGTATGGATATTGATCTATGGTCACATCCCAGCCATTTTCCCTTGCCTCTTTAACCAAATTCAGGGTGACATCTGATTTACCCCAGTTTGATCTTCCGCCAATCTTGAAGTGTGAAATCTGAACCGGAATATTTGCCTCTTTGCCGATATTGATCGCTTCATTTACAGCTTCAACAGCCTGATTTTCTTCATTGCGGATGTGGGAAGCATAAACTCCTTTATTCTTTGCGGCAGCTTTTGCCAATGAGATTACTTCTTCGGTTTCAGCAAAGGTTCCGGGAATATAGATCAATCCGGTGGAGAGACCCACAGCACCTTCTTTCATAGCCTGATCTACCAGAGCATCCATTTTTTGTTGCTCCTGCATTGTAGGTTTACGGTTATCACGGTTCATCACCTGGGCGCGAACCGTATTATGCCCAATCAGACTTGCAACATTGATCGAAGGACGAACCTTGTTGACTTCCTGTAAGAAGCTCCCGATATTATCTGCAGATCCACCACAATTGCCGGTAACCACTGTAGTTACACCATCGAAAATGTAGTTGTTTGCGGTTGGTGTAGTTATGATTCCGCCCTCAATATGGCCATGAACATCAATAAATCCTGGTGCTACCAGTAATCCTTTCGCATCAATAGTTCTGCTTGCCCGGATATCAGTAATGTATCCTGTTTTGATGATTTTACCATCTTTTACAGCAACATCACCATAATACCAGGAGTTTCCGGTACCATCATATATTTTTCCATTCCGTATGATAAGATCTGCGGTAAGCTGAGCTTTTACCAATAAGGAGCTTAGTATTATTCCGGCAAGCAAGAGTATTTTCTTCATGTTTAATATTTGAATCAGAGTAAAGCCAATATCAATCGTTAATAGCCTGATAAGTTAATGCCCTGAATTTTTCTACTACTTCATTATGTGATCTTGCCTGCAATTGGCGGAAGAACAGGTAAACCATTTTTTCTTTTGGATCAACCCAATACGAAGTTGCAAAAGCTCCACCCCAGTTAAATGTCCCAACCTGTGCAGGTGCACTGCCACTGTTTTGATCAGTAACAACCCCGAATCCCAGTCCGAATGTTCCACCCGCATAGGGTACACCTTCGATCTGATTAGTAGTCATCATTCTTACCGTGTTCCGGCCTAATAATCTTTTGCCATTGTAAACGCCATTATTCAAAAGCATCTGAAGAAAGATACCATAATCATAAATTGTAGAGCTTAAACCTGCACCTCCTGAATAGTAAGTATGTGGTACCAATGGATAATTCGTGGTAGCAACACTGTTTAACATACCTGCATTGGCTTTCACTAATTTACCCTGAGGAGTTTCAGTATAAAGGTTTACCAAACGATTTGCTTTGGCCTGAGGCAGGTTGAAATAGGTATCTTTCATTCCCAGAGGTTCGAAAATCCGGGTTCTGAAAAATTCCTCCAGACTGACGCCGGATATAACTTCAACCAAACAACCCAAAACATCTGTATTAAGTCCGTAAGTGAATTTTTCACCCGGCTGGTGCATTAATGGCATTTCACCCAGACGGCTCATTGCCGAAAGTAAGGTCCTGTCTTTTACACCCAAACCTGCTGTGATATTGCTCTTTGCATAGATTGCATTTGCTTCTTTTGAACCAATTTGTGCATAACCAAGTCCTGAAGTATGAGTGAGGAGATCCTTGATGGTAACTTCTCTTTTTGCAGGGACTGTAGTATAGGTCGTATCTGCAGGATTAAAGTTAACCATGACACCTTGTTTTTTAAACGAAGGAATATATAATGAAACTGGATCGGTAAGCAATAACTTTCCTTCATCAAACAGCATCATGATGGCTACACTGGTGATTGCCTTGGTTTGTGATGCAATTCTGAAAATACCATCTTTTTGAAGTGGGGCTTTGGTATCCAGATCATTATAACCATTGGCTTTATAATAAGCGATTTTACCATCTCGGATTATCAATGCAGCTCCTCCGTTCATATATCCTTTCTCCACCCATTCATTCATTGCATTATCAAGTCTTTTTAAACGCTCAGATGAGAAACCTGCGGCTTCAGGTGTTGAATTCATGATAGTCTGGCTAAAGCCTGTGATACTTACAGAACAGACCAGGAGAAGGATTAATAATTTTTTCATGTGATTAATTATGGGTTAATTTTTAGCGGTTTAATGTTGGATAATGAATGGTAAATTATGAAAATAGAATTCAGAATACAAAACTTCGATAGGATTTTCAATTCTTATTTCACCCGAACAAATTCAGTAAGCGGATCTCCGAAAGGGCGGGTACTGATGCAGTCGATTTCTCCCTTATCATTTGTCAGAAAACTGATCCGCATATCCGGAAAACCTCTTCCATCATCCATCGTAATAAACTGATCGTAATGCCAGTGATGCAGGGTAGCATTTAGACTTCTGTACTGAAGCTGCAGATCATTGTTTTTTAGTCCGATAAGAATCTCACCATATACCGGGTGACTGAACCTGCCTGTGTAGGCCAATGCCAGATGAGATGGAAGGGTGTTCTTAACCTGTGAAGCATTGATTTCATCCACAGTCTTTTTGTTTCTTTCCTGAGCCTCCAGATAGTCTTTTCTATATCTCGCACTCCAGTCTGTGATTTCCCTGTTCTGCAGGATGTCGATAAGTGGCAGATTCATCACCGAACGAAGGGAACCTGCTGATACGGCATTGTGAACAATAAATAACGCGATACTATCTTTTGGCAGATAGCTTAAATTAGAATAGAATCCATCAATTGATCCTGTATGACTGATCATTTTGGTGCCTTTATAGCTTTGGAGAGAACGCCCCATCGAATAAATGGCATTGGATAGTTCATCATATCTGCCTCTTTTGTCGGAAATAGCATTTGGGATCTTGGTCTCCTCAACTGCAGATGCTGCAATAACCTGCTTTCCTTTAAATTTTCCACCATTAACCTGCAGAATGAGCCATTTGCTCATATCTACCATACTGGAATAGATATTACCGGCCGGTGCAAGTAATTCTGATTGAGCAAGAAATGTACGGGCTGTGAGTTTACCTGTACCCTCTGCTTCAAAATAGGACAGGGAATGATTATCCGGTCGTGATCCTACCCCGGTAAATCCACTTGAATTCATTTCCAGAGGCTTAAAAATGCGTTCCTGCACGTTCTCTTCCCAGCTTTTGCCGCTTACCGCTTCAATTGCTAGTCCGGCCAAAGTATACATGTTATTATTATAAATATACCCCTCCCTGAAACCAAGGCTTGGCTTCATAAAGGATATTTTGCTTAAGAGTTCTTTTCTTTTAAATGATGCATTCAACCAGATTCCATCGTAAGACGGAAGGCCGGTTCGGTGACTTAGCAAATCCCGCATGCTTACTTTGAAATTTAATTCAGGGTTATAAAAATTAACTTCAGGTAAATACTGCTTTACAGGTGCATCCAGACTTAATTTGCCTTCATAAGCAAGCTGTGTTGCCAGTGTTGCTGTAAAAAGCTTGGTGTTTGAGGCAATTGGAAATAGGGTTGTTTCTGTGGCCGGAATTTTGTTTTCCAGATCCCTGAAGCCATATCCTTTGGCATATAACACCTGATCTTTGCGGACAATAATCAAAGCAAGACCCGGAATATTCCAGTCGGAAAGCAAAGCATTTACATAAGTATCAATCTTTGCAGCTTTTTCCTCAAATCCTTTGTTCTGGGCTGAAACGACCAGGGGAAGCAGTAGTAGTATTGAGAGTATTTTTTTCACTTTATAAAGATATCTTATAAATTATTTGATTAACAGGTCTCCTGGCAATACTGGATTACTAAGCAGCTGTCCGAAAACCTCCCATTGTTTCTTTGGATCGTTTCCATCACCGGCCTTTGCTTCAACATATTGTTTTACCAGATCCATCCCGTAATTATAATTGATGATATAGCTACGGTATTTTTTGATAAAGGAGATTGATTTTAAAGCTGTTTCTTCATTGTAAAGACAATATTTGATCATCCAGTCCAGAGCTTGTTTTTCATCCATAGTGCGATTAACTAAACCTCTGCCGGCTTCATTCCGTGCATAATTAAGCTGTGATCTGATTGCCAGAACTTTGAAATACAGGCTTAAGTTTGTGGTATCGAGGGCGGCTAGAGGCAGTAATGTTTCTTTGGCAAACCGGATCTTACTATCACCGGGGAAAGCCAGTTCGACTCCATAATTCGCACTTCCTTCGGCAATGAATGATTGCGGACTGAATAAGGGATATAATGAAATCTCAACCCAGCCCTTGTCGCGGTAAAGGTTTTTTTCAAGAAGCATATTATACACATGATGCCCAGGATAACTTTCATGGCTCCCTACATCAATGGCTCGTTCCAAAAATATCTGAGTATCGGTATTAATCTGTATGATACTCATATACTGGCCTTTATACCAGTTGTAGCCACTCCAGGGTTTATTATTTACGTATTCAATACTGAATGATTCTTCTGCAGGAAGCTCATAATGTTCTTTTGTTTTTTTTCTGGCCTCCGCAATTGTGGCTCTGAAAACGGTATCCAGCTTATCTTTGGGGATGATGAATTGATTTGCCAGTTTCTGAAATCGGGATTGAACATCTCCATTTCCGGGAAGTATTTTATCAAGGGAATCTAAAAGAGCAGCATAATGGCTTTCAGGATATACAGGAGCAGAGATCCCAAAAAGATCTTTTGATTCTTCATCAAAACTCTTGAACTCACCTGAAAATATCCGGATCCGACGATCAAAAGCTGTGAGTTGCTGAGACATCCAGCCGGCTCTTATTTTGCCGGTATCACTAAGTTCTGAAGTGATCTCATTGAGTTTGTTTTTTAGTCCGGCGACAGAGTTTAACAGGCTGTCTTTTGGAAATATTGCGAGTGTATCGGTTTTAGGCTTTAAAGAATCAGGACCGTAATAGGCATCTACAAAATCAGGATCATACTGACCGATGTTTAATCCGAGTTGTACATATTGCTCTGCCAGGCTGTTTAATTCATTATCCCTGGTATTGTTTTTTTCTGAACAGGAGATCATAAAAATCAGAGGAATGAATAAGGCGAGGCTTGTTATTTTGCGCATGATCTTTGATTAAGTTAAACTAGACATAATATTTAAAAACCACATAGAAACATAGCCATTTCTTAGCTGCTAAGCATCTTCATAGAAACAGGTAGCCTTTAAGCGAAGTTTCAACCTATGTTTACTTTAAAGCATAATATAAGTCAACCTATGTGGTTAGACATTGACTTCAAATGTTTATAGACACGACACGTACGACCGCCTTAGGGGTCAAAGAACAATAATATTATTCCGGCAATTATGATGAATAATGATTAAAATGCCTCACCCAAACTAAGATAGAGCCCGCTTTGCCGCTTTTCTCCCGGATTCTGTTCGCCGATCGCATAGTCCATTCTTACGCTCAGGCCACGCTCTATGTCGTAGAAATATCTGAATCCACCGCCGATACTCGGCTTGAGTTGAATCAATTTGAAGTTGCCTCCTGAATAGACATTACCGGCAGCGGCAAATCCTACCAATCCAAATCTTGGATTAAGTCTGCGCCTGAGTTCACCTTGCAGGGCTAATAAATTCTGATCACGGAATCGTCCGGCATAGTATGCACGCATCATTTCATCGCTGCCAAGTTGCGGGAGTAAATAGAAAGGGGTAGTACTGCCACTAATGGCTTGAAAATGAGCATTTAAGCCAAGGGTTGTTTTCTTACTCAGACTATGAAAGTTACGCAGGTCAAGTTTAAGCAGGCTCCCGCTGAAATGATCGCCACCAAAGAAATCCGGGGCATAAGAATAATTGAATTTCAGGAATGATCCCTTGGTGGTATAGGTATTCGTATTTCGGTTATCAAAGATTTGAGTAATTCCTAAAAAGAAAACCCGGCCTCCATCTTTGTCCCTGATACCCGGATCATTGCTGTAAATGCCACCCGTAACTTTATCTTCAAAGCGGTAGGCTTCATAAGCCATGCTCATTCCGGTATAAACACTTTTACCCAGCTTTTTTTCCAGCCCTGCATTGAGTTTGAAGAGCTTTTGGGTAATTGGGTCTTCATTCAGTTCCAATGTGGAATTACCAATCCCGTAAAAATTGAAAGGGAAATTTCTATAACGGATTTCAGAGGTTACATGAAATTTGTTTCCTGGTGTCCAGATATCTGATTTCAGGGCGAAGTTACTTTGCTTTTTTGTCGTAAAGGTTATCAAGCCCGTGATTCGGGAGGTGCGCATTAAGGTATCCTTCCGGTCGGTATAAAATGAATAAAGGCTGGCAGCTCCTATTTCTATTCCCGTTTCCTGAGCATAGCCAAGTGCCGGCAGAGGCAGGAAACTACTTCCGCGGGTTGTATCGGCTTCATTGGAGAGAAGTTTCTTAATCAGTTTCATCTGGCTGAAGCCATTTCCCGAAATCAGTATTAAAAGGCTGAGTGCAAAAAGTTTTTTTAGCAGTTCTTTATTCATAGAGGGCGCTAAGTTAATTATAGTTTGAATAGGATTGGATCTTATTCGAAATCCCATTTTGGAAGCACTCTGATCAGAGCCTTAAAATGCCCTAATATCTCCGGGCAGACAGTTTGAAAAAATGTTCGTATTTGCTTGACAGGAAACGCATACTAAACCCAGAGGAAACGCGGACTAAACGCGGACAAACCCCACATTTGTATGCGCTTTCTCTGCGTTTAATTTGTGTGGCGGATGCCGCGACCTCATACTCGAAAACAGGTAAGAAGTAAATACTCGTAACGGCCAAACTTCACGGATATACCAACCTATGTCATTTTCTGCTTCAGAATTTCTTAGTTTTTATTATTTGCAATGACAAAGTTCCTTAATTAAGGACAGTGAACTTCGGGATCGAAGAACAAAAACTTTACCAGCTACTAGTATTTAATTCACTAAAGAATCTCACTTATATGTCAAACCCCCGGTATTTAAGTATCGATCGGGAAATTTTGGCAAGAAAATAATACGTTTTAACTTCATGAAATGGCTGGTCATGTAAATAATGCCGGTTAAGGTGCATGTGATTGAGGTCAGTTATTACCTGCAATTGTTCATTTATGCTTAGCGTTTGTGTTACCATATCTATTTTGTTCACATATTGCTTCTCAATCTCTCCCACTTCACTATTATCAGTCAGGAAAGACCTTAAGTCTCTTTGATGTTCCCTGAATTCTAAATCGAATTCAATTGTTCGGTTTTTAGTTAAATGCCTGGTCAAGTTCATTGAAAGCTCTACCACCATCGATAAATCATACTTTAAACCATTAAAAATTATCCATAAGTGCCTTATGGCCTGAAACAGCTTTTCCCTACTCGAACCATCCATAAAAGGCAGGTTAAGCGTAGATAAAACTATTTCACTGCTTAAACCAAACAGGTCCTCTGCCAGTTCAATACCTATGGAACTGTATCTTTCCTGTTCTCTGATGTAGGTTGACAATTCAAGTTTTTTCAGGTTGGGTAAATGCCTGAGGCTATTTTCCAATTTTTTATAAGATTTTAAAAGCTTTGCCTCCCTTCCCGGCATTTGTTTCAGGCGAAGCCTTAAATGGGATTCTTCATCCAGATAACTGATGAAAAACCAGGTGGAGATATTCCCATTACTTGTATTTTTGGAAATAAAAGGCTGGATGTAATTCAGCAAAAGATCCTTATATCCGAAGGGATGCATATAGAGCTTAAAATAGAGCCATTCGTCGAAAGGAAAGAGTTTGTCCTTTTCGTTAATCAGGGGCTTTATTGGCCAGGAATAAGAGGAATAGGACTTTTCCCTGTTTGTCAGAAAGGCAATACATTCGTGTGTATAGGAATTTCCCTGGTTGTCTTTAACCAAAGATTCCTGTCCGTTATCATACTCCCTAAAAACAATTATTCCCGTTTCCGGAATTGTTTTTAGTAGTAAGTTCACATCCTTCGCGCATGATATCTTTATATGAAGTAAATGATCATGAACCTCATAGCAAATTTCCTCTGGCAGGCCAATTTGAATTGCAATGGAACTGAATTCAGTATATTGGCTAGACGGATCTAATTTCTTTAATGCCCAAAGTTGTTTTGCATTCAGATGCCATGAGGCAGATTCAAGTATTATACCCTTATATGTAAGCCTCGGATATGCCGGTAATCCGGGAAACAGATTAACCATACTGAAATTCAGGTTCGGGTAAATGCCTTCATATTGTAAATCACACAAAAACCTAAAGATGGGTAAATGGCTGTTCGGATAATTGTATGCACAGCTAAAACGGGGGATGATACGCATTTTGAGCCTTGAAGACCATAACTGCAGGCAATTATCTACTAATGAAATATATAGATCGTTCAGTCCGATCACAAAGTCATCGGCTACTTTCGGATCTTCAAAAAGAGGAATCTGGTAGTCATATAACATAGCCCGCGTATTAACACTCGCCAATTGGCTGCTGTCAAGATGAGAGATCTCTGCAAACAAAACATCCGGATTAACGGCCATCTCCATTTCAGCCAACTTTCTACCAAGTTTTTGAATATCCGGATCAAGAGCAGTAAAGCGCCCGATCATATTCAAACTGCTTACACCACCGGCAGCCTTAATATGCAAGTGGTCAACAGAAAGTGAGAATATAACTGAATAACCGGGAGGATAATTTCTTTGCGGATTATTCAATTCCCTAAGATCCTTTTCCAGAATTTCAATTTCAGGAATTTCATTGCCGGATTGTGCAGTCCATTTACCCAGTAATAGTTTATGTATAGGCGACCAGGAAATACGTTCTGGTATTTTCATTCCTGTTTCTTGAATATGATTATTATCCAGGCTCTCATAATCGATACCGAGCTCCGGATCAAGCGCTTGAAGTAGGGACACTTCTTTCCTTTCGAAGAGTTTTTCAAACTGTATTTTAAAATTCGTTAAAGTCTGAAGCTCATATTGAGTACTCAACTCTTCAAGGCAATATAGTGCCTCATCAAGCTGTTCCTTTAGGCCTTCCGGCAAGGAACCGTCAAGCGAAACGCGGCTATAAGAGTCATAGGAGGATCCCGGATATTCCTTATGTTTCGGAGTTAGAGGATTTGGAAATTCTCTGCTTATGTGTTGATAAGGTAATATAATTTGCAATTCAAGCAATTCTTTTATGTACGAATCCAGTTCATCTTTGTCAATACCACTGTTATTAAGCAACTCTAAAAGAGAGGCTTGACTGATTATCTGTTTACCGGACGCAAGGTTTGTTATAGGATCGGAACTAAAGATTTCTGAAATAGTGAAAGTGCTTTGATCACTCTTTTTACCCTTTCTTAGAATTCTGAAATCAGTCCCATATGGGTATAAAAATGGATTTACGCGATAGTACTTTTTTGTTGAAGATCTGTCGGTTTGCTGATGAAGCTCCTTCTTCAATACCAGTGTTTGAAATGATTCATTGGTGATTATAATCCCGGGATCTTTACTTTCTTGCCATGGAAGAACAGTCAGCCCTGCAAATGCTCCGAAAGGTGTTGGCCTGTAGCAAATACGTTTATGATATTTCATCAGGGAGTTCTTCATTTTTTCAGTACAGTGGCCTGGCTGAAAACCATTACGGTTTAATTCATCTGTTATCGAGTCACTGGCCAGATAAAGCGCATCCCTGAAGACCGGATCAAGAAGTACCTTATCCAGTGATTGACTTGCATTATTCACTGGATATCGTGGTATCCGGAGGATCAATTGGTTATGGAGCTTCATCTGCTTCCTAAAATAGCGAGCCCCATTTCCCGGGATGTATGGATTCCTTGTTATTACAGCGAGTTCATCAAGCAGAATCCCATGTTGGTGTAAATAAACCTGACACCTTAAAATAAATTAGGAAATTATCAAAAAAAGAGGTCGGAAAAGCCCGGCAGATCGTGCTCCAGACTTATATAACTGGCTCCAAAAATGAAACAGAATAAATGGCATGAATTCCTATCGTTCCCATCAGCAAAACTTGCTCAGAATACTGGAAATGCTTGAAAAGGGCAGATTTATTTCCAGAAGACAGGCTGCACGGCTATTCGATTGCACGGAAGGAACCATTACCATTTGGTTAAACGAACTTAGGGAAGATGGGCATAAAATCCACTATTCGCGTTCATTGCAGAAATACGTACTGAATAAGAAAAATGACTTGAAAGGGTAAAGGCTGATTTTTTAATGCTTTAGTGTTTTTTCTTTACAGTATTAAATTTCAATAAGATGAACAGGTCTCAGTTTGTTTCAACTATTTCAGGTCTCCTTATTTTTCTTTGGGTATATGCAGCGGTCATTAAGCTGATTGATTTTGATAGAAGTCGTGGGGAAATGCTTAGTCAGCCACTGGCTCCATGGCTTGAAAAGATCCTGGTTTGGCTTGTTCCTATGGCTGAACTGTTTACAGCTATCCTGCTACTTTATTCCCGGACAAAGCTATACGGGTTGTTTCTATCCTCCCTGCTCCTGATTTCATTCAGCATTTACATTTCATTGGTAATCAATTCTGTTTTTAATCGCATTCCCTGTAGCTGCGGTGGCGTATTGAAAAACATGAGCTGGGAGACACATCTTGTATTCAATCTATGCTTCCTTGCTTTGGCGCTCTATGCAACGTTTCATTCTCTTAAGGAAAGGAGGAATATGGGAAAGGACTTCTGAATATTGACCATTGATTTCATTTATATGATCAATGGTAAAAAGCGATCAAAATGGAGAAGCCGAAAACCTGAATAACAGAGTAGGCAATTATATTTCCTGCACAGGCGGGATTAAAAAACAATTAAACATGAAAAAAGTAAATTTTGGCCTAATAGCCGCAGCAGTTGGTCTAATATTCGCACTGGGTTCACAGGAAGTAGCCAGCAGGAATTTAGATCAGGAGTACGCCCGCTTAAGCGATGGTTCCTGGATCCTTGTAACTCCTGCAACTGAAGCAGAGTATGCCTGTGAACCTTCAAGCGAAGTTTGTAAGGCAACCTTTCCTCAGGACCCAAATCAGAGTACCATCGGAATGGTGATTACTTCTGACAACGGCGTGTATTTACCGCAATAAGTTCCCAATCTTACCTTAGAAAAAAGAAACTCCGTTGTCTGGCGGAGTTTCTTTTTTGTTTTCAAGGATTACCTCGGATTCTGGGCAATGCCGGTAGCTGCAACTTCCTGATCAGGGATCAGTAATACATACCGCTTGTCCTGGGCTGGCAGGGTATAAGTCTGATTATTTATTTTCCGTTGTAGTGTCACTGCAAAGCGGGAGTCAGTATTCAATCTTCTCAGGTCGCTCCATCTCAATCCCCTGATCAACAGCTCCTTTCTTCGTTCAGTCAGCACCAGATTTAACGCATTATCTGCGGATGAAGCCGTCATGGGGACATAGGTGCCGCTCTTCCATCGTTTGGAAAGAAGCGTATTGAGATCAACCAATGCAGCCTGTGTGTTACCTTTTCTTGCAAGGCATTCTGCACGGATCAGATACAGCTCATCTGTTGCCATTCCTGAGAACAATTCAGTTCTGCCGGTATAACTACCCCTGAAAGAAAATTTATTAGCTCCTCTGTTTAAGAAGAATGCATTTTTACGCAGATCATTTGCCGTATAGCTCTTGTACAGCAGGCTATCCACATAGGTTAGAGAGGATGAAAAGAAAGAAAGCGGAGACATAATTGAATAGTAAATCACCTCAGCATTTCCGTTTGGCAGGAGTACCGGAAATGCCCTGGTAGCACTTAAGTTCAGGGTATTATAATCGATCAGGGTATTACGCACTGCAAGGCATTGTTCAGCATATTTAAAGGCCTCTTCATAGTTACGCATACTGAGTGTAATCCTGGCCAGCAGTGCAAAGGCGGCTGCCTGAGATGGCCTGGTTTTATAAGCCACTTGCTGGGGAAGTAATTCGGCTGCTTCCTTTATATCTTTCAATATTTGCTGATAGGTATCAGCAAGTGTACCCCTCCCGGGCCGAAGATTAACATCCGCACTTAAACGTACGGGAATACCGGGGTCGCTGTTTGCGGTAGCCACATCATAAGGAGCAGCGAAAATCTGTGACAGATTGTATAAGGCATAGCCACGGTAGAACAAGGCGCTGCCACGAATGTTCCTGATCTCGGTTTCCGTAGCCCTTCCTTTTACTTCCTGCAGCCCATCAAGTACGATGTTGGTATTAAATATCTGCCGGTAAGCAGTATTCCAGTCAGACACGTTTCCTGTTGCATCCGGGTTGGTGGACCAGGTATAGGCCGACCGTTCCAGCTCGGTATTCCAAGCCAGATATCCTGCATCAGCCGCATAGAAATTATCAGAACTGATCTCCCCTATCCAGGGACTCAGGTTCATTACATTTCTGTTATCATCCAGCAGGGCCTGAAAATCTGCGAGGGTTGAGGGTACCAGCAGGGATTTATCATTAATCTTTTCAAAGTATTCTTTATCACAGGAAATCAGGATAAAGCTTAGGAACAGCAGCAGAAGTTTTGATAGATTTAGATTGTTCATGGTTTTATGTTTTGGGCCTCACCCCCGGCCCCTATCCAAGGGAGAGGGGGGATGGATGGAGGTACATTTAAAATTTATTTATTTAAAATCTACTATTAGGCCTGCGGCTATGGTTCGTGGTGGCGGGCCGGATTGATAATCCGGGTCTAATCCGGACTTATTGGCTTGCCACATCAAGCCCAGATTATTGGCATAGATATACAGCCTTGCATTGGAAAAGGGTAGTTTCGGAAATTTTGACCTGGTAAGCTCATAGCTTAAATTGATATCCTGCAAGCGGATATGATCGCCTTTTTCAACCAATGCCTCAGAATACAGGTAGAGCTGATCGCGATTGCTGTTCACAGCTGCCGGGATTGAAGGTATGGAAGTAAATTGTTCATCTCCGGATTTCTGCCATCGAAAAGCATAATCACCATGACTGTAGATCCCCCGGAGCAAAGAAGTATAATTGACCGATGGCCTCCTGAAATAATAGCCCAGCCGGTAACTGATATTAGCGGATAAGCTAAAGCCTTTCCATTCCAGGGTATTTCTTAAGGCACCTGAATAAACAGGCCGTGATGCTCCATGAAATACCAGTTCCTGCGCGACAGTTTTTGAAATGATCTGTGCATAATCTGTGCTTAAAACTCCACCTATATATCCCTGTGGATTGCCGGAAGTGGATAATCCACCCCAGCGATAACTGTACAGGCCGTAAATGGGGTTTCCAGGAAAGGGAAGTCCGTCTGAACCCTGAGCATAACTTATAGCAGAAGAAGTGAAGCGATAATCGGTCACCACATCACGGGCTAACCCGAATACAGCATGGCTGTACCATTTGAATTTACCGTCAATATTCTTGCTGTTCAAAGCAATATCTATACCGCTCCCACGGATGCTGGCCGTATTGCCCCGGAAACGGGTAATGCCTGAAGAAGGCGGAAAGGGTGTTTCGCCGATCAGGTCAAAGCCTTTCTTCCTGAAAAAATCAATACTACCGCTAAGAACATTTCCTGCCGAAGAAAAATCAATACCGGCATTGACCATATTGATACGTTCCCAGCGCAATTCCGGATTAGGAGGATTACTGACGGATGCATAAGGAATCGAGGTAAGAAAAGCTGCGGAGACGTATCGGGCGGTTGTATAAGCCGACAAAGAACGGTTCACATTCCCGTTATAACCATAGCTGAGTCTGAGCTTAAGATAGGGCAAATATGAAAACTTGTAAAAGCTTTCATCACTGATGTTATAAGCTAAGCCGGCGGACCATAATGGTACTCCTTTTTGATTAGTGCGTACCCCAAAAAGGTTCGATTTATCAAAACGTCCGCTGGCTGTAAGAGTGTACCTGTTCTTAAAGGTATAGGCCCCGTTCATATACCATGACAGGTAGCGGTCTGTCAGTTCGCTCATTTGTCCGGCGGCTGGTATGGTGGAAGTCTGGGTCGGATTGAATAACGTGGTAAAGGGTGTAATATGATCAACAGGCAGCGAACTGGCATGAAGATCGTCATAGCCGTACAGACGGGATGAATTGCTGATCATACTTCTGTCCTGAACTTCAGCACCGGCTAAGGCGCTGATACGGTGCTGCTCTTTCCATATCCGGTTATAGTTCAGCTGAGCCCTGAGATTATGGCTTTGCGCATTCATGGTATTCAAATCCAGAATACCTCCGACAGGAACAGGTCGAATCAGGGCTCCCGGACTGCCTGCCGATGTCAGGGAATTGATCAGGTTCCGGGTATAATAAGTGTCGATACTCTGAAGGTTCCGGCTGTTATCAGTGGTTCTTCCATATTGGTAGAGGAGTGAAGCATCGAAGCCGGCGGGAAGTTTGTACTGAAGGTTTGCGTTAATGCGATAATCTACACCGCTGTTCTTGTTATCCCCCAGTTCGATCTCCCTTATCGGATTGTAGGTCCAGTCCAGCAGTTCAGGAACCTGCACTGCTGCACTTTGAAGATAGCCTGCTCTATAATCCCTGATCACAGACAATGGATTTCCCTGATCATCGGCCAGCCTGGCATAGGGGTACATGGGACTACCGATATCCATCATCATACTACCCGGTCCGGAATTGTTCAAAGACTGTTTACTTTGGATATAGTAAATTCCGGTCGTCAGCTGAAGCTTCTGTTTTAAAAAACGGTAGGTATTGGAGCCATTGAGCGAAAGTCTGTCGTAACTGTTTGCCACCAGACTTTGCAGGTTTCGGTCATAACCGGCTGATACAAAAAAGGTCTGGTTTTCCGTTCCACCACTCAGGTTTAATGAATGTTGCTGGTTGAGGGAATTACGGTATATGTAGCGATCAATATCCCTGCGGACATCTATATTCTTCAAAGCCTCTATCCTGGAATCAGCCTCAGCAGCTGGGATCAGTCCATCGCGTTTGGCGATGAGCAGATCTACCACGGGTGTTAATGGTGCTTTATTCAGAGAAGATTCTGCTGATAGGTAATATCCTTTGTTAAAAAGCATCTGCTCAATCCCAATAAAATCGGCCGATGAGATTCTTGGCTGATAGAACAGATCGGGTTTATTGCCCGCCGTTATATTGGAATTGAAGGACAGTTTTGTTGGCTGCTGAAACCTGCCTTTGCTGGTAGTGATCACAATAACGCCATTTCCTGCACGGGCGCCCCAGATCGAGGCGGCTGCAGCATCTTTAAGAATAGTGATGCTTTCTACATCATTCGGGTTAATATTTGCCAGATCCCCTTCATAAGGAAAATTATCGATCACAATGAGAGGTTCAGCATTCGAATAAAGCGTACTCTGCCCCCTGATACTGATCTGACTGGCTCCTTTCCTGTTCAGCGTCAATCCCGGCACCATATCTTCCAGCCTGCTTAAAACATCTGTACTTACCCTGCGGTTGAGCTGCTGCTTATCCACCTGAACAAAAGAACCTGAAGCACGTTCTCGGGCCAGAGTCTGGTAGCCGGTTGATACCAGTACTTCAGCCAGGCTCCCCGATTCTCTATCCAGCCTGATGATCAGTTCTTCTGTTAAGGGCAGTATGAGTTTCCTTTCAGCGGTTCTATATCCGATATAGGAAATAATCAAACTCAGTTCAGAGCTGTTGACTGCTATGCTGAACTTACCTTCATCGCCGGCGAGAACCGCTGTTGCATGATCTTTAATTTTTACGGTTGCTCCTATTAATGGCTCTCCATCGGCAGTGAGCACCCTGCCATTGATCCGGATCTGAGCCGCACAGCTTAGTGCGGTAATCAGCATGAGAATACTATAAACTATAATTTTTTTCATGTTCATGTGTTTTTTCCCGCAGGTGCGGGATGTTTTTTATTAGGTATAAGGCTGACAGGGTTTTTGAACCCTGTCAGCCTTGTGTCCCCAGACAATGTTCAAAACCCTATCTGCCTTTGATCCCTGATTACCAGTTTCTCTACAGGAATTATTTTCTCCACCAGTTGCAGGTCATATCTGGCCAGTTCCCTGTTCATTTCAACAATGGAATTGAGAGGTGCATTGATCTGCAGGTCTACCCATTCGGTATAGCCGGTTTGATCCACCACAGGGGTAGGTATTCCCTGCATATAGCGCACGTTCAGTTGATCGATCAGGCGCTGAAGAGGAAAATTCTGAAGAGTACAGCCGAAAGCATTGAATTCTGTATATGACCTGCCACCCTTACTTTTTAATTTATCAGTAAGGGATGTTCTGACCAAAGCCAGGCAGGGGCTATCCTGTTCCTTCATATTGGCCGAATACTGTGGGAAAAGCCTTCGCATATCTGCCTGCATGATCTCAAATACCTGCTTCTCCATAGAAAGCGGAACGGTCAGCTCATAGCAATATCCCCGATCTTTCAGCCAGTCGAGGTATTCAGCTCCTGTCTTTCTGGATTTGATCAGGGTACTGTCTGCTACCGATACAACAATACGGTTGGTGGGCAGGAAGCCCTGATCGCTGTAAGCGAGCCTGTACAAGTTGATCAGCGGCTGGTTAAGGGTAGTCATGCGAAAAGTACTGCCAGTATCCGCCTTATAACTGTTTGTCCCCGAGCGAAGGCCTTCCACATAGCCGCTAAAAACAGTACGGTACTGGATATTAAGCCCATCTCCTCCATTATTATTCACAAAAAGAGGCTCTTTGGTATTATAGGGTATTCGGATATCTTTTTTCTCCCTCAGCATTACTTCATTTTGAGAAAGCAAAGCGCGGATATTTTCGGCATTCAGCGCTTCGGTTCCGGTAATGGCTTTTAATGTTCCATCCGGGCCTATCCATACATAATGCGGAAGTGTAGTATGGGGGAACAATCGGCTGAGTTCCTTATTTTCAAGGGCCGTAAAAATTCGAATTCCTTTACTTTGCTCTATTTTTTGAATAGTCTGGCGCACTTCCTTTTCAGTCTGGTAGGTGACAGGGAAAAATTGAATTTTTCCATCAAAAGCCTGCTGCAGACTGTCTGTTAAAGGCATAGCATTGAGGCATGCCCCGCACCAGGTAGCCCAGAAATCCAAAATCAGTAACTTCCCCTTAAAATCGGAGAGTTTTACACTACTGCTTTTGTAATTTATAATATTGTTAATGCTGATATCCGGAACCTGATCCCCGATCTTCAGGGCGGTGGTTTGTGCCCGTGCGGCGCTGCTTAAAAAAAAGCAAAGCGCGGCCAGGACGATGAATTGTATCGTTTTTTTCATCAGTATATAGTTTGTTTTTTAATGGTTATGAAGCTTGCATGAGCTTATTCATTCCGGTTTGTGAGCGGTAAGCTCATGCAGGTTTCATTTAATTGGTTTTATTAGTTTATAAATAGATTGTCCCGTCCCAGCCTTAGTCGGGATCGTTGGGATCACCGGGATGACAGCAGCCACCGGGTCATTTAGCTCAGTAGTTATATCTTAGTCGGCTTGCAACCTGTCATCCTGAACGCAGTGAAGGAAATCGCCATCAGTAGCAAAATTTAGCTTATTCTCACTAAGTTCCCTCCCGCGAAGGGCGGATCGGGATTAGCGTCAGTAGTAATATCTTAGCTGCTTTGCTGCCTGTCGTTCAGGCGTACGCCCCTGTCATTGCGGCGAAAGCCCCTGTCATTGCGGCGAAAGCCGCAATCACTCCGGATGCCTCTTAAACGAAGCATACATGTCCTTAGCAGAAACCTCATCCTTGTAAATACCCGCATTCTCTTCATCCGTTTCAGTTCTGTTCAAATGCTCCTGCAATTCATACAAAGCAGGCAGTAAATCTTCCAGAGCCAAAAGGTAATCAAACAGGCACGCCCTGTCTGAATAATTCATATCTGTATAGCTACCACAGATAACGGTGCTGAGTGCACGGTTGAGTTGTACATTACTGGAACAAAAGGAATAGGCAGTACAGAAGTAATGAAGACTGCGAATGGCAGTTTCATTAGTATTTTCTCTTTTAGGTTTAGAGTCCATATTTCTGCTAAAATTTTTGGTATAATAAAAGTATGTATATGGAAAGACATACACAAATTTATTACAAAATAGTTTGTAAAATATTATTATATCTGATTCCTCAATTTGTTATGTGGGAAAATACGTGGACGATAATTCTGCAAAGCAGATTGGAGAAAAGATCAGGAAATACCGTAAAGAGAAGGGCTATAGCCTTGATGATGTATCTTTAATGACCGGACTGAGTATCAATACGCTTTCTTCAATAGAGAACGGAGGGAATACTTATGTCAGTCATTGTATTGCGATCTGCCAGGCTCTGGAATTAAAACCATCCGAACTGTTTGATATTGAGATTGAACTTAAACCCCGCTATGAATTACCTCCTGCGAGGCGAAACAGGGCCTTAACAACTTTAAGAATCAATAAGCTATATGAAACAGGATTTTTCAGTACCCCACGATTTGTAGAATCAGTTGTTGAAGAGCTTGCAGTTAGTTACGGTGTTCAGGTTGATTCTTCAGAAATTTCAACTGCACTCAAGAAACTCAATGATGATGGAAAACTTACATTTTCCAAATCGGGGAGAAGGAATTTGTACGTGGTGAGGGAGGATTAGAGGAGATTTGAAAATTTGAAAATGAGCAAATTTGAAAATGGGTAGGGAGCTTCAGTTTGTAATTTTAGTCCCAGTTGAATTCCGGGTTTATTTGTCGATTTGTCGATGGTAGAAGGACTTAAATCACTTAGGCGATTAGGAAGTAGATTTCGTCAGTCACAAACATTAAATTTGTCTATTTGAGTATTGAGCATTTTGTACCGACTGTCATTCAGAGGAGCCAACTGATTTTCGATATTTATTAAAAATGGGTAGCGACGAAGAATCTCATCACCATGAGCACTAAATATTGCTAAAGCAGGATTTATTTGCCTTTTCTTGGGTGCTTTATTTGAAGATTCTAATGTATAATATTGATGGAGTGGTTCAAGCATTTTTAGGGCCTCACCCTTATTACGGAGCCGTTGATTCCAGGATCATCTTGGCCCTCCGCCCTGGGCGGAGAGGGTTTAAAGATATTGCAAGGATAATTCCACTTAGGTGCTTTTCTTCATAGAATATTAAACATTTTGAAAAAGGTATTAATTAACACGTAGGATTTCTCAGATAACTGATATCAGATAGCGAATTGTCAAATTTTTCTTGCTTTTTTAAAAATATGTTCTACTTTTGAGTTATATAATGAGTACTAATTATACTCAATATTATGCTCGAAAGTCTGATAACATCTAAAACGAGAATTAAGTTATTGCTTAAATTCTTTTTAAACATCAACAATCAGGGGTATTTAAGAAGCCTTGAAGCTGAGTTTAACGAGAGTACCAATGGTATAAGGCAGGAGCTTAATCGTTTTGAGAAAGCCGGGCTATTGCTGGCTGAATCAGATGGTAATAAGAAACTATATCGTGCAAATACCCTTCATCCCTTGTTCAAGGATCTAAATAGCATTATCAGAAAGTTTATAGGTGTAGAAGAAGTAATCGAAAAGGTTATCGACCGATTGGGAAACGTACAACGCGTTTATCTTGAAGGTATGATAGCACGTGGACTGGATTCAGATATCATTGATCTGATGATTATTGGTGACAATATTGACCGGAATTATCTGAGTAACCTGGTAGAAAAGGCAGAACCTCTCCTTGGCAGAAAAATACGCTATTTGGTTTTTGAAGAGGAAGATGCAGAGGTTTATGTGCAGAAGCACAATAAAGAGATGGTTTTAATATTTGATCATTTAGTATGAATTGGTACGTGCTCTATACCAAATCACGCAATGAAAAGGCCGTTGCAGATAAATTGGCACTGTCGGGTATTGAAGTTTATTGCCCGCTTTTAAGAAGAAAAAAACTTTGGAGCGACCGATGGAAATGGGTGGAGGAGCCTTTGTTCAGATCTTATTGCTTTGTAAGGCTTGAGGATAAGGATAGAGATACGGTTTTTTCAGTCCCTGGGATAGTTCGTTACGTTTATCACTGCGGGAAACCAGCGATAATAAGGTCGAAGGAAATGGATCTGTTGAAAAGTTGGTTGATGCAATATGATCATGATACTATTATAGCAGAGAATCTGAATGTGAGTGATAGGATCAGAATACGTTCCGGGGCATTGATGGATAAAGAAGCAGAGGTATTGGAGAGTAAAGGGAATTATGCGCTTTTGCTTTTAGAAGATCTGGGTTTACAGGTAAAAGTTGATCTGAGAAAAAATATTGTAGAGAAATTGCAGGTTTCTTAAAAGGTACCTGGTTTTCATAAATAAAGACAGTTAATATTTAACCACATAGTTTGTTCATATATGGTTTAAAGTACACATAGATTGAGGCGGAGCTTCAAGACTCTATGCGTCTTTAGAGAGGAGAAACACAGATCAATTCTATGTTTCTATGTGGTTTAAATATTATTTGAGTTCGGGTTAAACTATATTAGATGTCGCAAAATGAAAATGTGACTGAAAGGGCGGAGCCGTACCCAGATCGATTTGAAGATTTGGTAATTTGGAGATTTGAAAATCAGGAAATAAGTGTAATTGCCTAAATTGTGACTCATAGGGCGGGGCCGTTTTAGGGATGTCTGTTAATCTGATTTTAATTAAATTCGTATAATTATGAATCAAGTAAAAATATCAATTGAAACAAGATTTTCCGGATTATTACCTGGTATCTCAATACCCAATACTCAATACTCAATACTCTTTCCATGAAGACAGCACTAATTACCGGCATTACCGGTCAAGATGGAGCTTATTTGACAGAATTCCTGTTAAATAAGGGGTATTTTGTGCATGGTATTAAGAGAAGAAGTTCATTAATTAATACTGATAGGATCGATCATTTGTACCAGGATCCTCATGAAAGTAATTTAAGGTTGAAGCTTCACTATGGAGATCTAACAGATTCAACCAATCTAATTCGTATCATTCAGGAAACACAACCGGATGAGATATATAACCTGGCTGCTATGAGTCATGTGCAGGTGAGTTTTGAAACTCCAGAGTATACAGCAAACGCGGATGGTCTTGGTACCTTACGTATTCTTGAGGCTATAAGAATCCTTGGTTTAGAAAAAAAGACTAAGATATATCAGGCCTCTACTTCCGAATTATATGGCTTGGTGCAGGAAATGCCTCAAAATGAAAAGACCCCATTTTATCCACGTTCTCCTTACGCGGTTGCGAAAATGTATGCCTATTGGATTACTGTTAATTATCGTGAAGCCTACAATCTGTTTGCTTGCAATGGAATATTATTCAATCATGAAAGCCCGGTTAGGGGAGAAACTTTTGTGACTCGTAAAATTACTATGGCAGCTGCTAAAATAGCATTAGGTATGCAGAACTGTTTATACCTGGGTAACCTGTCAGCGCAGCGTGACTGGGGGCATGCTAAAGATTATGTGGAGGCCATGTGGCTGATTTTGCAACAGGATAAAGCAGAAGATTTTGTAATTGCGACGGGGGTAACCACAACGGTTCGTGATTTTGTAAAAATGAGTTTTGCTGAATTAGGAATTGAAGTCGAGTTTAGTGGGAAAGATGAACAGGAAAGAGGTGTTATTATTGATATTGATGAGGCTAAGGTAGAAAGCTTAAAGCTTAAAGCGGAAAGCTTAAAGCCGGGGACTACTGTAGTAAAAGTGGATCCGAAGTATTTCAGGCCAACAGAAGTAGATTTATTGATTGGTGATCCGACAAAATCAAATACCAAACTTGGCTGGAAGCCGAAATATGACCTTGCTGCCCTGGTCAAAGAAATGGTGCTTTCTGACCTTCATCTGATGAAGAAAGATGAGTATCTGAAAATTGGAGGCTTTAATACCTTAAATTATTTTGAGTAAGAATTATTGAGATAGATGAAGCATTGAGTGAAACCTGTCATCCCGAATGAAATGAGGGAACTTATTGAATCACGGTATTAGACAATATAATGTAAAAACTTCTTAGGCCTCCATTGGGATTACAACCGATAACAAAAATACCCGAAATTAGGTCTCATATAAAGAGAAGAATATTTAGCTTTGCGCAAATAGGTTAGATTTAAAGTTAGGCGTTAAAAGTTAGCTAATTATCATATTAAGAATTTTAAACAATATTTGTAATTATTAATCTATAATCTACAACAAGTAAAACTGTAATCTATTTATGATTCTGCTCAATACTCAATACTCAATACTCAATACTCAATACTCATCTCATTTTACGAGAATATTTAGCCTTTTGGCTCTCCTTGTCCTGATAAGTATAAGTATTCCTGCTTTTACACAGGTAAATCCACAAAACCTGAACAATATCCGTGTTGATGAATTGAGCGATGATCAGGTGAGGTCATTTATGCGTCAGGCAGAGGCAAGCGGGATGGGTGATGCTCAATTGGAGCAAATGGCCCAGGCCCGCGGAATGCGTCCAGAAGAGATCAAGAAATTAAGGGAACGGGTTGATAAACTAAAGAATAGTGATAAACAAAAATCTGGTCAGGCAGACCCTAATAAAGTTCAGTCTAAAACCATTGCAGATGGAAGGCAGCTCAACTATGAAACCGATAGTTTGTCAAATCAAAGAGATCCGGAAACAGAAGCTGAAAAAGCTTTGAATGAGCTTCGGTCAAAAATATTCGGTGCAGATCTTTTCAAAAATTCTAAATTAACATTTGAGCCCAATCTGAGTATTGCCACTCCGAAGAATTATGTAATCGGTCCTAATGATGAATTGCTGATTGATATTTATGGCAACTCAGAGGCTTCTTATAATCTTAAAGTAAGTCCAGAAGGGAATATCAATGTCGAATATGTGGGTATCATTCCTGTTGCCGGACTGACTATTGAGGCAGCAACTTCAAGAATCCGTTCTCGTTTATCAACAGTTTATAGTGGTCTGCGTAATGGAAGCACTAGCCTCAATATAGCTATAGGAAACATACGAAGCATTAAAGTTATACTTACCGGAGAGATTGTTAAGCCAGGAACTTATACACTTCCATCCCTGGCTAATGTATTCAATGCCTTATATTCTTCTGGTGGACCAACGGAGAATGGTTCCTTCAGATCGATCGAATTGATACGTGGAGGGAAGAAAATAGCGACCCTTGATATTTATGATTTCCTGATGAAAGGGGAAATGGCTGATAATTTAAGATTACAGGATCAGGATATTATTCGCGTGCCGGTGTATGAATCGCGCATAGAAATTGTTGGGGAGATAAAACGTCCCGGAATATTTGAATTACGCTCAGGAGAGTCTTTTAAAGAGCTTTTAAATTTTGCAGGTGATTTTACTGAGAATGCATTCAGGGCTAGGGTAAAGGTGTTAAAGAATACAGAAATTGAGCGGAAGATAGCTGATATCAGTTCAGATAAATTTTCAGACTATATACCAAATACTGGGGATAAATATTTTGTGGATCGTGTACTGGAACGCTTTGTCAATCGTGTGAATATTGATGGTGCTGTTTTTCGTCCCGGAGCTTATGAGCTGGAACAAGGTTTAACACTTTCTCAATTAGTTAAGAAAGCAGAAGGTCTGAAGGAAGATGCCTTCAGGCAAAGAGCATATATCACGCGATTAAAGCCGGACAATCAAACAGAGTTAATTTCTGTTGATCTTGCTGGAATACTGAACGGAACCGTAAAGGATATTTCCTTACTTAGGGAGGACATTATTAGTGTTTCATCCATATTCGATCTCAAAGAAGAGTACAAAGTGACTATAGACGGGGAAGTACGTATACCCGGCACCTTTGAATTTGCAGAAAAAATGACTTTGGAAGAGTTAGTTCTCAAGGCAGGTGGACTTACAGAGGCTGCAACTGCCCAGCGGGTAGAAATCTCCAGACGGGTTAAAAATAGTAATTTAACGGCAGCTGATGCAATTATCGCTCAGGTTTTTCAGATCGATATTGACAAGGATTTGAATTTCTCAAAGCCTAAATTTGAATTACAACCCTTTGATATTATTTCGGTGAGAAGTTCTATTGGTTATGAGGTTCAGCGCCAGGTTAAGGTTGAAGGTGAAGTATTATATCCCGGTATGTATACGATTGTAAATAAGGACGAACGGGTATCGGACCTGCTAAGACGCGCTGGTGGTTTAACTGCACTTGGTTATGCAAAAGGTGCATCATTGAAGCGTGAAGGGCCGGCAAAAACCGATAGTAAAAATGCTGTTGATCAGAATGAAGAAGAGAAAAATAAAATAGCTAAGCTTCAACGTTTACAGAAAAATGTAAAGGACACAGTTGGCACTAAAGTGCAGGATGAATTATTAAAAAATGTTTATGTAGGTATAAAACTTGATAAAATAATTGAAAATCCGGGTTCTCAAGCCGATTTGATACTCGAAGAAGGCGATGTCTTGAGAATTCCTAAGCAATTACAAACTGTAAAAGTCAATGGAGAAGTATTATATCCTGTTACTACTATTTTTAGTCAGGGAAGGGGTTTTAAGCATTATATTTCGCAGGGAGGGGGCTTTTCCAATAAATCTTTGAAAAGACGCTCCTATGTAATTTATGCTAATGGCGCTGTGCAAAGTACCTCAAAAATGTTTTTCTTTAATAATTATCCGGCAATTGAACCAGGTGCGGAGCTTTTTGTTCCTCAGAAAGAGGATAAGAGGCCTTTAACAGCTGCTGAAATCGTAGGAATTTCAAGTGGTTTGGCTTCCTTGGCTGTAATTATTTTAAATCTAGTTAGATAGTTGTTTATCATGATAATCCTTTCAAAATCAGCTGAATAGTTAATATGGTAGAGCCAATTGAAATACAAGATTCACCGAAAGATGAATTATCGATTAAGGAACTTGTAATAGGAATTCATAAATGGATTGAATTCATTTTGACCAAATGGATTATTATTTTAATTATTGGATTGACAGGCGGGTTATTAGGGTTCTTTTACGCTAATTCTAAAAGAATTATTTATACAGCGGAAACAACCTTTGTCCTTGAAGAAGGGAATAACAAAAGTGGTGTGCTTGGGCAACTTGGAGGTATTGCTGGGTTAGCGGGTATCAATATGGCACAGGGTGGTGGTATTTTTCAACAGGAAAATATTATCGAATTGTATAAGTCCCGAAGCATGATAGTAAGAACATTATTAAGCGAAGTTGTAATTGATGGGAAGAATGAACTATTGATTGAAAGATATTTGGATTTCAACGGTATTCGCTCCTCATGGAAGGATGACCCTAAGTTAGCTAACTTAAAGTTTGATTTAAAGTCAGAATCGCACAATCTTCGTTTGCGCGATAGTGTGCTTGGGGATATTGCCAAAACAATAAATTCCAGTTATCTGACAGTTAATAATCCGGACAGGAAACTCAATATCATAAAAGTAGAGGTAAAGTCTCACGATGAAATTTTTGCTAAAGCTTTCAATGACCAAATAGTAAGTAATGTGAATGATTTTTACGTTCAAACGAAAACAAAAAAAGCCCTTGAAAATTTATCTGTTCTTCAATTTCAAACAGATTCAATACGTAATATATTGAATGGAGCAATTTATGCGACTGCTGAAGTATCTGATGCGACTCCCAATTTAAACCCCGCTCGTCAAATTCTGCGTGCACCCGCTGAGAGGTCACGTTTTAATGCAGAAGCAAATAAGGTGATTCTTTCTCAGCTACTTCAAAACTTGGAGTTAGCCAAATTGTCCCTTCGTCAGGAAACACCTTTAATTCAGGTAATAAACTACCCAGTTTATCCACTTGAAAAAGACAGGCTTAGCAAAGTAAAAGCTATTGTAATTGGAGTGTTTTTATTTGTGGGAATTACAGTGTTATTTTTTTCTACAGGATTAATTTTAAATAGAATAATCTCAAGTGATAGAATATAGAATAGGAATAATTGGATTAGGTTATGTTGGATTACCATTAGCCGTAGAGTTTGGCAAAAAGTATTCTTGTGTTGGATTTGATATAAATAACTGCCGAATCGATGAACTAAAGATGGCAATAGATAGTACTCTGGAGATTAATCAGGAGCAGCTAAGGCAAGTTCTGTTTGATCCCAATGCCAAACGTATTAATTGTTTAGTTTGTACAAGCAAGCTCGAAGACATTAAGGACTGCAATGTATTCATCGTAACGGTTCCTACACCAACTGACAAGAATAATCGCCCTATTTTAACGCCTTTATACAAAGCGAGCGAATCCGTTGCGAAGGTCTTAAAAAGGGGTGATATTGTTGTCTATGAATCGACGGTATATCCCGGTGTCACTGAAGACGAGTGTGTTCCAATTCTTGAAAAAGTGTCGGGACTGAAATTTAATGAAGACTTTTTCGTGGGATACTCTCCGGAGCGAATAAATCCAGGAGATAAAGAGCATTCGGTAAGTAAAATACTAAAGGTAACCTCTGGTTCTACACCCAAAGTTGCTGAAGAAATAGATCAGCTATACAAGAGTATAATAATTGCCGGAACCTATAAAGCTCCAAGTATTCGCGTTGCAGAGGCGGCTAAGGTGATTGAGAATTCCCAACGTGATATTAATATTGCCTTTGTAAATGAGCTATCTAAGATATTTGGCCGGTTGAACATAGACACCCATGAAGTTTTAAAAGCCGCAGGAACCAAATGGAACTTTCTCAAATTCTTTCCTGGTTTGGTTGGGGGGCATTGTATTGGTGTAGATCCGTACTATCTGGCACAAAAGGCGCAGGAAGTTGGGTATCATCCAGAGATAATTCTTGCGGGTAGACGGATTAATGATGGAATGGGATCATATATAGGTGATGAGGTTATCAAACTTATGGTTAGGAAGCGAATTCAGGTTTATAATAGCGATATCCTCATTCTCGGATTTACCTTCAAAGAAAACTGCCCTGACGTTCGAAATACAAAAGTTATAGATATTGTGTTGAAACTTCGGGAGTATGGAGTAAACGTAGCTATACATGATCCATGGGCAGATCCTATAGAGGTGAAGAACGAGTATGATGTCGATTGTAGTAAGAAAGCTCCATCGAACTTAAAGTTTGATGCTATTATAGCGGCTGTAGCTCACAAGGAATTCACAGATCTCCCGATAAGAAATTTAATTAAAGAAACCTCTGTCATTTATGATGTGAAGGGAATATTTCCAAATGAACTAATTGACTCCCGACTGTAAATCTATACCCCCAATAATTATGTTTGATACACTATATCATTCTGATTCCTTAGAGAAATATTCCTTTTTAATAACAGGCGGTGCAGGATTCATTGGTTCCAATTTAGTTGAATATCTTTTAAAGTACAACGCAGGTAAGGTCAGGGTATTAGATAACTTATCTAACGGTTTTTATAAGAACATAGAAGAGTTTATAGAAAATCCAACTTTTGAATTCATTGAAGGAGATATCCGGAATCTTGAAACGTGTAAAAAAGCATGCGAAGGAATTGATTACATTTCCCATCAGGCGGCTCTGGGTTCCGTTCCAAGATCAATAGGTGACCCAATCACAACTAACGATGTAAATGTTTCAGGCTTTCTCAATATGCTTGTTGCAGCCAAAGAAAATAACATCAAACGACTGGTTTACGCTGCTTCTTCTTCAACCTATGGTGATAGTAAAGCACTACCCAAAGTGGAAGATGTAATAGGCAAGCCGCTTTCGCCGTATGCGATAACCAAATATGTAAATGAGCTTTACGCGGGTGTATTTTCCAATCTTTATCATCTAGATCTTGTTGGCCTTAGGTACTTTAATGTCTTTGGCCCTAAGCAAGATCCCTCAGGAGCGTATGCTGCTGTTATTCCTCTTTTCATGAAAGCGGCTTTAGAGAATCAATCGCCGGTTTTTAACGGAGACGGTGAACATACCAGAGATTTTACTTTTATTGAAAATGTGATACAGGCCAACATCAAATCATTTTTTTATAATAGGCGAACTACAGGGCATGAAGTAATAAATGTCGCTTTTGGTGAAAGAACGTCTCTTAAAGAATTATGGTCCTACATATCCGACATAGCAGGAGTATCATTAAATGTCATCTATAATCCAGAACGGGCTGGAGATGTTAAAGATTCGCTCGCCAGTATAGAGAAGGCTAAGACATTGATTAACTATTTACCTTCCTTCGATGTGAAAGCAGGCCTTCAGATTACGTATAATTGGTTTAAACAATCGTGCCAGATGGTTAAAAGTTGAAATAAAATCTAAAATTTTGTAATAGATGAGTAAAATTAAGATTGTTAATGGAGTGAAAATTCATGATTCGTCCTGGGTTAGCGACAACTGCAAAATAGGAGAAGGTACGTATGTATGGATGAATGTTCAGATACGGGAGGGTGTAACTATTGGGGAAAATTGTATTATTAGTAAAGATTGTTACATAGATCTTGATGTGTCAATTGGTAACAGGGTGAAAATTCAAAACGGAGTGTCGGTTTATAAGGGCGTTACCATTGAAGATGATGTTTTTTTAGGTCCGCATATGGTATTTACCAACGATCTTTATCCGAGATCATTTAACCATGATTGGAAAATAACACCGACTATAATAAAAAAAGGAGCGTCTATTGGCGCGAACGCAACCATCGTTTGTGGCTCAGTGATTGGAGAATTTGCTTTAATTGGTGCCGGAACAGTAGTTAATAAAAACGTACCCCCCTATAGCTTAATGGTAGGGAATCCAGCAAAGTTAGTCGGTTATGTCTGTAAATGTGGAAAGCGTTTAGATGCACCAAATACCATTACAAAACCTTTTGAAGTGACTTGTTTAGGATGTAATGAATTAATAATATTAAAAAGAAGTTAGATGAACGAAAAAATTTTTACAGCCAAACCTTTTATTGACGAAGATACTTGTAACAGTGTTTTGGAGGTTTTGAGATCGGGGATGATCACCCAAGGAGTAAAGGTTGCCGAGTTAGAGGCAAAATTTGCAGAATATTGCGGCGTAAAATATAGCGCTGCTCTTAATTCTGGGACAGCAGCACTACATGCAGGACTTTTTGCTCTTGGGGTGGATAAAGATGACGAAGTTATAACAAGTCCGTTTACCTTCGTAGCATCCGCTAATTCAATTCTAATGATGGGCGCAAAGCCTGTATTTGCTGATATAGACGAAGATACATTCAACATAGACCCGAAGAATATTCAGAACAAGATAACGGCGAAAACGAAGGTCATTATGCCGATCCATCTCTATGGTTTGTTGTCTGATATGCCACAGATACAAACATTGGCTAATGCCGCTAAAATTACAATATTAGAAGATGCTTGTCAGGCGCATGGGGCGACGCTAAATGACCAAAAAGCAGGATCATTTGGGGATGTCAGTGCGTTTAGCTTGTACGCCACAAAAAATATTATGGCTGGAGAAGGAGGTGTATTAACCTCTAATAATGAAAGTTTTATTGAAAACGTAAAATCATTTAGACATCATGGACAGTCATTAGTAACTCAATATAATTACACTGGATTCGGGTACAACTACAGAATGACGGATATTCACGCTGCTATTGGACTAAGTCAACTAAAAATGGCTGAAAATTTCAACCGGAAACGACTGGAAAATGCTGCAATTTTAAATAAGGGGTTGTCCGGTATTTCGGGAATTACTATTCCAAGCGTGCCTAGCAATTACGGGCATGTATATCACCAATATACAATAAAAGTAGATGTAGGTAAATACGGCAGAACTAGAGATGAACTTGTTCAAGACCTTCAGAGAAATAATGTATTTCCTGGAATATTTTATCCGAAGCCTCTTCACACCTATCCGGTCTTTCAAAAGTTTGGATACAAAGAGGGTGATTTCCCTGTGTCAGAGAAAATATCACAACAGGTTCTTAGCCTTCCAGTGCACCCACAGATTACCAATGAAGACTTGAACCGAATCATTAATATTATTAAATAAAAAGCCTGATGATATTTTTATCTAAACCGTTTTTTAATGACGAGGAATTAAAGGCAATTCAGGAAACTTTCGATTCAGGTTGGGTAGCCGGGCAAGGCCCACAAGGACTAGCTCTTTCTTCCTACATTAAAGAAGACATCGCAGTAAAACATGCAATTCCCGTGAACAACTGCACTGCGGGGCTACATTTGGCGTTGCTGGCAATCGGAATTAAGGAAGGTGATGAAGTTATTGTTTCTGATTTTACATTTCCTGCTACCGGCCATGCGGTACTTTACTGCGGTGCTATACCAAGATTCGTTGATGTTGATTTATATACCTATAACATCGATCCGGATAAGATTAAGGCAAAAATTAATTCAAAGACCAAAGCTATAATCGTCGTTCATGCTTTTGGATTAATGGCTGATATGGATCAGATAAAATCAATAGCAGACGAATATGGGTTGAAAATTATAGAGGATGCAGCCTGTGCAATGGGCGCTAAGTATAGCGGTAAAAATGTGGGTTCATTTGGAGACATAACGTGTTTTTCACTCCATGGCCGAAAAAATGTGACCTCAGGAGAAGGCGGAGTGAATGTAACCAATAACGACGAATATGCTCAAATTATGGCATCTCTTTCGTGTTTCGGTATGAGTTCGGCATATAGTCGTCAGACTGAGTTTGCAATCCCTAGCTTTGAAACATTGGGTTATAATTACAAACTATCTGATATTAATTCTGCAATTGCTCTGGTTCAACTAAAAAGATATCCAAAAGTTCTTGAAAGAAAAAGAGAGCTAGTTGCAGTCTATAATAATTTTTTAAGGGATAATGAATTTTTAACTACTCCCGTGGAGCCAACAAATTTCTACCATGTTTACCAAAGTTATGTAGTTTGCCTGGATTCAAGCCTTAGAAGGAACGATTTGATCGTTTCCTTAAAACGGGAAAGTATTCAATGTCAGATTGGTACTTACGCATCACATATACAACCAGTTTACAATAGTGCTGACGAATGTCCGAATTCACTGACATTATACCATCAAACACTTGCACTGCCGCTGTATTTCGAACTCACTGAAGAGCAAATAGCTACGGTTTGTAGCAGCTTAAATACTCATATTAAAGAACAAAAAAATGGCTGATTTTAATAATAAAAATGTTCTAGTTACAGGTGGGGCCGGGTTCATTGGCAGTCACTTATGTGACCATCTACTTACCGAGCCAGTTGTGAAAATAATTGCGGTAGATAACCTTTATTTAGGGAAAGAAGAAAATTTGTCGGAAGCAAAAGTCAATTCAAAATTCCGTTTTATAAACTGTGATGTTACCAATTATGAATCTATTGCAAAAATAATATCTGACAATGAAATAGATGTAATCTTCCATTTGGCTGTAATTCCACTCGAAGCATCATTAGAGAATCCTGTCTGGTGTTTTGATCAGAATATTAAAATGACTCAAAATTTATTAGAGATCATACGGTTATCTAAAAGGCAAATTTCGATTATTGCATATTCTTCATCAGAGGTATATGGCACAGCTATTTATACACCGATGGATGAAAATCATCCCTTGTTGGGTCATACGCCATATGCAGCAAGTAAGTCCGCTTCAGATTTATTAGTGTATTCCTACGGAAAAACTTTTGGGATTGATTTTTCGATAGTAAGACCGTTTAATAATTTCGGCCCGCGTCAGAATGAGAAGAACTATGCCGGAGTGATTCCATTAACAATCAGAAGAATAATGGAGGGCGAGAAACCTGTGATATTTGATGATGGAACTCAAACCCGAGATTTCTTTTATGTGAAAGATTCGGCGTATTGGACAGCTGAAATTTACAAGAATGAAGAAGCTCATGGCCAAATAATCAATCTTGCTTCGGGGAAGCAGATTATGATTAAGGATGTAATTGAAATAATATGTAAAGAGTTAAAATATTCAGGTGAAATTGAGCGCCGAGCGACTAGGATCGGTGACGTCAGAGTGCTTGAAGGAAATGTAGAGCTGGCAGAAAGACTGTTGAATTTCAAAGATATCACAACCTTTGATCAGGCAATTATTCCTACAATTAAATGGTACATAGAAACATTATTTAAAAATAAATAAAGTGAAAATAGGTGTTATTGGTTCGGGCTCAATGGGACAAAATCACATTAGAGTTTTAAGAAATATGCCTGAAGTGGATGAAATCATTATCGCAGATAATAACCAATCCAATTTAGATCATGCGAAAAAAAAATTTGGAATTGACAAAGCATTCGAAGATTATGAGGTATTAATTCAGCAAAGGCCTGATGGTATAATTGTAGCTACTCCGCCTGTCACTCACCGAAAGATAGCCCTTTCGGCAATAGAGGCAGGAATAAATGTACTTGTTGAAAAGCCTATCGCCCACAATTTGGCTGATGCTGAAGAGATGATTTTAGCTGCTGAACGTAAGGGAATTGTTTTCACAGTCGGGCATGTTGAGAGATTTAATCCGGTGATAACAAAAATTAAGGAGTTTCTTGATAACAAGTTTCTTGACAATATTTATATCATTAATACTTATAGATGTGGTCCTTTTCCTAAACGCCTCTTGGGAAATACAGAAGGGGTATTAATTGATTTAGCGGTCCATGATCTGGATATTATAAATTATTTAGGGGGGAAAGTAAATAATATACACTCACAGGTAATAAAGGCCGGCAAGCAGGAAATTTATGTGAAGGCCATTATGGATCTGGAAAATGGAATTAAAGCTTCTAGTGAATTTAGCTGGATATCCCCACGTTACAAGCGGACCATCGAAATATTTGGTAATTCTGGAATGCTCCTTGGAGATTATTTTAATCAGGAAGTAACATTCTATGAAAATAGTGATTTTGATTATCGATCATCGTTAACAAATGAGTCCTTTCTTGGTTATGGACTTGTCACTGCCGGGAAAATAATTAAGTACCCGATGTACAAGCAAGAGCCCCTCTTGCTGGAATTGACTGACTTTGTTCAAGCGATTAAAGGCATTTCTAAAGTTTTTATAAATCCAAGGGAAGCGTTATATGTGCTAGAAAATGCACTGTTGATTAATCCCTAACTCGTTATCAGTGGGAAATATCAATAAGGTTTTGTTTATAGGGAGTAAGAAGCTCGGCTTGAATTGCTTAAAGGCAATTCGTACCGTTTCTGAAAATACAATAAGTGGCGTGTTAACTATTGATGATTCTATGGATCCACGAAGTGTTCTTCAAGAGTATATCACGTATTGTAAGGAAAATAATATCAAATTATCAATTGCAAAGAATAGAAAGGACTCGGAACAGATAATTGTTTACGAGAATCCGGAACTATGCTTGGTAATTTGTTGGTATTGGCTATTCACCAAAACTATATTGGAAACTGTACCATTTGGATTTATTGGCTTGCACAACTCACTCTTACCCAAATATCGTGGTGGGTCGCCCTTGGTATGGAATATCATTAACGGAGAAGAAACTGTTGGTTTTTCACTCTTCTCATTTACAGAAAGAATGGATGATGGAGTGATTTGGCATCAATATAAATATAACCCTGATCCAAATTCAAATATTTCCACTATACTGGACCATTTAGAAGAAGCCGCGGCCGAGGTTTTAAAAAGTAATTATGTTGCGCTTCTGAATAGAGGGATAGTACCCTACGAGCAAAATCATGAACTGGCATCTTACTGTGCACAGCGGATACCAGAAGATGGGCTCATAAACTGGAATAATTCTGCCTTAGCCATTTTTAATTTCATCCGCGCTCAGGCATCACCCTATCCGGGAGCTTATACTTTTTATAAACGTGAAAAGCTTATTATTTGGGAGACTCGAATTGATGAAAGGCAGTTTTATGGTACGCCAGGTCAGGTCGCTGAAATAAATAATGAAGGTGTATTTGTTGTGTGTGGAGATAGTAAATGCTTATTATTAATGGACATTGAACTCGGGTCTAGAAAGGGTAAATCCCATGAAATTATAAAATCCATACACGCTAGGTTTAATTCAGATACTTAATTAAGAAACAAATGTTACAATCAAAGGATATTTCTGAAGCAACGGTTCAAATATGTACAAGATGTATATATGATGAACGGGTATCTAGTATCACTTTCGATGTCAATGGTGTTTGCAATTATTGCAGACAGGTTGATGATCTTACTTTAGAATATGGAACTGGCACTGAAAAGGGCTTAAAAATATTTTCGGAGATAATTGAGGAAGTGAAAAGAGATGGCAAGGGTAAAACATACGACTGCATAGTTGGAGTAAGTGGTGGTACAGATTCATCTTATATGATAATGAAAGCTCTCGAATGGGGTCTGAGACCTTTGGCTGTACATTATGATAATACCTGGAACTCATCGATCGCGACAGAAAACATCAGAAAGGTATTGAGTAAACTTAAAGTCGATCTCTTCACCCACGTGACTGATAACAAGGAATCTGATGACATTTTCAAGTCTTTTTTTCTGGCCGGGGTTACTGAAATTGAGGCAGCGACAGACCTTGCTCTGGCTGAAACCATGTATCGTGCTGCTGATAGATGGGGCGTCAAATATGTCTTTGAGGGCCATTCTTTTATTACTGAGGGGATTACACCTGTTGGGAAAAACTATTTTGATGGAAAATACATTAAGTCAATCCACAAGCAATACGGAACGCGGCCGATGAAAACCTATCCGTTGATGACCTTTTATAATTTTCTGAAATGGACACTTTTTAAGCGTATAAGAAAGATTAGGCCATTTTGGTATTTGGAATATAATAAAGAGGAGGCTCGAGCAATTCTGGAGAAGGAATATGATTGGGAGTATTATGGTGGTCATCATCTGGAAAATAGGATGACTGCGTTTCTACATAGTGTTTATGCACCTGGTAAATTCGGTGCGGACTTTCGAAATAATACTCTGGCAGCGTTAGTTAGGAACGGAAAAATGTCTAGAGCTGAGGCATGGGAATTATATAATACAGAACCCCATATTCCGGATGATCTTGTTAATTATTTCAAAAAGAGATTGGGTTTGACAGATCAGGAATACGATCATATTATGAGTCAGCCACCTAGATTTTGGACTGAATTTCCGACATATAAGAAGAGGTTTGAGCTACTTAGACCATTATTTTATTTTTTAGCAAAAAGGAATTTGGTTCCAATGAGTTTTTACCTGAAGTACTGTTTACCTGTAAAATAGTTATGATCGCAATTGTCGATTACGGCATGGGCAATCTCGGTTCGGTTGCTAATATGTTTAAAAAAGTAGGTGTATTAGCGCAGATAACGTCTGATCCAGACGTTATTATGGCTTCGCCAAAAATCTTATTACCGGGCGTCGGGTCTTTTGATTCTGCGATGCAGCGTATCAATTCTTCCGGGCTTAAGGAAGTTCTGGACTATAAAGCGTTAGTTGAGAAAATTCCAATTTTAGGGATTTGTTTGGGAATGCAGTTATTGATGGACGGTAGCGAAGAGGGTGAACTTTCGGGTTTGGGATGGATACCGGGCATGGCTTATCACTTTAAAGGGAGAATTGATAGCCAACTCAAGGTTCCACATATGGGTTGGAACGTCGCGACAGTTACCAAGGTAAATGGGCTTACGGAAAATTTTAATGGGGAACTAAGATATTATTTTGTTCATTCATATTTTGTTCGTGCCAAAGATCCCTCGGACTCAATTATGAGAACCAAATATGGTGTAGAATTTGACTCAGCGGTGGCGAGTGGCAATGTTTACGGCGCTCAGTTCCACCCGGAAAAGAGCCACAAGTTTGGTATGAGATTGTTTGAAAACTTTGCAAAAATTAAATGTTGAGAATTCGTGTTATTCCGTGTTTGCAATTGGTTGAAGAATCTTTAGTTAAAACTATCCGTTTCGGTGACCCAGGGTATATCGGTGATCCAATCAATACGGTGAGGATTTTTAATGAATTGGAAGTCGATGAACTGTGTTTTCTCGATATTAGGGCAACACTTGAAAAGCGCCCTCCCAACTTTAAAATATTGAGAGAGATTGCCGACGAATGCTTTATGCCATTATCATATGGTGGCGGTGTTGATGATAGTGAGACTGCCAAAAAAATCCTTTCTATAGGTTTTGAAAAAATCATATTGAACACTGCGGCAATTGAAAATCCTTTTCTAGTTAGCGAAATTGCAAATCACTCGGGTAATCAAAGTGTTCTCGTATCAATAGACATAAAACGGAATCTTTGGGGGAATTATCAGGTTTATAGTCATTGTGGCACTAAAAGGCAAAACCATAATCCTGTCGACCTGGCGAAAACGATGGAAGATTTCGGAGCCGGAGAATTGCTAGTCACGTCAATGGATAGGGATGGTACATGGACCGGATATGATATCGATATTTTGAAGAAGATATCTGACGCCGTTAATATACCGGTAATTGCAAATGGAGGCGCAGGAAAATTAGATCATATCGATGAAATAATATCTAAAACAAATATATCGGCTGTAGCGTTGGGGAGCATGGTAGTTTACCAGAAAAAGGGAATGGGCGTATTGGTGAATTTTCCTGATAGAAATTTGTTAGAAGCGGCATTGAAAATATAATTGTATGATTTGGTTTTTTATATCACTTACTATATTATTTGGACTTTTTCGTTACTTATTTCTTAGACTAAATACGAAAATCTGGAATTATTTTTCAGATGGACCATACGGCGATGCTTCTACCTATTTCTTCCTGATTCAATTTTTCAGAACCAGTTCATGCGGATTTTCTGATCCACGATGTCTAATTTCAAAAGATTCTGTTTTGGTCCCCTCACTTTATATGAAAATAATAGGAAAGCTTTTAGGTGACAGAATTTTATTTAATAATTCCTGGATGCCTAATTTATTTATACATATCATTTCGGTTGCTTGTTTCCTCAGCTTTCTCTACCTGAATATTAGTGTTAATACAGAGGTATTGGTTTCAATTATACTTCTATTCCTTGTTCAACCAGATAATATAGGATTAGATAAGCATAGAATTCAATACAGCGTTTTGCAACCAAGATACTTTGGATTAGTTGTGAACTCATTTTTATGGCTGACTTATATACATTATGGTATTACAGTAGAGTCCTTCGCCTTGATTTGTTTTTTGCTGATTGTTTCCATCAATACGTCCATATTTTGCAGACAATCTTCTTTGTTTTCAATTTTATTGGTTTCCCTAGTTAGCTTTGATGGGTACTTGTTTTTGACTTTACCTTTAGCGATATTAATTTCAATTGTGCTTTTTCCTAAAGAATTTCTTCCAAGTGTCATTCCACAGTTAAAGTATTCTTTTCAATATTTTTTAAATTACTATAAGCCAAGGCCATCCAATAATGTTTTTGTCCATTTAATTAAGAATGTCATAGCAAGGCCTGTCTTTGAATCGTACCCATATTTCACCTCATTTTTAGTTTTATTTATCTCTGGCTTTTTTATATGGTCTGCAACAGATTTTACTTCCAACGAGTATTTTATATTCAAGAGACTTTTTACCGTTTACTTTGCGTTGGCAGTGATATTTATGATGACTGGCATTAGAAAGTTTGCATTTTTGGGGGAATGCTGGCGCTACTTTTCATTTGCTACTTATTTTTCTTCGTCGGTTTATTTACCTATTTTGATTTTTAACCTTTCGGTCTCTTATAAGACCAAGATTGTTTTTGTGCTACTCTTGATAATAACTAGTATTGTACTAGCCGTGTTAATTTCTAAGGATTTATTTGAAAATAAGAATAAGTATTTGATTAGCTTACTTAAGGTTGTTCCTCAAGACCTTAAAAACGCTGTTTGGTATAGTGTGCCGTACCGGGCATCCACTCTAGCGGTAGCTCTTGGCTATGGAGAAAAAACTTTTGAATATCAGTATGGAAATCATTCAAAAGAAATACATGAGATGTATTTTTCAGAATACCCGTTTTTGAAATGGGATAAGCAATTTTTAGAAGAGAATAAAGTCAGTCACATCCTTGTAGAAAAAGAATACCTGCATCGAGCCTATGAAAAAAGTGGATTTTCTATCGTAGGCTTAGATTTGGTATCAGAAAATCAACATTTTTCAGTTTATAGGTATCATTAATTAAATTAGCAAAATAATCTAAACTATATGTCTTACGCAAAAGCAATCAACGAATTTCTAAGAATCGACATCGCATCGATGAGACCGGTCGATTTCATAGCAAAAATGAACCAGGCTAAATCAGAGTGGGTAGATCGGGTGAAGTCGAAATCCGGGTACCGTCCTCAAAGTATGTGTCTGATTTGTGGTTCTGATAGGAGGGATTTGTTTGTTGATTTAAACAATGGGATATCCGTTTATCAGTGCAATGATTGCACTTTGGCTTATGTTGATCCATTTCCTGTTTACGCTGGAGATGTTTATGAAGAAACATACTTCAATAAATCTCTTGTGTCTTATGATAGCATGAGAGAATATAGGATCAAGAGGTTTGGTATGGAGCGAATTCGACTAATCCAAAAATATGTTCAAAATGGTAAGCTGTTGGATATCGGATGCGGTGTTGGGTGGTTTCTGGAAGGAGCTAAAAGTGCCGGTTTCGAAATATATGGTCAGGAGATATCAAAAGAGCTGGCTGGTTTCACGTCAGAAAAATTAGGCATTCCTGTATTTAGTGAACATTTATCAGAGATAAAAGAAAGCTTCGATGTAATAACCATGTTTGATTTGCTGGAACATGTAATGGATCCATTAAAGTTAATCGAAGAATCTAAGGCTCTCTTAAACCCTGGCGGAATCATCGTTGTGTTCACACCAAACTTTGATTCATTGGGCATACAGCAATTAAAACAGGATTCTTCATTGGTATGTCCTCCTGCACATTTAACTTATTTTACCAAACAAAGTGTTGAAAAATTGGCCCACCTGACAGGTATGGAATTAGTCCACCTCGAAACAAAAGGAATGGACATTGCAGATATACATGCATATTATAATCATATTGGTAAGAAAGAAGCTGCTACAGAAATGGCTAATTTATTTGAGCAACTTCAAGCGATCGTTGATCAGGCCGGGGCAGCAAATCATATGAGATTTATTTATAAAAAAGGCTAAGCTATTGTATATGAATTGCAATGATTATATAATCAAGAATAATAAAGACTTCACTAGAGACTTTGAAACTATGTACAGGGAAGTGGCGGATCCTTGGGGGCAAGAAGCGCGCGGCCTTGAAGATACCAGCTTCAAAGTGTTAGTTTCTGCACTAAAGCATTTATATCAGGGTGGTCGGATTGTTGATATTGGGTGCGGGCCAGGGCATCTCAGTAAGGCATTTAAGCAAGAGTTAGCAGCTGAGGAATACATAGGGTGTGACATTTCAGAAGCTGCAATTCTCAAAGCGAAATTAGCTTATCCTGACTTATTCTTTCATCAACTTAATATTATAGAATCTACGCTGGACCTTAAAGCAAATCTGGTGACTGCCCTGAAAACGTTATATTATTGTGCACCTGAGATAGATATTACAATTTCTCATATCAACTCAATGCTTGTAACCAATGGCTTGTTTGCGTACTCTTATAACATAAAAGGCGATTCATTTACTAAACAATTTCTGAATATTGAAACATTACGTGAAAAGATGGAAAGTGCGGGTTTCAAAAAAGTCTATATATCAGACTATTACATGTCAGATGAACGTATTGCGATAGATATATTTCAGAAAATCGGCAAATGATTCTTATATATATTCCTGCGAGAGGTGGTTCTAAGGGAATTCCGTTAAAAAATCTTTCCTACTTGAATGGAAAGCCGCTTTTATATTATACGTTAAGTATAGCGAAAGCCTTAGAACAAGAACTTGAAGACGAAGTGATGATCTTCGTATCTTCTGATGATGAAAAGATATTAGATTACTGTAGTAAACAAGGTTTCCAAACAGATTACAAGCGCCCTGATTACCTATCTGATGATACGGCTACAATCATAGATGGTTTAAAGGATGCTTTAAATTGGCTAGAAGATAATAAATCAGTTTATCCAGATGAAATCTTGCTTCTACAAGTGACTTCGCCAATCCGATCTTTAAATCATATCCTGAGTATGATTAAACAATTTAGAATTGATGAATTGGCTTCTTCATTTAGTGTAATTCCGATAAGGCAACATCCGAATGAATGTATTCGAATGAATGAAGATAATTGGGAATATCTACAAAAGCCAGTTTCTGGCAACCAAAGGCAAGCATATCAGGAAAATTTCTTTTTTATAGATGGCTCTTACTACCTAATCAAAAAGGAATTCCTTTTTGAGCATAGCTGCTTTATCCATCCGTCTATTTCGAAACCATTCATTTTAGACGACAAAAATGCAATCGATATTGATGAACCTGAAGATCTTCTGCTTGCTGAAGCAATCTTGAAAAGCAGAGAGCAATAATATGCACAGGTCTTATATCTACATACTTATCGAAGTTGCAAAACGAGAATTGGATTCGAGGATGTTATTAGCAACTAAACTTGCTAACAAAGGATACAGTGTCGTTGTAGGAGAAAAGAACCAAATATTGTGGAATATCATTTCAGGAAAATATCCACCAGGTGTTATTTTCGATAAGTGTGCGCAATTTGTTGATTCGAAACGATTTGAAATTGTACACCAAAAAGGATTTGTCTATACAGTGCTAGATGAAGAAGGACTGATTACTAATTGTTCGTATTTCAACAACCATCGTTTTAGTAAGAGGGCAGAAAATTTTGTAGCTGCAAATTTTGTTACTGGAAATAATCTTAATGAAATACTACTTTCTGCATACCCCAATACCAGGAATATTGTCTCCGGAAATCCGAGATACGCGATGTTATTGCCTGAATGGAGAGCATGGTTTAAAAAAGAGTTTGATCTTATTAAAAACAAGTATGGCTCGTTTGTTTTGATTGTCAGTTCTTTCAACCCCTATCCTGAAGTTTATAAATATGCGCTTAAGGGAATGAAAGAAATGGATGATAAATTCAAATTATTGATGGAGTCTTACTTACAGGACAATAAAGATACCGGACTTAACTTTGTACTAAGGCCTCATCCATCGGATCAACCATATGTTTATGATGCAATTCAGATCGACGACCGATATAATATTATTCCATGGATTATAGCTTCAGAGTATATTATTAACGCAAAATGCACAACAAGTCTCGAAGCATTTATTTCAGGAAAAAGAGCATACACTTGGAAAATCCCCACTAGAGAACCGGCTTATAGGCTTGCTAATTTTTTCGCAGATGACTTGACTGAGCTGGATCAGAGTTTAACTGACAAACTTAATATAAAGAGGAAAGAGATACTTCACCGATTACTCTCCAATGCTGACTCAGCTAATAGGGCATTTGATATGATTGTTGAAAAACTTGAAAACCTCTCATTTAAGTCTGCACTATCCATAAGGAAATCTTCAATTCATAAGATGATGCATTTGAAAAATAAATTGCGATTTGTGTTAAATGGGGATAATTATAATAGGATAAGACAGAAATTTACTGAGTCGGATATTAATTATGCGCATGAAAAAGTTTCTGCGGAATGTCCGGATATAAAAATTATTGTTACTGACTTGGTCATGGAAATTAATTGTTAAATTCATATAAAATAAAGTTATTATGTTAGGAGAACTATATCAAAGAATTATAGTAAAGTACGGTGACTTAAGAGCATCTATGAAGGGGCCATTAGGAGAGCAAGGTTATTGTGTTATCTCTAATTATTTTAATGAATATGATTTGGCGCTATTTCCTGAAGTGTCAAGGAGCTTGATCGGTAGTGAGGAATCAAAAGATATACTTCTTAAATTCCCTTTCCTTTCAAAGCCTTTATTTGACCCAAAAGTTATTAGCATAGTTCGTGATTATCTTGGTCCAAAAGCTGTACTTGATTACGCATCCGGTAGGCGTTTTCTTTCTTCTGGATCAAAATCTGATGAATGGCATCATGATTCTGTCGGACATCGCATAAAGATATTCATGTGTATAACAGATCAGGACGATACCACACATACCGAAATCGTTCCATCATCTCATCGTATTAAGTATTCTAATTATCGTGATAGTAAAATGGCTTTAGAGGATGTGAAAGCGGTTGGTAAAATAATTAAAGTGATAGGAAAGAAAAATGACCTAATAATTTTTGATACCAACTTATTGCACAAAGGAGTATATAGCCAGGTGCCCAGAGAAATTGTTCAATTTGAGTTCACTGATATCCGTAAGTCGATGATGAGGGGCCACGTAGGTATGAGAATGTGTTCATTCCATAAAAGCATAACAGATAGCCCCCTTGTTGCAGCAAAATATTTAAAGAATTCGGGGGACTCGGTGCATTTTGCATAAATTTTGTTTTGGTGACTTTTAAGAAGGTATATTTTTTAACTTTAATTTTAAGTTTAGTTAAATTGCTATTGGCCTTTATAACCTTCTCAACAAACAATCTTGATTTTGGCAGCCAGGTTATAGGATATGATGAGATTAGCTGGCAGAATTCTAGTTTATTTTTTTACGAAAATGGACTTGGATTTGATGCGATCAAAGCCTCATTTATGCAGGATAATGCATTTATGAATGGCGGGTGGCCCTATATGATTGGCTTATTTCATAATATATTTGGTGCCCAATATACAAACGCCATTATTGTAAGAATAATCATCTTTTTTATTGCAGCGAATTCATTATATAGGTTACTGTTAGATAAAGGACACCGGAAGACTTCTGCAATAATAAGTGTATTGTTTTTGTCTTTCTACCATCCATTTCTTGCTGCTGATGCGACTTATTTACGGGATGACTTAATTGTTTATATGATTATTTTACTCCTGAGGTTGTCAAGTGTTAAAAGTAGTTTAGGTGCGCTAATTGCAATTCCATTGTTCCTAGTTTTCACTTATTTCCTGGTATTAACACGTCCGGCTGGATTCCTCGTTTTTATTAGTTTATATCTTTTTTATTTTAGGTTGTTTAGGGTTAAGCACTTATTTTTCTTAATACCACCATTTATTGCTATTTCAGTAGCAGGACAAAATATCTTTTCTTACACTTGGATCTTCCTAAGTACCTATCGTCCTGATTTGGGGCAAATTGCATTTCTTTCACTTAAATATTATTTCGGTCCGTTTCCATGGAACATGTATGGGGTGGATAGTGGTTATAATCCAGCATGGTATTTTTTAACGCTTTCGATTATTTTGGTATCATTTATATTTAAAGATTTTTATTATTTCCTGATTAAAGAATGGAAAACTATTCTTGCATTGTTCTTTGTGGGATTATTTCCTTACATCATCAGCAATCAAAACCTTGATGCAGTAGGACCAAGACAATTTGCAATGGTTGGTCCTTTTCTGTTCATAATTTTATATTGTGAGTTAATTACTGAATTTTTATTACGTCTGTTTAAAGCAAGAACTACAACAAGTCTTCAGCAGGGATAAATTAATATATTAGATGTGTAGGATTGCAGGTTATTTTAAACATAAGACATCAAAAATTGATTTTGATGTAGTTGATGACATGATTCAGTTAATGAAGCATGGAGGTCCTGATAATCAGCATGTTGATTTTTTTCCTCAAGGTGTGCTTGGACATGCTAGATTATCAATTTTGGATCTTTCAGATGCGGCTAATCAACCTTTTAAATGGTCGTATTATATCATATGCTATAATGGAGAAATTTACAACTACAGAGAGATAAGAAATGATCTAATAAAGATTGGTTATTCATTTGAAACGTCCTCAGATACTGAAGTAATTTTAAAATCGTATGACGCCTGGGGACTAAGTTGTTTAAACAAATTTATCGGAATGTTTGCCTTTGCTCTTTGGGATGATAAGAATGCTCATTTCATTTTATCAAGAGACAGGGTTGGTGTTAAACCATTACATTATGCAAGACATAAGGGTGGGATATATTTTTTTTCCGAATTGAAGGCGGTTCATGCGATACCAGACTTTAAATTAGAAATTGATCATAGTGTTGTGCCTGATTATTTACGAAAGGGATATGTATCAGGGGATCAGTGCATATTTAAGAGAGTAGAAAAAGTTAAACCAGGCTCCGCTGTAATTTTTGACATATCGATGAACTGTATTAGCGAAGTTTATTGGAATGCGTCAACGGCCACCTTTGGCGCTTACGAAGGAAACTACGAACAAGCAAAAGAAGAGGTTAAAAATGCCTTAATTAAAAGTGTTGATTACAGGTTAATTTCAGATGTTCCTGTTGGGGTGTTTTTGAGTGGTGGAATTGATTCTAGCCTCGTTACAGCTATAGCCGCTTCTGAGTTAAATATAAATTTGAAAACGTTTACAATTGCGTTTGATAATCCAAAATATAATGAAGCACTTCTTGCACGAAAGATAGCTTCAACTTTTAAAACTGAACATTACGAATTTAAATGTAATGAAAGTACTCTGCTTGACCTTTTCGACGAACTAGCATGTGTATATGATGAGCCTTTTGGGGATGCTAGTGCTCTACCCACACTTTTTCTTTCGAGTCAAACCCGGGAGTATGTGAAGGTCTCACTCGGTGGTGATGGTGGTGACGAGGTGTTTGGTGGTTATGTAAAGTATAAATTTGCAAAATCTTTTAATACTAATCCCTTACTTTACAAGACCCTTGGGACGATGATGAGGAATTTAGGGGTTGAAAATAGCTCAAGGATATGCGAGATATTGCTAAGTGGCAGATATAAAAATATAGGAACTAAAGTTCGAAAGTTCATTAATGCAAGTTCTTCAAATGATGTATTTAGTTTTTTTGATAGTGGATCTGATTTTATTGAAGACACACATCTTTCCAAATGTTTCCTTTATCCCTCAAGTTTGTCACGTCGTTCTATGAATAAAGAAGAGTTAAGCAATGATTATCTATTAAATGAGCTAGGTTTATTTGATGTGAATTATTACCTACCTGATGATCTTTTAGTCAAGGTTGACCGAGCGAGTATGCGATATGGGTTAGAAGCCAGGGAGCCACTGCTGGACCACAATCTGATAGCACTTGGACTTTCCCTTCCTGATAGATGGAAATTAGCACACGGAGAAACTAAGTCGATTCTTCGTGATATTCTAGGAAATTATTTGCCTAAGTCAATAACTCAGGCCCCTAAAGCAGGCTTTTCTGTTCCGGTTGCAGACTGGCTGTTAAACGATTTGGCTCATGAAATAGCCAAGTTGAAATCTGACACAATGTTCTTTCAGATTTTCAAATTTAATCAAAGTTATTTGGTGAATCTTATAAATAGTTTTTATGAGGGTAAAAATACAGTAGACCCTCAGTTTATATGGAATCTATTAATGTTATATAAATGGTCGAAAAAATGGCTAACATAGTTTATATTTGTTGAGGCTAACAATAAAATATTAACAATCTAATGAACACTAGTTTCTCTAATCTAATACCAGAGTCTGCAAAAAATTTTATCCGAAACTTTAGAGATCGAAAAGATTTAAAAAAGCTTGAGCGGGCGAACGTCTCTGTCGAGAACCTTAAAAAGTTAGATTCGGATGATGAGTTTGAATTGATTTTTAATTCCGAAAAGTATAAAAGCCTATGGGATTCAGTTAGCAAGGAATTGCAAGGATTAGATCTTCCTGATAATACGGGGGGGGTTAATACAGGAGATCAAAGAGCAATAGCTTATTTGATTTGGCATTTCAAACCATCCAAAATACTTGAAATTGGTACTCATATAGGTTGCTCAACTGTTCACCTATCTGTTGCACAACGTGAATTAAAATTAGTTAATGGGGTATCAGGTATTGTAACTGTCGATATTAGAGATGTAAATAGCGCTGAAAAACCATGGATTGCATATAAAGCACCTATGTCACCCCTTGATTTAGTTACAAAAGTTAACTATAGTGATAAAGTGACTTTTCGGTGTCAACCTTCTGTAGAGTACCTTGCTCAATGTCAGGATAAATATGATTTAATATTTCTCGATGGAGGGCATTCAGCTGAACTTGTTTATAGGGAATTACCTTTGGCATGTAGGCTCCTTAACAGAAATGGAATCATCCTTTTACATGACTATTTCCCTAATAACAAACCTATTTGGGTTAACAATTCGATTATACCGGGGCCTTATCTTGCCACTGAGCGACTAATCGGTGAGGGATGTAATATCGAAATAAGACCATTAGGTGCCCTTCCTTGGCCTACAAAACAAAATTCACATTACACCTCTCTTGCGCTTTGTACGAGAGGAAATATTAATGTCACTAATTATATCCCATAGCTTTATGAATAAAACAAAAGTATTAGTTACCGGCGGTGCTGGTTATATTGGTTCGGTATTAGTCCGGTTATTATTGGATAAAGGTTATTATGTCAAAGTATTAGATAATCTATCATTCGGTGGTGAACCTATTCTTGATCTTCTAAACAGAAATGATTTTGAATTTATTAAAGGCGATATACGGGATGCCTCTATCGTATCACGAGCCTTAGAGGGAGTTACCTTTCTTGCCCATCTTGCTTCGATCGTTGGTGATCCTGCATGTGCTGTAGATCCGGATCTTACGAAATCTATCAATATCGATGGGTCGGTAAACTTGTATACTCAGGCAGAACTTGCCGGAGTTAAGAAATTCGTTTTTGCCTCTACATGCAGCAACTATGGTAAAATGAAAGACCCGGATTCTTTTGTGAATGAAGAATCAGAACTTGCACCAGTATCACTATATGCAGAAACTAAGGTTCATATCGAAAAATACCTTTTAGGACAGCCTAAAAGTAATAGTTGCGCACCAACTTGCCTTCGTTTTTCAACTGTTTACGGTCTGTCGTTGCGACCTAGATTTGATCTGACTGTTAATGAATTTTCAAAAGATCTGGCACTGGGGAAAGAGCTTACTATATTTGGTGAGCAATTTTGGCGCCCTTATTGCCACGTCGTCGATTTAGCAAGGTCTGTAATTAGTGTCTTTGAGGCTGATTCTAGTAAGACAGCTTTTGATGTATTTAACGTAGGGGATACTGAAGAGAACTATCAGAAACAGATGATAATCGATGTGATTTTGAAGCGTATTCCCGGTGCGTCGGTCAAGTATGTAACCAAAAATGAAGATCCAAGAGATTACAGGGTAAGTTTTGAAAAAATTAAGTCACAACTCGGGTTCAAGATCACCAAAAGAGTTCCAGACGGTGTGGATCAAATTGTAAAAGCAGTTAATGAGGGTTTTATTATAAATCCTGATGATCCTAAATACAGGAATGTCAATTAATTTACTATGACGGAAAGTTTTCAGGAAACAATAAATAAAATTCGAGAAGCTTTTGGGCAGCCAGAGTCATTCATACCATTACATGAGCCTAGGTTTAGAGGGAACGAGAAGAAATATCTCAACGACGCTATCGATTCCACATTTGTATCATCAGTAGGGGCTTATGTTGATAAGGTTGAAATGATGCTAAGTCAAATCGCTCAAACCGAAAAGGCGGTTGCTACTGTAAACGGTACAGCTGGGATTCAAATAGCACTCAAAATGGTGGGAGTATCTGAAGGCGAGGAAGTTATTACTCAGGCCTTAACATTTATTGCTACTGCTAATGCCATCAAACATAATGGAGCAGTACCTGTTTTTTTAGACGTAGATGTCGATACAATGGGTTTGTCTCCAGACGCTGTAAGTAATTTTCTTGAAGAATTTGGAGAAATCCGTGAGAATGGTGTTTATAACAGGAGAACAAACAGAAGGATAGCAGCGTGCCTGCCTATGCATACTTTTGGATTTCCTGTTCATTTAGATAAACTTATTTTGGTTTGTACAAAGTGGAATTTACCTATTGTTGAAGATTCTGCAGAGTCTTTAGGTAGCACATATGGAACCAAACCAACAGGTAGCTTTGGCACTTTAGGCGTATTTTCTTTCAACGGTAATAAAGTTGTCACTAGTGGTGGCGGCGGAGTAATTGTAACAAACAATCATGTAATGGCTGCAAGAGCCAAACATATAACAACGACCGCAAAAATTCCTCATCTATATGAATATGTTCATGATGAGATAGGATTTAATTATAGACTGCCAAATCTCAATGCAGCACTATTGTGTGCACAATTGGAACAGTTGGACACATTTCTAAAATCGAAACGAGAGTTAGCCTCTGAATATCATCAGTATTTCAGTAAAAGCGGTATTCACTTTAGAACAGAGCTTCCAGGAACCACCGCAAATTATTGGCTAATGTGCATCGAATTGGAAACCCGTAAAGAACGTGACCTCTTTTTATCATCTAGTAATAGCGCGGGTGTTATGACAAGACCAATATGGCAATTACTAACAAGGTCGACAATGTATTCTTCTTGTCAGAAAGATGATCAAAAAAATGCAACTTTCTTAGAAGATAGAATTGTAAATGTCCCTAGTAGTGCCAGATAGAAAAATAGCAGTAATAATAGGATATTCAGGTCATGCTTTCGTGCTTGCTGATGCGGCTATTAAATCTGGTATCAACTTGAAATATTATTCAGAAACTACACGTAAAAATAATAATCCTTTCCAATTGGAATACTTAGGCTTCGATGGGAATAGCAACTTCCCGGGATATGGAAAAAAATATCTCTTTATGATAGGAATCGGTGATAATGTTGTCAGAATGAATATTGCTCAGCGACTTTTGTCAATTGGGGAACAATTGACTTCAATCATTCATCCATCTGCTAACATTGCATATAAAGTTTCGGTTGGTAATGGTGTATTTATTTCGGGTAACGCCACTATTAACCCATTATCTATCATAAATGATTATGCTATCATAAATACCGGTTCTATAATAGAGCACGAATGTCACATTGGAACATCAGTACACATTGGGCCAGGAGCTGTTCTAGCAGGAAATGTTAATGTTGGAAATATGTCTTTTATCGGGGCAAATGCAGTAATAAAACAAGGGATATCTATCGGGGCTAATGTGGTAGTTGGTGCAGGTGCAGTAGTCTTAAATAATATACCAGACAATGCTATAGTTGTAGGAAATCCAGCAAAAACTATAAAATGAATAAAAAGGTAATTATTATCGCTGAAGCAGGTGTAAATCACAATGGAGATTTAACTATTGCGAAGAAACTGATAGACGCAGCTGCAGCTGCAGGAGTTGATTTCGTAAAATTTCAAACATTTAAGGCAGATAAAATTGTAACTCAAAACGCGCAGAAGGCTGAATATCAGGTTCGTAATACTAAGGATGGAGATAATTCCCAATATAACATGCTTAAGAAGTTAGAAATGCCTGATGATTGGCATCAGTTTCTAATAGAATATGCCAAGAGTAAAGGGATCCAGTTTCTGTCAACTGCATTTGACAATGATAGTATTGACTTTCTTGATCAACTTGGAATTACTATTCTTAAAATTCCCTCTGGGGAAATTACGAATAAACCTTATCTTAAAAAGATTGCCCAAAAGAAAAAGCCGATAATTCTATCAACGGGAATGTCTGATTTAAGTGAAATTAAACAGGCGATCGAAGTACTAATAAAAGAAGGAGCAGACCGAGATTCAATTACGATACTTCATTGCACAACTGAATATCCAACACCAATGTTAGAAGTAAACCTGCTGGCAATGAATTCGATAAAGGCCCAGCTTGGTTTTGAGGTAGGCTATTCCGATCACACCCTTGGTATTGAAGTTCCTATTGCTGCGGTGGCTTTAGGAGCATCGATTATTGAAAAGCACTTTACTTTAGACAAAAGCATGGCAGGGCCAGATCATTTAGCTTCTCTAGACCCTTCCGAACTTAAGAAAATGGTTACGGCTATTAGGAATATTGAAGCAGCTATTAGTGGCTCAGGAAATAAGGAATTAAGTGTTTCGGAGGCTAAAAATATAGCTATTGCCAGAAAAAGTTTGTTTTTCAAACATTCATTAAAAGCTGGTCATATAGTTGGGCAGGATGACTTAATTTCTCTTAGACCTGGAACTGGTTTGAGTCCGATGGAATCTGACAATATTGTTGGTAGGATCCTTACAGTTGATGTCCTAAAAAATGATTTTGTTCAATTTAATCAATTGGAATGAGGAAAATTTGCGTTGTAACTGGTTCGAGAGCTGAATTTGGTCTGATGTATTGGGTTATGAGGGGCTTACAAGAAGATCCAGATATCAAACTGCAGATTTGCGTGACAGGGATGCATTTGTCACCTGATTTCGGTCTTACTTACAAAGAAATTGAAGCCGCTGGTTTTCTTATTGATGAAAAAGTAGAAATGCTTTTGTCATCTGATACTTCAATAGGGATTTCAAAAAGTATAGGATTGGGAGTAATTAGTATGTCTGAAGCACTTGATCGTTTGAAGCCTGATATTTTGTTTATTTTAGGTGATCGATTTGAAATATTTTCTGTCGCAATCGCAGCAATGGTGGCTAAAATTCCAATTGCTCATTGCCATGGAGGTGAGGTAACGGAGGGGGTAATTGACGAAGCTATAAGGCATAGTATTACTAAGATGTCACATCTTCATTTTACATCAACTGTAGAATACGCTAAACGTGTCATGCAATTAGGTGAAACTCCTGATTATGTGTATAATGTTGGTGCCCTAGGTATTGAAAACATAAATAGGTTAGAATTACTCACCCGATACCAATTTGAAGAATCCATTGGTTTTTCATTGCCCGAAAAGGTTGTTATGGTAACTTTTCATCCTGTTACCCTTGAGAATGCCACTTCAGAAGAGCAATTTGTCAGTTTGTTAAGTGCAATGGATCATTTCCAAGATATTGGAATTATCTTTACAAAACCAAACGCTGATACAGATGGTAGAATAATCGCCAACCTTATCGATAAATATGTATCACAAAATCAAAAACGTTGTGTATCATTCGTTTCACTTGGGCAAATAAGATATTTGTCATCATTGAAATATGTTGACATGGTGATTGGTAATTCATCTAGCGGTTTAATTGAGGTTCCATCCTTTAATATACCCACAGTAAATATTGGGGATAGGCAGAAGGGTAGAATTCGTGCAGACAGCGTCATCGATTGTACCCCAAATACTTCATCCATTATTGAAGCAATTAATGTTGCATACTCTGATTCTTTCAGGGAAAAAATCAAAAACAGTAGGAACCCATATGGTAAGTATAACTCATCTGGTAAAATTATTTCCGTGTTAAAGACTGTTAATTTGAATTCAATTTTGATAAAGTCTTTCAGGGACATTAATTTTAAGTGTAAAGGATTAAGATAACTTTGATAACTCCTTTACCAATTAATTTTTCATATAATAGCTAATGCAGTATAAAAAACATTTAATTCTATCAGGAAGTTCTATAAAATCCGCATTATTTCTTTTAGATAATCTTGGAAAGGATGCAATTCTTTTCGTAGTTGATAAAGATAATAAATTGATTGCTTCCCTTACTGACGGCGATATCAGAAGAGGATTAATTAAGGGATCATCCATAGATGAGGAAATAGATTCAATCAGCCAAAAGCAGCCAAAATATCTGAAAAAGGGAGATAACGACATCCAAAAAGTAATTGGTTACCGTAATGACATGTTGAAAATTGTACCGGTATTAGACGAGTTCGGACGCATTGTTGATATTGTTAATTTTGGTAGAAATCGATCATACCTACCCTTAGATGCAGTTATTATGGCAGGAGGTAAAGGGATGAGATTGAGGCCCCTTACTGAAAATACCCCTAAACCGCTTCTTATGGTTGGTGATAAACCAATCATAGAACATAATATTGGACGATTATCGCTTTATGGTATTAAAACATTGTTCATTTCAGTGAATTACTTGGGTGAACAAATTGAAGATTATTTCAAAGATGGTTCAGAACTTAACATAAGTATAAAATATTTATATGAGAACATGCCACTTGGAACGATCGGTGCCGTTTCCCAAATTGAAAAATTCAATCATAGTAATATTTTGATAACTAATTCTGACTTGCTCACTAATATCGATTATGAAGATTTTTTCTTAGATTTTATCAAGCAAGATGCCGATTTTTCTGTGGTTTCAATTCCATACAATGTAAATGTTCCATATGCAGTCCTAGAGACAAATGAAAATAGCGTTATAAGTTTTAAAGAAAAACCCACGTTTACATATTATTCAAATGGGGGCATTTACCTTATAAAAAAGGAATTGTTGAAAAGCATTCCTCAAAATACTATGTATAATGCTACAGACCTTATGGAGAAACTGATTAAGGAAGGTGCAAAAGTGATTACTTACCCATTGTTGGGTTATTGGCTAGATATTGGTAGTCATGAAGAGTTTAAAAAAGCACAGATAGAATATGAACATATTAAATTTTGAACATGATTGATGTAATAATTAAAACTAGAACAATTATTGGTAAGGGTGGATTGCAGAATATTCCTGATTTTTTATCTGAGAATGGATATAAGAAATACGGCTTTATTGTTGACCAGGCATTTAGATTAAATGAAGATGTTGGAAAGTTGATTACTGAGTTACACGAGAAAGGATTGCATGCTGTCACCTATTATTACGATCTTCCTTTTGAACCCGATTATGAATCTTTAGATAATGTTAAATACCTGTTTAAAGATCGGAATACAAATAGGTCTTTGGTAGATGTGATTGTTGCAGTTGGTGGGGGTAGTGTGATTGACTTTGCAAAAGGGATAGCTACACTAATTGATAATCATGGTGCGGCAACTACATACAAGGGTTTCCCAAAAGACTTAAATCCATCAATCCCGATAGTTGCTGTACCAACAACGGCAGGAACTGCTTCTGAAGTAACATTTAATGCAGTATTTACAGATTCAAAATTGGGCAGAAAATTGGGTATTAACACTCATAACAACTTTCCAGTTCTTGCTATTCTGGATAGTAATATGACCAGAAACTGTCCATATGCAATTGCCCTTTCTTCTGGACTGGACGCCTTGGTTCATGGTTTTGAAAGCTTTGCCTGCAAAAAAAGCAATTATTACACCAGGCTATTTGCAAAACAGGGAATAGTATATTTAATAAATAATATTGAACATGCTCTTAAAGATGTTGAAAACGATCAGGCTCGAGAGAAAATGCAGTTTGGAGCTTATCTAGCTGGAATTTCACTCTATAATGCCGGCTCTGGACCAGCCGGTGCTTTATCCTATCCATTAGGGGTAGTTTGCAAAGTGCCACATGGGATTGCTGGAGGGTTTATACTGCCTTATTTGCTCGAATTCAATGTAAAGAATGGCTATTATGGTTATTTTGAAATTGCTGATGAACTGGCTATCCAAGGTGAAAATGATCGGGAAAAGTGTGAGAAACTAGTTGCCTATTTATTCGATTTGTTTGATAGGTTAGACGTTTGGGCTTTTGCGAAAAAGTACGACATAAAAACAAATAATTCGGCTTTGTCAGAATATATTGATCTTTTACAGGGTGCATTTGATCAGAATCCAGTTAACTTTACTCCATTGGACGGTAAAACTATTTTAAATAAGATTTTTTAATATTCACACTAAAAAGAAAAAAAATGCCAGGTTTTGAATTAATTGACCAACTGGAACGTAATTCAGTTTTGGAAGTATTCGACAAAAGTAACGGTGTATTATTTGCTCACGGCTTTGATGTCCGCAGAAACAATATATTCCGTGTAAGAGATTTTGAAATAAAATTTGCGAAAGCTCTTGGTGGCAGAAAGGCCGCAGCATGTACCTCCGGTACTTCAGCTCAATATATTGCAATGAAATGTTTGGGTATTAAAGCTGGTGACGAGGTTATTACCCAGGCTTTTACATTTATCGCTACTGTCGAAGCCATTCTTGCATGTGGAGCCAAGCCTGTACTGGTCGATATTGATGAAACATATAATATGTCTCCACGAAGTTTAGAAGAAGCTATTACGGACAAAACTAAGTTGATAGTACCTGTTCATATGCTTGGTAATCCGGCAGAAATGGATGCTATTAATGCAATTGCTAAAAAACATAACATTCCGGTACTTGAGGATGCATGTGAAGCCTTGGGGGCAACTTACAAAGGGGTTTCAACCGGGTTATTGTCTGATATAGGTATATTTAGCTTGGACTTTGGAAAAACAATTACAACAGGTGAAGGTGGAATGATCATATCTAACAATGAGAACTTAATAACTACCTGTATGAAATTCATTGACCACGGTCATGATTGTGATATGACTCTGCCGAGAGGGAAAGACACAGCGTCTTTTTATGGATTCAATTATCGTATGAGTGAATTACAGGCTGCTGTCGGCTTAATTCAAGTCGAACGACTTACCCACATTGTTGAAAGCAATAGAAATCATAAGAAGATAATAAAAAACGAGCTAAGCAATTTTACAGATAAAATTAAATTCCGAAGAATTACCGATGAAAATGAGCTGGCAGATACAATTATTTTCAATCTTGAGTCACCGAAATTGGCTGAAAAGCTGATTGGTAATTTGGCTGCCCAAGGTTTAGGTACGAAAAATGTTCCAGACGCAATGAGGTGGCATTTTGCTAAATATTTTAGTCAGGTATGGAATAACACCAGTTATTATAAAAACTATGAAAACCAATGGTCCGTTTCTGACTCTCTTCTTTCACGTTCAGTATCCTTGCCGGTAATGGTTAATTGGTCTGAGAAAGATCTGGAAAAGATTACAGCATCAATCTCGACAGCAATTAGTTTGCTATAGAAAATCTGGTTGTATCCTGTAAAGGCAGTTAGTTTTAAATATTGGAACTAACTGCCTTTACAAAAATATCTATCTGATTTCCCAAATTCTCTGAGAGTAGTATTCTTTTATTAAGCAAAAATTAGATGATCCAACCAATTCGAAAGTTGTTTACACTTCTTTCGCCTCATACAAAGCGACTTTTACCGTTCGTTTTGGGGAGTATCCTATTTATAGGATTACTTGAAATGCTCTCAGTGGCACTTTTGATGCCGCTTTTAGCAAATGATCTTATCTCGGGGGGCGGAGCTAGACAGTCGAAGACAACTGGAATTGATTTGATTTTCACACTACTCAAAAATTTTCACATAACTTCTTTAAGGGATATTGCTACTTTGGTAGTTTTATTTATGGTAGCTAAGCACATTTTGATCACCATTCTTAACTATTTTCAGTATGTGGCAATATTTAAAAATGATGTCTGGTTAAGAAATGAATTATTGTTTAAATATACCAACCTTAACTTTTTGGATTTTACCAACGTTAAAAGCGCCGAGCTCATACGAAATACTGCCGAGCAGGTTGGCCAGATTTCATACGGGTCTCTTCTTTCCATTTTAACAATTGTGTCTGAGACAGTAGTCGTTTTTGTACTTCTTGGGTTAATATTTGTTACTCTGCCTGTATCATCTACCATTCTGATTATTTCTGTATTCCTATTCGGCTTATTACCATTTTATATTTTCAAGAAGCAAATAATTTACCTTGGCAAGATTCGATTCGAATCTATCTCCCGGACTATAACCGAAGTGCAAAATATTTATAGCCTATATGTGGAGATCAAACTTTATAATATCAGAGGTTATTTCTTAAATAGAGTAAGAGATCAGTCTGAAATTTTCACAAATGCACAGGTGAAGAATAATTTGATTGCAAATATTCCTAAGGGGATTATTGAGATCGCCGCTGTGGTGGTGATTTTAATATTAATAATCAATTCAAAAAGTAACGACAATTTTATTCCAACAATAGGCATTGTTGTGACATCAATCTTTCGAATTGCACCATCATTTACCAGAATATCAAGTGCCTTGACCCAGTTGAAATTTAGTGTGGAACAAATCAATGTCCTTTATGATGTCTTTCAAGTTTCATCAGTTAGCCAGCCTATAACTAACAAAGTAAGAAAAATAACAAACACTTTGTTTAAAGAGGAGGTTAAATTAGAGAATGTGAGTTTCGGTTACAAAGGCTCACATAAATTATTTTCAAATTATAATTTGTCTGTAAAAAGGGGAGATTTTGTCTTACTGAAAGGGAAGAGTGGAAAGGGCAAATCGACTATTGTTAAAATAATCATGGGCCTAATCAATCCCGATAGTGGTCGTGTTCTTGTCGACGGGAAAGATCTTAGAGAAATGGATCAACGATTTTGGCATTCAAAATTGGGTTATGTGCCCCAGAAAGCAGTTATTATAGAGGGTTCACTTGAAGAAAATATTTGTCTGGGTGTTTTACCTTCAGAAGTGGATCAGGAACTACTAGAATTAGTAATAAAAAATGCTCAATTGATCGAAATTAAAGAACAAGTCGGTTCAAATACACTTTCGCAAGAGGGTGGTTCAATTTCAGGTGGACAGGCTCAAAGGATTGGAATTGCTAGAGCTCTTTACAGAGAGCCGGAAATTTTATTTCTAGATGAACCGACAAGTGCATTGGATTCCAAAAATGCTTCTTTAATCCATAAACTATTACATGAGTTAAATCATGAATTGGGTTATACTGTTATCATAATTACTCATAGTAATGAGTTTGACAGTTCAGCTACAAAGATTTTTGAGATATAACTGTGCTCATTCTAGCTATAAGAGCTTAAGTACGATCATGCAATTCTATTGCTCATACTTAACATAATAACAATTATTGCAATCAAAACAATAAATAAGCATTTAATGAAAATATTGATAACTGGTGCTGCAGGTTTTATAGGTTTTCATCTTACAAAAAAGCTGATTCAACTTGGGAACGAGGTTTATGGTTTTGATAATCTTAACGAATACTATGATGTAAGCCTCAAAATAGATAGGCTGTCAGAGCTCGGTATTCAATGGTTTAAGCAAGATGTTGAAAAGCCCATTAAAAGTAATAAACATGGGTTGTTAACATTTCTTTGTGGGGATATTGTAGACAAAGAACTTCTTTTTAATCTGATCAAAGATAATAAATTTGATTGCGTTGTAAATCTCGCGGCACAAGCTGGGGTTAGATATAGTTTAACAAATCCTGAAGCATATATAGATAGTAATATTGTGGGCTTCGGAAATATCTTGGAGGCTTGCAGGATATATAATGTACGCAATTTAGTTTTCGCAAGTAGTTCAAGTGTTTATGGATTAAATCAACGAATACCTTTTTCTGCGTCAGATCAAGTAAATCATCCAATATCATTATATGCTGCCAGTAAAAAGTCAAATGAACTAATGGCGCACGTTTATAGCCATCTTTTTGGCTTGAAAGCCACTGGTTTGAGATTTTTCACGGTTTACGGACCTTGGGGTCGTCCTGATATGGCTACATATCTTTTTACGAAGGCTATAATTGCGGGTAAACCGATTGATGTGTTCAACTATGGAGAAATGATGCGTGATTTTACATATGTAGACGATATAGTTGAGGGTGTGGCCAAGGTAATAAATCATCCTGCTTCTTCAAATGTTCTTTGGAACGGGTTGGATCCAGAACCTTCGAGTTCATCTGCCCCATATAAAATATATAATATTGGGAATAGTAATCCAATTAAGTTGGTTGACTTTATCAAAATTCTTGAGAATAAAATTGGGATAAAAGCCAAGATTAATATGTTGCCAATACAACCTGGAGACGTCGTTTCAACTTTTGCTGATGTTTCAGCAATTGAGGATGATCTTGGTTTTTTACCCCAAGTTAGTATTGAAGAAGGACTAGCAAAATTTGTTGAATGGTATCTGTCTTATTACAAATAATTAAAGTAATCGTTTGGGAAATCCTGTTTGTTTCATAATCAATAAGCCATCCGTAGGGGGAGCCGAAATTTTTCTTCTAAATCTTGGCAAGTATATGTCCCAGGAGTTCGATTGTCATATAATATTTCTATTTCCCGGAGGCGAAATGTTAGATAAATTTAAGGAAAGTGGATGTAAAGTTCATTGTTTGAACTTTACATGGAATCCGTTCGGTTTCTTAAAGCAGTTTAGGTTACTTAGAGCAAAGATACAAGAAATAGAACCTGAGGTTGTTCATACTTGGCTTTATATTTCAGATCTTATTGGTGGTACTGCAGCCTCTTTTGAGAAAGTTTCCAGAATATTTTGGAGTATAAGACAGTCAAATATAAGTATCTCTCAGAATAAACTTCATACTTTCCTATTTATTAGATTATGTGGTTTGTTGTCAAGTCATATTCCTCATAAAATAATTTCATGTTCAAATGTAGCTATGATGAACCATGTGAAGTTTGCCTTTTATAATAAATTGAAGATAAAAGTTATTCCCAATGGTTACAATACAAAAGAGTTGATGTTTTCAGATTCTGCGAGGGTAGCGCTGCGCTCTGAAATAAATTGCACACCTAGAATAAAGCTTGTAGGTATTATTGGCCGTTATGACGTTCAGAAAGGTTTTGATAACTTCATCGATGTATCTAGCTATATTAGTGCGGTTTACGAAAATTGTCTTTTCGTTTTTATAGGCTCTGGATGCGACAAATCAAATCATGAGCTCGTAGGTCAGATAGAAACAAAGTTGAGTAGTGAAAAATACCTCTTGCTTGGTCAGCGTTCAGATATGAAGAATGTTATGTGCGGACTCGATTTGCTTTTAGTAACATCCAGGGGGGAGGCGTTTCCTAATGTTTTGGCAGAAGCTATGTGTTATGGGCTACCGGTTGTTACAACAAATGTCGGTGAGATTCCAATAATTCTTGATGGGATTTGTAAAATCTACAATCCTGGCCAAAACAGAGAAATGGCAGATGCTTCCATACAAATACTTAATTTTACCAATGAGGAAAAGGCTGTTTTTTCAGAAAAACTTCGTAAAAGGATTAATCAAAGATATGAGTTTGTGGATGTGATGAAAAGGTTTAGAAACTTATACTTAGATACTTCAAGCTAATCCTAATTTTATTTAGATCTTATGAATTAAGTTAATTTGGAAGTGATGCAATCGGTACTGTTAGTAGAAAATTCAGGCTTAGATTTTTACAAATCTCGACTTAAATATGCAAGGTCATTAATTGATGATGGATTTAAAGTTTCTATCTTAATTCCAAATGATGGTTATGCTGATCACATACGGGGTGTTGATTTGATTGTTTATACGTATGATCTTAAGCGTAATACAAACTGGCTCAAACAATTCTGGCAAGTTCTGCGTGTATTTAAAAAAATCTTTCATGAAACTGAAGTCGATATAATCCATTCTTTTCGTTTTTTCCCCAATCTGATGAATGTTGTGGCTAATTTATTTTCGGGAAGAAAAACAATAATACATGTTACAGGTCTTGGGATTGCATATTCGAACAGGAGCCTAAAATTCAGGACCTACCGATTGATTAGTGATTTAATATACTTTTTTTTGATTTGTTTTTCCAAAACCACAATTGTTCAGAATCCCTCTGACATGAAGGACTTGACATTTTTTAATTTTTTGAAAGCCAAGATTAAGTTGGTGGAGGGCAGTGGTGTTGACACCTTGGTTTATAATATTGACACCTTTAACCGAGATGAATTAAGAGATAAATTTAAAATAGGCCCAACTGATTTACTCTTTATTTGTGTCTCCCGTTTAATATGGGAAAAAGGTATAGTTGAGTTAGTCAACGCATTCACAACTATTGGCAAGGAGTTTGAAAATGTTAAGTTATTTATCGTTGGCGGTCCAGATCTTAACAATCCCAGACATGTTACTCTCAAGTACATTGCTGAAAATGAGGGAAATAAGAATGTTTGTTTTCTGGGCGAACGAAGTGATGTGAGAGAGTTATTGGCGGCTTCTGATGTTTTTATATATCCAAGTTATTATCGAGAAGGTATACCCAGAGGCCTTCTGGAAGCACTTTCAATGAGTCTTCCATTAATCGTGGCGGACACTCCAGGGTGCAATCTTACAGTTGAGGAAAGTAAAAATGGATTTCTTGTTGAACCTCGTTCTGATTCTGCTATTGTATTATCAGTAAAAAATATACTTAATAATCCGCATTTACTAAATGGTATGGGTAGTTACAGTCGTCAACTAGCTATTGATAAATTCTCTGATGTAGTTATATTTCAGAATCTCAAGACTTTATACCGCAATATTTGAGTAATGATTCGTAATCTTATATTAACCGGAGCTACCGGCTTTGTGGGATTAAACCTTAGCTCTTACTTGGATAGAAAGGACTTTAATATTATTCATGTTTCTAGGCAATCTGGACTTAGATTTGATAGTTTAACAACTAACCTTCTCAAGGAGAAAAACATATCTAGTATTGTTCATTTAGCTGGTAAAGCACATGATCTGAAAAATGTTGAGGATCCCTTGTCGTATTACATTGCTAATTATGAACTTACCAAAATGCTTTTTGACCTGTTTATTAAATCAGAAGCATCAAAATTTATATTTATTAGTTCTGTAAAAGCTAGTGCAGATTTTGTCGACAAATCACTGACCGAAACTGATGTTCCTAATCCTCAAACAGATTATGGTAAATCTAAGTTATTGGCAGAGGAGTATATCCAGAGCCAGCCATTACCCACCGGTAAGTCATTTTATATCCTTCGCCCATGTATGATTCATGGGCCTGGAAGCAAAGGGAATCTTAATTTACTTTATAAATTGGTTTCAAAAGGAATACCATATCCGCTTGCGGCTTTTCATAATAAGCGTTCATTTTTGAGTATTGAGAATCTATGTTTTGTGATTAGTGAACTACTTAGTCGAGACGATATTCCTTCTGGAGTATATCATGTTTCTGATGATGAACCTCTTTCTACCAATGAGTTAATTAAGCTAATTTCTATTGCAGAAAACATAAAGCCCAAACTATGGAAAATTAGTCCGATATTGATTAGATCTCTAGCAAAGCTGGGTGATATATTTAAACTTCCTTTAACTACAGAACGCTTAAATAAACTAACGGAGAGTTACATAGTTGATAACTCTAAAATCAAAAATGCCTTGGGGAAAGAATTTACTGTTCTTGCTAAAGATGGTATCATAAAAACAATAAAATCCTTTCGAAAAGCTATTTAAAATTTATATAATATCCTGAATACATCTTGTTTAATTCCCCGAATTAAATAACCTTTGCAGCTATGCTGTATCTTTTATATCTGCCTGTATTAACTTTTCTGCTCTTGATTTATTTCAAGTTGTCGGTTCAGTTTAAAATAATTGACAAGCCGAATCACCGAAGCTCACATTCCAGGATAACGATTCGGGGGGGTGGTATTATTTTTCCAATAGCTATCTTACTTCAAGCCCTGTTCAGTGGCTTTCAATATCCCCTTTTTACTTCTGGTCTTTTACTTATTGGCATTGTCAGCTTTTATGACGATATGCGACCTTTATCCAATAAGATACGGCTTCTGGTTCATTTGATTGCTGTACCATTACTCTTTATGCAGGCAGATTTAATGTCTCATTCTGTCTGGATTATTATACCAGTTTATATTTTGGTTATCGGTACTATCAATGCCTATAATTTTATGGACGGTATAAATGGAATAACAGGTGCTTATAGCCTTATTACCGTACTAAGCTTATTTTTTATTAATGAATTTCATATTTCATTCGCTTTAAGTGAATGGCTGATTGTCGCCGCTCTATCTTTACTTGTATTCATTTTCTTTAATTTCAGAAGGAAAGCTAAATGCTTTGCTGGGGATGTCGGAAGTGTGAGTATGGCTTTTATCATTATCTTTTTCCTTCTGCTTCTTATTATTAAGAGTGGAGATTTGAAATATATCGGTCTATTATTATTCTATGGTTTGGATGCGGTTAGCACTATTGTTTTCAGGCTAATCCGGAAGGAGAATATCTTTGAAGCCCATCGCAGTCATTTCTATCAGTACCTGGCTAATGTGAAAGGCTGGCCGCATTTAGGAGTATCCGCAATGTTTGTGCTGGTGCAATTAATGGTTAATGTGTTGATTTTATCTTTTAATTGGAGTTCAGCGTCTTTTTTGATTTTTATTGTGGTTTCGGGGATTATTTTTGTGGGGTTAAGGTTTGCTGTTGAGGGGAGGGAGCATTTGATGGGACGAAGATTGGCAAATTAAGACTTAAATCACATGGGCGAGTGTAATTTGATTTCGTCAGTCGCGAATGAGGAACAATTTGTCAATGAGCGACCCGATAGCTATCCTATCGTGTGGACACATTTCTGTGTGTATCCCATCCTTCTTTTGCGGCTTTAAAGTATTTGAGTCAAATCCATAAAGTTGTTATTCCTGGAGTGCGTTTGCTTTCATACCCTTTCCAGCCACCCAGTCTTGCCAGTACCCACGCATATCTCTTGAGGTCTTTTGTGCTGTATGGATTTTTCTGTTTTTCCGTTCTGCCCTGAAGTCTCACGTTACGAATATGCTTTAACAGGATTAATGCCACCATCAACCGGATGGGTTTAGCCGGACGGCCAAAATCTTCCCGGTAATGCTTCCTGAAACTATCTTCAAATAATTGCCAGTTAATCTGGTTGGCTAAAATATACAAGGGATGTTTATTCGATAATTGTTCTTTCAGACCGGACTGTAAAAAACTTAATTGGACGGTAATTACTTTAATTCCCTCTCTTTTGGGGAGTGGAGCACTGCCCGAACCGAAGGCTTTCTATAATGATAATATAAAATATAAATATTACAATACTGGAATTTAATTCCATTATTGTAAATTTGCTTTATGATTAAAAGAGAAGCTGAACAACAAATAAAACTATTGGCTGAACAATTTAAGGCGGTAGCGGTGGTTGGTCCGAGGCAGTCGGGTAAGACTACTTTGGTTAAAATGATATTTAAGGATAAAGTTTATGTGAATTTTGAAAACCCAGACACCCGTTTATTTGCTACAGATGACCCACGAGGTTTTTTAGCCAATTATCCTAATGGAGCTATTTTTGATGAAGCGCAAAGAGTACCTGAAACTTTTTCTTATTTGCAACAAATTCTGGATGAGTCAGAAATCAATGGCATGTTTATCATAACGGGTTCCAACAACTTCTTATTGCAGGAAACTATTTCACAAAGTTTGGCAGGCAGGGTTGGCTATCTAAATTTATTGCCGCTTACTTTAAATGAAATAAACGACACGGAAAGTACCATAGAACAAAGATTATTTAAAGGGTGCTATCCTTCTTTGTACAAAGAGAACATTGATCCAGCATTATGGCACATAAATTATATTAGAACTTATATTGAACGGGATGTTCGCTTAATAAAAAATATTGCAAATTTAATAACCTTTGAGCGCTTTTTAAGGCTTTGCGCCGGCAGGATCGGACAGCTTTTGAATATGCATAGTTTAGCCATAGAAGTTGGCGTGGATACAAAAACCATTGGTTCCTGGATTAGTGTGTTAGAAAGCAGCTTCGTAGTATTTAGATTGCAACCTTACCATAAAAACTTTAATAAGCGAATTGTGAAAATGCCTAAACTCTATTTCTGTGATACAGGATTAGCAACAGCATTATTAGGTATTCAAAATGCGCAACAATTAGACTTGCATCCTTTTAAAGGTTCGCTGTTTGAAAATATGGTTATCGTTGATTTTCTGAAACGCAGGTTTAATATAGCACAGGTCAGCAATCTTTTTTTTTGGAGGGATAATGTAGGAAACGAAATTGATTTGCTGATAGACAAAGTTTCTGAGCTTTGCCCTGTTGAAATTAAATCAGGACAAACAGTTACCAATGATTATTTTAAAGGCATTAAGTTTTGGAATAAAATAAGCCAACAAGAAGGGGGTACTGTTATTTATGGAGGAAGCAGTATTCAGAGAAGAAGTAATCATATTCAGGTAATACCATATACTTCAATGGAGCTGATTTAGGTATGATTATATTCCCTGGTCTGTGGCTCACAGACTGGTTAAATATAAGATCAGAACAGAAAGGATCATCCATTCTATCAGTTTTGATCTCCTTTTGTACAGCACTTTCAGGAAATTAAATTCCTCAATTGATCAATATGCAGACTTTGATTAATACCAGGGACCCATTATTCCCCTCTCTTTTGGAGAGGGAGGCTCTAAACCAAGCCTAAGTAGATCTGTTGATAGGGTGAGGCCCTCCTAAACATCGATCAAACATTATAATTTCCAAACTCCCCCTGTCGTCCTTTTCCTCCCAGCTCTGAACCAGGGAACCTTTTGGGATATTTTTTGTCTTATATCTTAGAAATATCTAAGGGATGTCCTGCTCCCTAAGTTCCCTCCCGCGAAGAGCGGATCGGGATGACATCTTCTTAATTTCAAATGAATAGCAAAGAACTCAATTTGCTCAATTATCAACTGGAAAATGATCTGCCAATGAAACGATTTGTCCTTTAGGAACAATTGTAGCTCAATTCAAATTATCTTCTCTGTGTCATCACGCAGGAGGAACCTCAACTCCACATGATAGCTATAAGGGCTCAATTTTCTAAAGAAATACTTTGAATTAGTAATTATACTATATTTGTTAATAAACTAAGACGACAACCTTGTTTAACCATATCAATATAGTACCGCGCTGGATCATTTTTTCTTTGGATCTCTTTGTTTGCGCATTTTCACTTTGCTTTGCCTATTTCCTGAAATATAATTTCAATATAGAGGAAATTAATGCCAATGAACTTAGTCGTAATATACTGGTATTCAGCATATTAAATAGTTTTGTTTTCCTGATTATCAAGACCTATGCAGGTATTATTCGCTATACTAGCGCACAAGACTCGTTCCGTATATTATTTTCTGTCCTGATCAGCAATGGCTTATTTGTTCTTGTTAATTTAGTCTTGGTCAGCTTTCATAATGCACCTTATATCTCCAATGTGATCCTGGTGATTAATGGCTTGACCGGGTTTTTACTGTTGATTACTTACCGGGTGATGGTGAAATACTTCTTTATGTATGTAAAGAATTTCAGGATGGATAAACGCAGGGTTATTATTTATGGGGCAGGGGAAGCGGGAATTGCTGCTAAGCGGACATTGGATCATGATAATAAGGTGAATATGCTTTTAACAGCCTTTATTGATGATGATGAGCGTAAAACAGGCAAAGCTATAGACGGTATAAAAATCTATCATACAAGGGAGTTTTTGAATTTGATCAAACAGGATAAGATTGATGATCTGATTATAGCCTCTCAAAACATCCTTCCAGATAGAAAGAATAGGATTGTGGATCTTTGCCTCGAGAATGATATTAAGGTATTGACTTTGCCGCCTGTACGTTCCTGGATTAACGGACAGTTGTCGAGCAAGCAATTGCAAAATATTAAAATTGAGGATCTTTTAGAACGGGAACCTATAGAAATCCATAATGAGATCATTTCTGAACAACTGAGAGGGAAGAGGGTATTGGTAACAGGCGCTGCAGGTTCTATCGGTTCAGAGATCGTCCGTCAAATTTCTCAGTTTGGACCTCAGATGATCATACTAAATGATCAGAGTGAAACCCCCCTCCATGAGCTGCATCTCGAGTTACAGGAAAATAATCTACAGAACAATTTTCATTGTTTCATCGGGGATGTGAGGGATCGTTTCCGCATGGAGCTACTGTTCCAGACTTTTAAGCCCCATTATGTCTACCATGCGGCTGCGTATAAACATGTTCCAATGATGGAACATAATCCAGGCGAAGCTGTTAGAACGAATGTGATGGGGACTAAAACCTTGGCTGATCTTTCTTTAAAATATGGAGTTCATAAATTTGTAATGATTTCCACAGATAAGGCGGTTAACCCTACAAATGTAATGGGAGCGTCTAAACGAATCGCTGAGATCTATGTACAATCCTTATTTAATTCCTTCAAGTATAAGGAGCCAACTATTTATACTAACGGACTGAGTCATCTGAATGAGGATCGTTCAAATGTAAACACACTCTTCATTACTACCCGTTTCGGGAATGTTCTCGGATCAAATGGATCTGTAATCCCGCGTTTTAAGGCACAGATCCAAAAAGGGGGACCAATTACGGTGACACACCCGGATATTACCCGGTATTTTATGACCATACCTGAAGCATGCCGTCTGGTATTGGAAGCGGGGTCAATGGGTGAAGGTGGTGAGATCTTTATCTTCGATATGGGTAAATCGGTTAAGATTATCGAATTAGCGAAGAAGATGATTCGACTTTCAGGCCTTGTGCCTCATCAGGATATTGCGATTGAATTTTCGGGCCTTCGTCCCGGTGAAAAACTTTACGAAGAATTATTAAATGATCTGGAGAATACCATGCCTACCCATCATGAAAAGATCATGGTTGCACAGGTAAGGGAGTATCATTTTCAAACAATCAGTAAACACATTTCTGAGCTGATCAAATTGAGCTGTGAATATAAGGACAGGCAGGTAGTAGTGAAGATGAAGGAAATTGTACCTGAATTTAAAAGTAATAATTCTATTTACGAAGAGCTTGATAGCCCGGTTGAGATACCTGACAAATCTATATCTGATCTTTAATTAGTAGCTGAAGATAAATATTGAATTTGTGATCAGAGCGTATTCAGAACTTTCACGATTAAAAAGGAAAATCACAGGACGGTATTTTATTATTCTGTTTTTCTTAATAATGAATCTTGAATTTGTTTTCGCACAAAGCCTTCCTCTTGGTTCAGTTGTTTTAGAAGATTATTACCTTAGAAAGCAGTTAAATGGGGAACTGGACTCTACAATTTCTTTTACAGTTCGCCCTAGTTTTCCTTTTTTAATTGAAACGAAGAACCGCAGAGCAGTAGATACTTTATTGGATTCTGGGAAACAAATCTATGGCTCAGCTTCTGGCAAAAGCAAAATTCTTATCCTTCCTTTTTCATGGCAGCAACGATATAATGGGCATCCTTCTTATAGCCGGAATGACGGAGCGATGATCCCGGCTAAAGGATATCAGAGCCTTGTCAGTGTGGGTTTCTTTGCGAAAGCAGGTCCGATAAGCGTTCAAATCAGACCTGAATATGTCTTTGCAGGAAATGGAACATTCAGGGAATACAGATCACATTTAGGTTCCGCGGATCTTCCGGTACGTTTTGGTAAGGATCCCTACTCCAGGCTATCCTGGGGGCAAAGCAGTGTACGTTTGAATTTTGACCCGGTTTCAATCGGTCTATCCAATGAAAATCTTTGGTGGGGCCCTGGGAAACAGAATTCGATCCTAATGAGTAATACTGCTCCTGGATTTAAACATCTCACCCTCAATACCAGCCGACCAGTCAGAACTCCAATCGGATCCATAGAAGCGCAGATTATTGCAGGACGATTGGAAGGTTCAGGCTATACTGATGGCTTATCTGATGACTGGAGGTACTTATCAGGACTAGTGTTAAGCTATCAACCCCGCTGGGTTCCCGGCCTGTTTCTGGGCCTGACCAGAAGTTTTCAGACCTATAGCGAGGATATGGATGATAGTTTTGGAGATTATTTGCCATTCTTTCAGGCATTTCAGAAAATAAATACGAAGGAAGATGCTAAGAGAAGGGATCAGCTCACTGCTGTGTTTGCCCGCTGGCTTTTAACTAAATCCCGGGCCGAAGTCTATTTCGAATATGGTCTGAACGATCATTCCTACAATACCCGTGACTTTCTGATGAGCCCTGAACATTCGAGGGCTTATACATTGGGAATAAGTAAACTTATTCCTTATAAAGGCAGGAAGGATGAATACATCCACTTGGGTATAGAATTAACTCATATGGAGCAATCAATTGATCGTATCCTAAGGGACGCTGGTGAATGGTATACGCATAGCCAGGTATTACATGGTTACACAAATCGAGGGGAGGTTCTGGGTGCAGGAATTGGCCCCGGTGGGAATTTCCAGTCTGTGAATATTAGTTGGGTAAAAGGGTTGAAGCAAATAGGGCTGCAATTTGAGCGCTATGAACACAATGGAGATCTTGCAAGTGCTTCTGGCTATGGTCCATGGATAGATTTCAGCGCCGCAGCAGTAGGTAACTGGGATTATAAAAAATTTATCTTCAATGCAAAATTGCAGGCGATAGAGTCGGTTAATTATCAATGGCTGTCGGGACCTTTTGGCTCAGCGAATAAAAATGCTTTTCATGTGAATGGGGAGGTGGGGGTGATGTATAGGTTTTAGTGAATTTGAAAATTAGCAAATCAGCAAATTGTGATAAAGACTTACGAAATCACATGGGGGAGCGGAAAGTCGATTTCGTCAGTCGCATACTAGAATACTAGAAAAGTGACTTACGAATTTAACCGACATATCGGCTAGGTAAATTCGTAAGTCTGAACTTTTCAACTTACGAAATCACATGGGGGGAGCGGAAAGGGGATTTCGTCAGTTACATGTTCCGGGTTAAATGAGGGGCAGGAAATTAGCAAATTAGAGAATGAGCTAATTAGCAACCCGATAGCTATCGGGTGGTTCCGTCATACTAAGAGCGAATGAGATTGTTGAATGGATAGAAGGTATTAATTGAAGCAGAATTCATGTCCCCCTTTGGAGGGGGGCGCGTAAGGCAAGAGCAATTGGGGGAGGTTTCGAATGCAAATCCTCCCCCTACCCCCTCCTGAGGGGGACAAGCGAGGCGCCTGGGGATTGTGCTCAATGGTAATAATTTTTAGGTCCCTCCTGCGTCGGGATGACATAAAATATTGATTAATAGCAAATAATTGTAAATAGTTAATAGGTTCCTCCTGGATGACAGTACTAATGACAGATGTTTTTAAATGAAGCAGAATTTAATCTCAATACTCAATACTCTTCTAATGCACAATAGATTTCAACATATACTTGTAAGTTTCCTCATCATAATCTCTATTGCATCCTGCAAAGGCTTGCAAAAAGAGACCATAATTTACAGGGATGATTTTGAAGGCAGTAATTTGTCGGGGATCATTGATGGTAAAATTGAAGATTACAATGGTTCAAAGGTTATAGGCAGATATTCTCAAAATGGGTTTCTCTTAAAATTAGATAGCTTACCAAAACATAATATGGTTCAAATCAGCTTTGACCTTTATATACATGATACATGGGATGGAAATGCGGTAAAGCCTGAGGGTCCGGATATCTGGATCATGAATATTGATGGCTGGAGTGCAATTTATTCAACCTTTGCGAATGGTTTGTGTACGAACTGCTCTCAGGCTTTTCCGGTATTGCAACCATCGCAGGTTAATGGTGGATTTGTTTTCTTTAATAATAAGCCCAATAGTAATGCGATTAAAACTGATCTGCCCGGAGCCTGTAAATTAAAGGATTCTAAGGGGGGCACTTCGAAGTACCGGATACTACGTACTATTGAACATACCCAAAGCACTCTGGATATAGGATGCTTTGCACAATTGGAGGATCCGGATGCAGCCAATAAAAATTGTAATGAAAGCTGGTCGGTCGATAATATGATGGTTAAGGTAATTGAATTCAGATGATATGAAGCGTAAAAAATCCATATTATTTATCCTCATGCAATTACTTGTTATTTCAGGAATAAGCTTTGCACAGACACTGCCTGTAGGTATGCCTGTTCTCGAGGATTCCTATCGCAGAGAGCAATTGTTGGGTAATAAGGATTCACTCATTTCTTTTACAATCAGACCAATCTATGCCGGGGATCAATTGAATTCAGGGATTGATACAATTTCTGCTGATAAGCGACTTTTTAAGTTTAATAACCGATTAAACGTGCCTGGTAATAAGGGTATTATTCAGCTACTACCAATAAGTTTGCAACATCAGTACAATTCGATTTTGCCATATGATTGGAATGACGGAACCATGATTCCGGCAAAAGGGAATCAGACCTCTTTGAGTTTTGGAGCTTTCTTCAAATATGGGCCTTTGAGTATTCAATTAAAGCCGGAATATGTTTATGCTGAGAATGCAGAGTTTGAGGGCTTTCCATCGGAACAATATGATGTGGTTTGGGCCAAATATTATAATAATTATTTTAATGTCTCTGATATCACAGAGCGTTATGGAGAAGATCCCTATTCAAAATTATTATGGGGACAAAGTAGTGTCCGTTTAACTTTCGATCCGATTTCTATTGGTATTTCGAATGAGAATCTTTGGTGGGGGCCGGGCAGAAGGAGTTCCCTGCTGATGAGTAATAATGCACCTGGTTTTAAACATATCACCCTGAATACCAGCCGGCCTGTTCAAACACCAATTGGTTCTTTTGAAGCCCAGCTAATTGCCGGACGACTGGATAATTCCGGTATTCTGCCACCTCAGGAGAATCGAGTCTATGAAGGCAAATCGCTTTATGTGCCCAAAAGGAATGATTGGCGTTTTCTTTCGGGATTTGTTTTAACGTATAATCCGAAAGGGGCTCCGGGACTCTTTATCGGTGCAAGCCAGGTATCCCAGATGTATCAGCAGGATGCGGGGAACAGGCCTTCAGATTTTCTTCCTTTGTTACTGCCCTTTGAAAGTAAGGAGGCCGCATCAATCAGAGACAGGTATTCCAGCTTGTTCTTTCGTTGGGTTATGCAGGAAGCGAAAGCAGAGATCTACGGGGAATACGGACATCAGGGTAAACATAGTATAACCGCGTTTTTAAGAGAACCCGACAAGTCAGCAGCCTATTTGCTTGGATTGAGAAAAATTCTGCCTTTGAATAAGCGTCCGGGTGAATATGTTCAGTTTTCATTAGAATTTACCGAGTTACAGCAAACTTCTGTTCCTGAAAAGGGTGGCTGGTATACAAGTTCTATTGTCAGGCAGGGCTATACTCATATGGGGCAGGTATTAGGAGCGGGAATAGGTCCGGGTAGTAATCTTCAATCGCTGGATATCAGTTGGTTTAAGGGATTAAAAAGAATAGGGCTTCAGTTTGAACGATATCTTCATAATAACGATTTCTATTATCAGATGTACATTGATCCACCTGTTTTCAATAAACATTATGTGGACATGAGCGCTGCGGTTTCTGCCGACTGGGATTATAAAAACCTTGTATTTAGTGCTAAGGGTGCTATGATCCGTTCACTTAATTATCAGTATGTGCTCTATAACCGCCCACCTGATTATTTTCATATAGGCTGGGACAGGATTAATTATCAGGTTAAAGTGGGGGTGATGTATAGGTTTTAGGTAATTGAGAGGGGAGAGTTGAGAGTGGAGAATGGGAAGACTTACGAAATCACATGGGGGAGCGGAAGGGAGATTTCGTCTTCGCGAATGAGTGATAATTTGTCAATGAGTTAATTTGTCTATGAAATGAACACGCAGGAGATTCAGCAGGCTTTTTCTAACCAAATCATCACTAACCGCCTATTCGGCACAGACAACAATTAACTGATGGCAATGCATACTTGTTTTTTAATATCAAACAATTTTGTTCGATATTAAAGTATAAAAGTGTATATTGGTATCAAACAATTTTGCAATGTTGCTTAAATCAACTATATACCGGATTATAGAGGCTCAAAAAGCAAACTTTTCCATTCAGGAGACAGGCTTGCAACGGGAGGCATTAAAATCACTTCCCGATCTGTCTTCACATGTCTTGATTGTTTCAGGAATACGCAGATGCGGAAAAAGTACCTTGCTTTTCCAGTTATTGAAAGATAAATACCAGGATGCTTTATATCTGAACTTTGAAGATCCGAGATTATATGAGTTTGAGCCTAATGATTTTTCGCGCCTGGATGAGGTGATAAAAGATTCAGGAACTAAAGTATTGCTTTTTGATGAAATCCAGATTATACCCGAATGGGAAAAGTATGTACGTCAGAAGTTGGATGAGGGGTATAAATTAGTTGTGACAGGGTCGAATGCTTCTTTATTGAGTCGGGAGTTAGGAACTAAATTAACCGGAAGGCATATTACTAAAGAGTTATTTCCCTTTTCCTACCAGGAATTCAATTTATTTAAAAAACTAAAATCGGATGAAGATTCTATATTAAAGTATCTGGATACCGGAGGCTTTCCCGAATATGTGAAGCACGAGAAGGATGAGATCCTTCAGCATTTATTTGAGGATATCCTCATAAGAGACATTGCCCTAAGGTATGGAATAAGAGATGTAAAGAATCTTCAAAGACTGGGACTGTATCTGGTATCTAATGTAGCAAAGCTGATTACCGGTAACCGGTTGAAAAGTATGTTTGACATAGCCTCTACCAGTACAATAATGGAATATTTATCCCATTTAGAATATGCTTATTTAATACAGTTTGTACCTAAGTTCAGCTATTCCATCAGAAAACAATTGGTTAATCCCCGAAAAATATATGCCATTGATACGGGTATGATAAGTGTAAATTCAGGTTCTTTTACTGATGATAAAGGACGCAAATTTGAAAATCTGATTTATTTACATTTAAGACGGAATTATAAAGAAATCTATTATTTCTCAGAGAAAGGAGAATGTGATTTTATTGTATTCAATAAAGGAGCAATAACTCAGGCCGTACAGGTATGCTATCATTTAGATCAGGACAATCTTGATCGTGAGCTGAATGGAATGATTGAGGCGATGGAGTTTTTTAAACTAAAACGAGGGACAATTGTTACTTTGAATCAAAATGACCGTTTAGAAAGGAAAGGACTTGTTGTGGATGTTATACCTTGTAATGAATGGATAAAATAGCAAATGGGGGATAATTTGTCAATGAGTTAATTTGTCTATTTGTTGATGATTGAATAAAAAATACTGAGCGCTGGGATAGCCGAATCGCAGAATAGCCCCTGCTTTAGCTCTGGGAAATGATTCGGTTTTCGGACTGGCCCATAAACGAACAAACTCATCAACCCCAGCTAAATCTGGAGTCTATGGAGCGACCGTACCAATGTCTTCATAAATACGTCGACGAACACATTGGAATCATTTATCATACGGTTCCGCATTTCGATTCCAGCGGAGGCTGTATTCTCCTATTCCCCACCAACCTATGTCATTCCTGCGAAAGCAGGAACCTCCTCAACCCGAAGATCTCTTGTCAGCGAAGGTTGTATTGTCCTCACCTCCCCAACAATGCTTGTCATTCGATAATATCTTCTTGTAGAAGCGAGAACCTTCTCAGCCTCAAACGGCGCTTGTAAACCGATAAAATCGATTCTACCGATATTTATCCACCTCATAACTATCCACCTGACAGCTATCGGGTCTCAATTTCCCTCCAATATATTACCGCAGAAATCAGAATCAATATTTCGCAAATAATAGTGGCAATTGCCGCACCTTTTGCGCCATAAATTGGGATAAGAAAGAAATTCAATATAACATTCAGTACAATCATAATCAGGTTCAGGTAGACCAAAAATGTAACCTTGTTTTTAGCCACAAGGCTATTACTGATTGGTCCGTAAATGAAAACAATGGCCAGATACCAGACCAGTATTTTAAACACGGGTATGGAGTCATCGTATTTATCTACAAAAAATAATTGAAAGATCAGATCAGCCCCTAAGTAAAGGGAGGTGCTAAGTACTATTCCGATTCCTCCAAGATAATACAGGGCAAGATTTTGGATGATCTTGAATTTATCCTTTTCTTCAGAATACTTTGCCAGTTTAGGAAAGATCGCGGTCATAAATGCGCCTGAAATGAACATAAAGGGATAGATAAACCTTGTGGCTCCCGAATAATAGCCTACTTCTGTACTCCCGATCATTTTTTCAAGCATAATGATGTCTATTTTGTTATAGATCACATTTGCAGCCATCAGGATAGTATACAGGAAGCCATTCCTGATAAAGGCAAGACTACCGGCTATGTTTATTTCATAGTTTAAAATGTACTTATAGTCCTCCTGATAACGTGTATAAAGGAAAAGCAGGAATAGAACAATACAATTAATAAAACCAAGGTATATAAAATAAGCAAAGGGGGCTTTCAGGTAGATTCCCAGGAGGATAAACAAGATTCTTGCAATACTTAAAACAACATCTTTAAAAAAGATCAGATCTTTTCTGCCTGATGCAATCAATATAGCCAACATTGGTGCGAAATATGCGTTGATTACAACACTCAGGCCGAATACAGAAAGATAATAGAAGTCCTGTATCGAATTTGTGGGATAGCTGATACACAGAATAAGAGCCAGCATCAATCCGCTGATCAGCAACTGGGCTGATTGTGCTTTGGCGTATATTTTTTCTACTGATCCCGGATTTTGGCTGCTTTCCTTAATGATATGTTGCGTAAATCCCCCATCAGAGAAGAAGGCAAAAATAGAGATGAATTCAATGATATAGGTATACTTTCCATATTCTGAAACCGGAAGAAAGCGCATTAAAAATATCATCCCGATAAAACTCAGGATCTGGACAATAATGCTGCCACCCAGATACGTAGCTGAATCTTTCAGTAATTGTTTACGCATCTTCCTTCAGTTTATCTGACAGTTTTTTAACTATACCGGGCCAGGTAAAATTGTTTCTTGAGAATTTGAGGGTATCCTCAAATCGTTTGGAAGTCAAAAACCCTTCTGTTATGCACTCTTGAACTGCTGCGGCAAAATTCGGAGCTTCCGCTTTTGCTAGCTTGCCTAACTTACTATTATTTGTGATTTCTAAAGCACTGGAAACAGGACTGCTGATGATGTAGTTCCCAAAATAAAGTGCCTCAGGGAAAGTAATAGGGAATCCTTCGAACCTTGATGTTAAACAGAATATTTTAGCCCGGTTATACCATTCAAAAAGCTCTTTCCTGTCGCTAATGTTTCCAGTGAATATGATGCGGTTTTTTAATTGAGGGTGTTCCAGAAAATATTGCTTAATGAAATTCTGAAAACCTTCCTCAACAGGTCCCAGGATATAGACTTTCCAATTGTTTAATTCTACTTCTTTTAATGCTTCCAGGAATAGTTCAGTGTTTTTTTGAAGGGTTCCTATTCTACCTACTGTGATGATGATATTCTCTTTTTCTTCCCAGGATCTTAATTTAATTTCTTCGTCGAGATAGAGATTGTCCACTCCATTAGGTATGCAAATTAATTTTTGCTTTAATTCAGGATAAACTTTTATTAGATAAGATCTGGCTTCTTCAGTTTCAACAGAAAAAACATCAGTTAATTTAAATATCCATTTTGTTATTCCTTTCAAAAGGTAGTTCTTGAGCAAATACTTAGAGTACAGAAAAGCATTATAATCTTTAAAAAAAAGGAGATCCATATCCAGTTTTATATAAGCCTTTCCTTTTGGATTCAGGATTTTATAAAGAAGAAGATAAAGTAAATGATCTTTTTTGAAATGGAACAGGTTTAAAACATCGATTGATTTTGAGAAGGACCATAGGTAGGACAATATTCCAAGTTCAAAATAGAAAAATCTGCCCTTATCAGGGATGAAAGTTAGTTTCAATCCCTTAACTTCTTTGCTTAGGTATGGATATTCTTCATTATTCCTGTAGCTGATTAATTCCGCATCATAGCCTTCTGTTTTGTACATGAAGTATGGGAGCTGTCCAACATCCTTAACCAGGTGGAAGTTCTCTGTATCTGTAAATATGGTATGAAATGTGGGTTTTTGTTTCATGAAGGATGGCAGGTGTTTATTATTTAATATCTGCCTGTCGGTTGGTTTTAAAATTAATGATTTAAAGGTTTGTATTTTGTCTGAACTGTGATTTTTTTGATTAGATTAATTAGCCTGATTGTAATGGTTCATAATAATCAAATAAATCACCTGAATCATAGTTCAGACAACAGCACAATCAGACTGCGCTCAATGTCATTATTTAAGGGTTACAATCCTGACGAAGGCCAGAACTTCCTCCCCCTTTAATTCCCCCTCAAGAGGGGGATACTGGACGCCTATAAATCGTGTTAAAAGAAAATATTTTCCTTTTTACTCAAATTCCTTAGGCGCCATACTGTCCCCCTCAAGAGGGGGTTGGGTTAGGCTCTGTGCGCAGACAGGGGGGAGGCTTCCGGGAATAAAAAAACATTCCTCTCAAATCGGAATGGATATATGAGGAGGTTCCCGTCTTCTCGGGATCCGATATTATCGGATCGCTCATTTTCTTGGCCTGCGTAAGCAATAATTTAATTTCTTAATTTAGAAGGCTTAATGCCTGTACCACATACCGGCTTATTTCGGAAGAATGATTAAAACTGAACAGAGAATTTCTGAATACCCTTCAATATCAGTTGCCATGGCTACCTATAATGGTGGCAAATATCTTGCAGAACAGCTGGATTCCATACTTTCTCAAACCCTCAGACCTGCGGAAATCATTGTTTGTGATGACCAATCTACCGATAATACACCTGAAATTCTTGAATATTACCACAATAAGGGCCTTCTGAATTATTATATAAATGACCAACGACTCGGCTTTATCGGAAACTTTAAGAAAGCGGTTTCACTTTGTAATCCCGGAAATTACATCGCATTATCTGATCAGGATGATATCTGGCTTCCGTCTAAATTAAGTCTGGCGGCAAAGTACATGGAAAATATCGACGAAGCTGATTCTCCTGCTATAGTTTATTCAGATCTTATTTTGATTGATCAGGATAAAAATCTGATTAATTCCTCCTTCAGGAATGAATTGGGGCAGGGGGGATATATTTATTGTCTTGAGACTTTGTTTTTTGGCTGTTTTGTCAATGGATGTACCATCTTGATGAACCCGGCAATGCGTTCTTATTTTTCAACTATACCTGATCAAGGAATCTTGAATCATGATACCTGGATATCAATGATAGCTTATACTTTTGGAAAGGCGGACATTGTGCCTGAGCCACAGGTGTATTACCGTAGTCACGCAAACAATGCAACAGAAGTTGGAGGTTTCAAAAGGAAAGGAAGGTTAAAAAGGCTCTTTTCTGAAATTATTCATTCCTTTAAAAAGAATGATTTGTTTGAAGATCAGATTAGTTTTACTTCTGATTTCTATAATACCTTTCAGAACAAGTTAAGCCCTGAACAAAAGAAATTGTTTGTTCGATTCATAGATTTAAAAGGCAAATCCTGGTTACAAAAGAAAATTGCTTTAAGAATGTTTTTTAGGTGGAAGTGGAAGAAAGAATTAGCAACCCGATAGCTATTGGGTGGGGGTAAAGACTTACGAAATCACATAGGCGATTGGAAAGTCGATTTCGTAAGTCACATCCAGCCTGGTGACTTACGAATTTAACCGATATGATGCCTAGGTAAATTCGTAAGTCTTAACAGGCGATCGGAAAGTAGATTTCGTCAGTCACCTCTTCCATTGGAATTTGTCGATGAGACGATTTGACTATTTGCCAATGGGGAGAGAATTAGCAAATTAGCAAATTTGAAAATTAGCAAATAGGATTTCAACTTAAATGGCATAGTCAAAATCTTGGGTATTTAATTTCTCACTCTCAATTCTCAACTCTCCATTCTCAACTATTCTTCACTTGTTTCCTGCTAAGCAGCAGAAAAAGTGCTCCTGCAATTCCTGTAATCAGTCCGCCATAAATTATAGAAATCAGATAACCTGTCCGGTTCTTTTTGAGGGGTAATTCCGGCTCATCAACGATTTGGAAAGTTGGAGTTTCCTGGATTAACATTGTTCTGCTGATCTCAAGGTTTTTTACGATTTCTGCATAAATTGTTTGCAGGACCAGTTTATCTCTTTGTTTTAACTCAAGCCCGACATTTGCGGTAGGGTATGCGGGATTTACATCAAGCATCACACTGTTTGCTTCTGATGCAGAATAAGTTTTCCTGTTCAGGAGCAATCCGATACTATCTGCTCTTGCCTGTAGTCTGTTTACATTATTACGCTGTCTTTTGGTTTTAGTATCAATGTAAAAGCGGGTTGCCTGATCTATCAGCCGGATAGTAAAGACCTGTGCAAGTGCTTCATTATGCATGGTTACCGTGGCTTCGAAAAAGCTTAATTTTTTGTCCGGCTTTCCTACTGCAAGTTCTTTATCACTTATTCGTTTGATGATTAGCTGTAACAAACTATCCTGTAGCCGGGTATAAGTTCCAGAATTTAATAGGAAACGAATAGGCTTTCCATCATTATATTTTTTGCCCCAGGCTTCACTCAGCTTAGAGCTTCTTGCATATTCATCTGCAATTGAAACTGTACTTGAATCACCAAAAGGAGTTAAAAGTGTGTTTTTGATCATTTTCTGACTACGCAATAATTGCTGTACATTATCGCCAGCCAGAACTCCACCTGTTCCGGATAAACCTCCCAGATCAAAGCCCAATTGTCCTGCCAGGCCAGAAAGAAGGGAGCCCCCTCCTGCTTTGGATTCTTCAACGACAAAAGTCAACCTGGAAGTGTATGTTATTGGCTTCAGCCATGCATAGACAATTCCAAAGATTGCTCCGATAATCCCGAAGGCAATGAGCTTCCCTTTTTTACTCCATAAATAAAGGACGTTTTCCCATTGGTTTTCAATGGTTTGTTTGAATGAGAATTCCGGTTCAAATGGATAGTTGTCCTGTTTCATATTATCGCCATAAAATTGCAACCAGGCCAATGAGTGCTGTAACGGCAGAAGTAATTCCTGATATTTCTGCAAATCCTAATCTGAACCTGCTGTCAGGATTCTTCTTTGGAACAGTAATGGTGCTTCCCGGCTTTACCGAAGGGTAGTTCCTGAAAAACAGGAAGTTGCGTACGGGTTTATTTAAACCATTTGGATATTGTACATAGGCGCCTTTTATTCGCGCATCTTCAAGAACACCTCCTGCAGAATTGATATAATACTTAAATCTTCGGCCCTGATAGCTGACATATTGAGGATTACTTACTGCACCCGAAACCTGAACAAAAGAAATTATGCGGGGGATGTAAATGCTGTCGCCAGGAAGCAGAATCATACTCTTTCTGCTTATCGGATCTATTGTACTTTGAGTAAGATCGAGGTCGACCCTGATTCTGTTCCGGTAAATCTGGGCACTTTCCAATGATCCGTATGGGCTTAATCCTCCAGCTCTTTGAATAAAGTCGAGTGCGGTTTCATCTCTTTTCTGAACCGCATATTCGCCGGGGAATAAGACTTCTCCATTCACAGAAATATTTCCCAATGGTCTGAAATTAACAAGCCTTGGCACATTGATATAATCGAGTGGCTGGAGTTCGATATCCTGAGAGCTTTGTCCGGCATTATCCAGATTAACAGTAAAGGTTTCTACTAATTGGTTGGCGACACTGTCGGACTTATTTTTAATAATCCTTGAAATTTCAATATTATGTCCGGCGGCCTGCTCATTTAAACCACCTGACATTGCGATCACATCAGTCAGTTTCAGACCTTTTCGGTAAAGAAAGTTGCCCGGGTTTTTAATATTGCCGTTAATGGTGATATACTGGTCGGTAATAAATTCTGAGCGGTTCTGAATCATAATAGAGTCTTCCCTTAGAAGGGGAATATCTGATTTACCGTTGATTATGGTTTTAGGATCAAATGATATAAACTCTTTTTCCAGATTTGGGAGGGTACGTTTAATATAAGCGCGTTCTAAATAGGCTTCAGGTTTCAATCCATCAGCTTTCTTAAGAAGCTGTGAAAGACTCAATCCTGAACTTAGCTCATAAACTCCGGGGCGGTTCACAGCACCTTCTAGAATTACACGGTTTGCATATTTATTTTGAATAGATCCGATTTCAACTCTATCACCATTGCGCGGAACGAAATCGCTGAACAGACTTGCCGGGACATCCTTTACTTCCCGCTCCAGTTCAGTGATTTGGTCAATTTTTGCAATAGAGCGATAGGCAATATCTGTATAACCGCCTGCATATCTGATCAGGTCATCCAGTTGTTCCTCCGGCTTGAGTTCATATATCGCTGGTCTTTTAACTTCTCCATAGATACTTACTCTTTTTCGATAAACCGGAAAATTGATTACATCCTGATCTTCGAGACGGATATTCCCATCCATCAGGCCTTGCTGCAGGAAAGTGTAAAAATCGACTGTTTTATAAATTTTATTATTGCGAATTAGTTCAATGCTTCTTAAAGAGCCATTTAATGAAGGACCTCCAGAAAGATATAAAGCATTAAATAGTGTGGAAAGTGATGAAATGGTGTAAGATCCCGGTGTTTGTACTTCTCCAACCAAAGTAATCTTAATGGTTCTGGTACTGCCCAGGTTTACATTCAATTGACTTTGACCGCTATTTAGTGCAGGATATGCCTTTGCCATTTTATTTCTGATCAAACCCGTAGCTTGTTCAATTGTGAAACCGCTCACATAAACAATCCCGGCATATGGAATCTGGAGATTGCCTTCCGGGCTTATTTTGGAGCGTACACTGCTTTCATTAAGACCTGTTAGGAGTATAATCAGTTCATCTCCCGGACCCAGCACATAGCCTTTTGGGGTTGCAATATTAAAATCGGGATCAAATTTAATTGAAGTCTGATTAAAGAATTCGGTTCCGTAAATGCTTAATTCAGAGTTAGTGAAGGGCTTTATTGCTTCAATCGAAACAGGTTTTTTGACAAGATTTGCGGTATCTCTGCTGAAATCAATATCGTCTTTCTTATTGATTTCAGAAATTTTAGTTCCGCTCTTATTGAGACCAAGTAAGCTTATTCTTTGTTTGAAAAGGTTAACTTCAATTGGATCCATACCTTTCTCTTCCATCAATTTATAAGCATCCTGTTCAGCAAGACCCAAATCCTGTATTTTCTTCCATGCTTCGGATATCTGTGCATCGGAGAGCTGGTTTACTTTAATGTTCTGAAGTTTATCAAGGGATATACTCTGCGCCTGGCTTTGCTGGAAGGTAAAAACCAGTCCGGCAATTAGAATATATATAAGAAATTTAATACGCATGATTTTAATTAGATTTTGCAAATATAAATATTTAATGCAATAAGCGTTCCTGTTATAATTAGTACATAGAAAAGGGAGTAGTTGATTTTAGAAGATGACATTGGGTGCGCAGAGCCTAACCCGCCCCCTCTTGAGGACAGTATGGTGCCTAAGGAATTTAATTCAAGAAGGGATGTTTTCTTATAGCAGTATACCTAGGCGTCCAGTATCCCCCGCTTGAGAGGGAATTAAAGGGGGAGGAGGAATGTTTTATATTCGGAAGCCTCCCCCTGCCTGCGCACAGAGCCTGACGCGCCCCCTCTTGAGGGGGATAGCATAGTGCCTAAGGAATTTGAGTAAAGAAGAAAATATTTTCTTTTAGCACGATTTATAGGCGTCCAGTATCCCCCGCTTTAGGGAATCAAAGGGGGGGAGGAGTTTTTTTTGTAAACCTATTTCAGGACAAGACACTTCGTTCCTCTCTCTCCTTTGGAGGGGAGCTGGGCTGAGGCTCCTAAAACCCATAACTAACCCCAAAGCGAACCTCATTCGGTACTGCTGAGGTCTGTAGATTAGGCCGAATAATACCACCCTGTTTAAAATATGAACCTTTGATATTGAGGTTGTTAATTAGTTCATAACTGGCTTCTATGAGTAATTGTTTTTGAATCTCGACCACCTTTGAACTTAAAAATCCAGGTTGAGGCTCTGCATAATATTGATCCTCTAGGGTTCCATCTTCACCCTTACGGATATAATCCAGTCGGATTTTTGTTGATAAGCGAGGCAGTGGATTATATTTTAACCATGCAGTAGTCCTGTCGGCATTCTGACCAATCCAGTCGCCCATTAAATAGTTTTGACTAGTATAAGTTTGAGCTGGTATTAAATTTTGGTAAACAAAGGGATTAATTCTTGTATACTCCATTCCTATTGTTAGGTAGGGTAAAAAAAGATCAGTGATTGAGGCTCCGGCATTAAATCCAATCTGATTTCGGCTTTTATTTCTGTTAAATACCTCAGAAGCTCTGATCTCATCTATAAAAAGTGTGGAATAAAGATGCAACCCTTTTATATGATTCCTTGAACTGGCCTGTAAGAAAAATTGTCCGTTAGAGCCTGTATTTATTTTATATCTGCTGGTGATCTGGTCATAAGCTTTAAAGAACATAACGGGTATGAGGTATCCTGCGTCCATTTTGTCGCTGTAAATTATGGATTCACCAATACTGAGCGATAATCCCTTTACTGGAAAGAAATTGAGGCTATGAGTTGCCATAAATTTCGACACATACAATTCGCGGTCGTTTCCATATATAGTGTTTCCTTTTGGATAGCTTCGGGCAGAATCAATAATAGTAGATTGAAGCCAGGTATGAGCGTAATGGAATTTAACCCATTTCAGGGGTTGATAATCCAGCCGGATAAAAGGATAAGCAGGGGCTTTATCAGACATAACCAGCCTGCCGTTTTCGCCATAACCCCACAATAACTGGTCATTGCCTAAACTGACTGATCCATTCTTGAATTCATAGCTCACACTACCTCTTAAATTACTGTAGCTAAGTAATTTGGAGTCTTTTTTAACATTTTCGAATCTTACTATGCCTGTTTCATTGCTAAACTGCCTGATCGTGTCAATTCGGTTTCCATATTCGGTAATATCTGTGAAAAATGCCTGAAAAGAAATATTTTTCCCCATATGACCCCAGAGCTGCAATCCGCCGCTCATCTTCATTATACTTTTACCTCCACCCCGAATCGTTTCCAGACCCACAGCGGGATCAATTCTTACCAGAAAATCATTCTCATCAGCCGAGAAAGCCCTCCAACGTCCGTATGGATCTTTTTTAAAAAATAAAGTACTATCAATCCTGTTAGTATTGAATTCTGTATATTCCTGCAGGTAAAAGCTCAGTTCCTGTTTTTCGATGGCTGACAATTTGTGGACTGAATCTTTAAGCGCAGAAAGATTGAAAGCAATTTCCTTTCTGCTCATTGGAAGAATGAAGTCTGTAATATTGATGTTTCCTTTTTGCGCCTGCCTTGAGAGGAAACTGTTAATTGGAAGTCTCGGATTCTCCCAAACTATTTGTGCCTGTACATTACTTAGTGTCAACTGGTTAATGCACAACAAAATGATAGAGAACCGAAACACCTGTTTCCGTTTATTAATAAGCATTCTGATCTCCTTTAATGGTAAGAATTATTGTCTGTAATACAATCTGACAATCCATCCAAAAAGTCCAGCTATGAATATAGTAAAGATCATAATTGACTCTTCGCTGCATTGAACCAGGTGCAGAGGTCTCGCCCCTGCAGCCATTTACCTGTGCGTATCCTGTAATCCCGGGCTTAACAAGGTGTCTGAGCATGTAACGATCTACATTTTGAATGGAAGATATATTGAGAGGAGTAACATGCGGTCGTGGGCCAACAACAGACATATTGCCTTTGAATACATTCCAGAACTGCGGTAATTCATCAATATTCCATGCCCTTAAGATTTTACCTAATGGAGTTACTCTCTGGTCATTTTTTGTGGCCTGCAGAAAATTGCCGTTTGTATCAGTTTCAGGACTTCCAGAATACATAGTTCTGAATTTATAGCATATTATTTTTTTGTTATTCAAACCCCACCTTTCTTGTTTAAAGAATACAGGTCCTTTAGATGTAAGTTTTATGAGTAATGCTATGATAGGCATGAACCACCAACCAATCAGGATAAAAAATAGTGTGGAGAATAAAACATCAAAAGACCTTTTTAATAATTTATTGGGCAGCCTGTCCTGTGGGAGTGACCGAAAATTAATGACAGGTAAAAGTCCGATAGTATTGATACTGATATTACTGGCAGCATATAAATAAAGATCAGGGATCATCCGAACCCGTTTTGCATGAAAGTCACACGCTTCAATACAGGTACTTATATGTTGGTGTTGAGCATTAGGTAAGGCAATAATTACTTCATCAACAGGCGATTCTGCCAGTATTTTATTGATATCACTGATCTTTCCAAGGTATTTGCATCCATTCAGTTTTGTATTTTCATCATCGAGGAATCCAATACATTTATAACCATAATAGGTGTGCAGATTGATTGTATCATAAAAATCTTTTGCTGCTGGTGTTGAACCTACCAGAATGATTTGTTCCTGAAGTCTCCCGCTATAAAAAATGCTATGCAGGTATTTCCTGAACAAATACTTAAAGGAAAGGACTGATGTAAACAGTATTGGGAAATAGAGGAGCAGGAATTTATTGCTTAATTCAATTTTATTTCGAAAGAAGAATAAGCAGGATGTTAATGTTATAGCAAAAATTATAAGTGTAACCAGTACATAAATAATTTCCTCAGCGAATTTATTCGAACGTAAATCTCTGGATAATCCGGAAATCTGTGCTGCGCTGTACCATGCAATAATCGAAAGCAGTAGAAAAATATAAACGAAAGACTCCTGCCCGGAGTGGATCTGACCTGCGGTTAAATAATCTGCTATCCAAAAGGACAGGATTAGCAGTGGGGTATCGATTAAATATCTGAATCCGTTATATAAAAAATAAGGTCTCGTCATGAGAATTATTTTTTTGATTTTGAATTGTCCAACTCTATCATCGCCTTTTGATACGCCGCCGTCACACAATCCCAGTTGTACTTGTCTGTTAATCCTGAACTCACTTTTGATCTTAATTGTTTAGTTAATAATTCATCTTTCTCAAGATTCTTCATATTTTCTTGTATAGATCCGATATTCTCTTCAAATAATAAGCCAAATTTACCATTTGTCAACATTTCACGATTAAAACTTGTATTTAAGGCAAGTATAGCACAATTATTGGACATGGCTTTTAACATAGCGGGGTTTGTACCACCATATTTATGACCATGAATATAACAAAAGCAGTTTTGATACAAGGCCATAAGTTCATCACTATCGCGAACATAGCCTATAAAGTGTACTTTTTCACCTGCAAGTTTTTTGAGATCTTCGGCATATTTATCCCGGTATGGGACATCACCAACAACTACTAGTTTTTTTTCACATGCAGAATCCAGATATGCTTTGATAATCAGATCTGCATTGTTATCGGGAATTAATCGTCCGACAATCAGGTAATATTCGTCAGGAATGATATTAAACCGATTCAGAAGGAATGGATTTGCTTTCTTGAAAGGAGGGGCCCCATAAGCAATAACAATGGAGTCCTGTTTAAATTCTGTAAGATAAACCTCCCGCATTGCATCTGCATCAGTAATGATAAGATCGTATAGTTTTGTGGCAAGTCTGGCCGCAAACCTAAAATAAGCAGCGCCAAGACCCTTCCATTTGGGCCTTAGCCATTCCAAACCATCCACATTGATCATTGTTTTTTTCCCGGTAATCTTTGGTATCCAGCCCATCGGACCGGCAGCCAGATTGACTACAAGAATGATATCGCAGCGGCTAAAAGTAGCATGGATAATAGACAGGAAGGAATGTATAATCTGATTTAGTGATTTTGTTTCTACGGTAGGGATATAATGAAGTTTAATACCATTAACAATTGCAGGCTTTTCTTTAAATAAATTTGCCTGGCAGTAAACGTGTACCTCCACATCCTTTTTTACTAACCTCTCGCCAAGTTCTTTAACAAAGGTTTCGAAACCGCCATAAACATAGGGATATCCCCTGGTACCGATAATGGCTACTTTCATCCAATCATTTATATCGTTTTCCGGGCAATCCGGTATGTATTTCTTTAGAGATGTAATTCTGATCAATCCCTAAATTTCGTTTTTAAGCCTCCGACAAAAGTATTTAATTAATCGTAAATAAGGGAATTTAATGGAGGATTCAATATTGCTGGCGCATGGGTGCCGCGTGTGCCATTGCAGAAAAATATATAAATATTGAAGAAGCACACGCGACACTCGTGCGCTAGCCTAAGTTGCTACTTTTCATTCAGGATAATATTCTTATAGAGTATCAGGATATTTTCTTTATGCAGATTCAGACTAAAGTATTTTTCTACTCTTTCCTTTGAACATTTTCCAAATAATTTTATGCTTGAAGGGTCATTCAGAAAAAGTCCGATCTTATCGGCAAGGTCTTCTGCATTTTTATTTTCAAACAAATAGCCATTCTGTGCATTCGCAATTTGTTCTGTTGTTCCTCCTGCATTTGACCCAATTACCGGCAGTGCTAAACTCATGGCTTCCATGATAACACCTCCAAATGGTTCTGGCTCGCCCGAAGGCAATACGAATACATCAAATAATTTGTAAAATGGGAGAGGATTTGCTAAATGCCCCAGAAAATGTATCCGGTCTTCAAGGTGGTATTTTTTGATTAGCGCTGAAATAGTTTCTTTTTGCCATTCATAGCCCGGAACATAATCACCAATTAATACTGCCTGAATATTTTTCCCGGTTTTTTGAGTCATAATTCCAATTGCTTCAATCAAATATTCCTGACCTTTTCTTATCAGTCTGATCCTCGAGGTACAACCCAAAACCAGGTCCGCCTGATTCAGGTTTTGCACAAGTTCTTCCGGGATTGAAATTTCTGTTTTGATCTTAGGAATTTCAAAACCGTTATAAATGGTCATTACTTTTTTATGATCCTGAAATTGGGTAGCCATGGTTTTCGAAACACATACCACCCTGTCCGAAAATCTGGTCATATAAGCCGAGTAGATTGGCCAGAATTTTTTAAAATCACCAAACCATTCCCGGATATGCCAGATGTGCTTTCGCCCTGAGATTTTTGCAGCAAGTGCAGGAGCCGGAACTACTCCTGAATTTGTATGAATTATCTTGATATCATATTTGCGAATAATTTTCCTGATTGTGATCAGGTTGCCTATAAACCGGGCAAAAGTTGAGCCGATATATCTTATTTTGAATGAATTGCGCGTGAAAATATAAAGGCTCTCATTCAATAAGATTCTGTCAGCAGGTAGGATCATGCTTAATTCGGCATTCAAACTACCTGTTTCAGGTAACAGAACATACACCTTGTACTCCTCATTCAGGATCCGAACCAGCTTAATCAATGAGCGACTTGCGCCATACATATCGCCACTATGCCCTACTAACAGGATATTTTCCTTCATTTCGCAAATCCGAATTTAGAGTCATGTTGTCTGTACCACTCCAAAAAACAAAAAATATTCCAGACTAAGCGGTTATTTGTTCCCGATTTTTGTTTTTTGGCGTCCTGCCACAGCGTGTTAACCATTCCGGCATTCAGATATGGGTTATTTTTTAGGTTTTCGTCCGAAAATAAAAAGGAAGAAAGTTCATACAGGCTGGAATTGAGCCATTGGAGATTCGGAGTTTCAAAACCTTGTTTTGGCCGGCTTGATATGAGCTCAGATACTGAAGCCGGTAATTTCTTTTTTAATAATTGCCTCAGATAATTTTTTGATTGAAATAATGGTTGATTGAAATGAGAAGATGATCTTAACACCTCTTCAACCAGATGATGATCCAAAAATGGAGTACGGGCTTCCACACTACAGGCCATCATCATGCGGTCTGTTTTTACCAGCAGGTCATCGGGTAGCCAGGTTAGCAGATCCAGCATAAGACTTGATTCCAGTTTCCCTGATTTTTTTCCAAAGCCTTGAAGAAAACTATGAAATTGAATTTCGTAGTTTCCGGTATTATGTGGAACATTCTTCAGATAGCTTTGGCTTAATTCCGGACTAAGAATGGAAGTCCACCTGGATACGCCTGTATCGTTTTTGAATGATTCAATACTCCGGAGTTTGTTCCTGATTCTGTCAAATTTATGAATTCCAACACCCGAAATAAGTTCCATCAGAGCACGGGCACCTTCAAAGGGCAATTTTCCTAATTGGTAAAAATATTTCTCATAGCGATAATGATCGTAGCCGTGAAAGAGTTCGTCGGCACCTTCACCAGATAAGACTACTTTAACATGCTGTGCAATTGATTTAGAAATCAGGTAGGTAGGAATTATGGCCGAATCGCCAAGTGGCTGATCTGCATGATAGATAGAATTGGAGAAATTTTCAACTGTAATATCTTCCAGCCTGAGGCTTATGAGATCCAGGTCGAGGGATGCAGCGACCTTTTGTGCAAATACAGATTCATCAATAGATTTATCTGCGAAACTAACATTAAAGGCTTTTACTTTTTTTCCGGCCAGTTTATGCATATAGCAGGCAAGCAGGGAAGAGTCGATTCCTCCGCTAAGCAACAATCCTATATCAACATTGGCAACCAGTCGGTACTTTATACTCTCTTCGAGCAGGCTGTCTATCTTTTCGATCTCAGGTATCTCTTTTCGCTCGCCAACATGGTCGAACATATTCCAGTAAGTAATTGTTTCTCCTTGGTTTTTGCTCAAATCATGCCGGTAAACCTTAGCCGGACTAATCTGTTTTATATTTTTATAAATGGTGGCAGGACCTGGAATGTATTGCAAAGAGAGAAAATTCAACAGGCTTTCCTCGTTTATTTCAAGTGCTATGTTTTTGAAGGCATGAAAGAATTTTATTTCTGAAGAAAATATTATAAGTTCCTCATTTTCAAATAGAAAGAGAGGTTTTTTACCTAATCTGTCACGAGCGAAAACTACCTGCTTCTCCTCCCGGTCATAAATAACCAGGGCGAACATTCCCCTCAGAACTTTACAAAAGTCTTCACCATATTGAATATATGCCGCTATTATAACCTCTGTATCACTTTCAGTTCTGAAGATATGGCCGAGTTTTTTCAGATCTGATCTTAATTCCTGATAGTTGTATATTTCACCATTGAAGACAATCACATACCGTTCAGAGGAAGATTGAAATGGCTGGTTACCATCAGCAGAAAGGTCGATAATAGATAAGCGGCGATGGCCCAGGCAAATGCCATCTTCCATCCATATTCCTTTGTTATCCGGACCACGGTATTCCATCTTATCAAGGGCATGGCTAAGGGGGTCAAAATAATCTGTACGAAAGTTTTTTACTTCCTTTTTTGAGATTACACCAATGATACCACACATAATAAGACTATTCTTTTTCGATCAAAATCAGTGATCTATTTACGGCTTTTTATGACTTTTGCCGGAACTCCACCTACAACACTGTATGGCGGAACATCTTTGGTCACAACACTTCCTGCTGCAATTACTGATCCGCGCCCAATGGTTACTCCTGCCAGAATTATTGTATTGGCAGCAATCCAGCAATCATCTTCTATTTTGACAAATTCCCGTTTTACTCCCTGCTCTTTTATACTGAGTTCAGGGTGGTCAAATAAATGATTTTCGGCGTATATACTGACTCTTGGTGACATCATCACGTTGTCTCCTATTTCAATAAAACCTGAGCATCCTATATATGAATAGGGTCCGATACTGGAATTATTGCCAATTTTGAGACCTTCGCCAATTGCAGATCCATAAATATTGGTTGGCCTGATGATTGCGTGTTTTCCTATTGTTACCCGATCTCCTGCAACTATCCCGCGATAGGTCATGCAATTAACCTCAGCATAATCCTCAACTATAAAATCTCTTCCAACACTCAGGTGACGGGCATAACGTATTGAGGCTCCTTTACCAACCAATACCCATCCGCTCGAACGTTTAAAAAACAGACGCTGAATTATTCCGCGGAAGTAAAAGAAAGATAAACGGTAAAAGGTAGTCAGAATATCATAGTTCTTCCATTCAGCTGGGAATCGGTCAACAATAAACTTGTATCTGCGGAAGAATCCTGTTTCTGAACTCATAAGGTATAAGCAAAACTATGATTTAATTTTGAATTGCATGAAAGCTGCATCTCAAAAATAGGCGATAATAATTTAAAATGTTGAATACAGGAATTAGAATCATTGTTGTCCGATTAAAGTGAATATTATTCAGAATATCTCGATTTGTAATACGGGGCAAGCACCGATTTTTCTGCCCCTGCGCATAATGCCGGTTCATTGGAATTTTATACTTAAATGGAAATCTTTCAAATGGTTTAATAATTTTCATTATTAAAAACAAAATACCTGGGATATTGGCAGATGTGGCCTATTTATAAGCATTTCGGCGCTGAAGCACCGGTATTGGCTCCGTTCTGGTCGCTTGGGTTTTGGGCTGAAGCCCGGTCTGAAAACCTGATTTTCACCCGGAGCTAAAGTGGCTGTTGCACAACTGAGATATTTAAAAATAAATTTATCTATGTCATTGATTATTAATATCTTAATGCATGCAAGGCAAAAAAGGCTA
>NZ_JAUXXZ010000042.1 GCF_030684675.1 Daejeonella sp. | reverse complement strand
GACTTTACTAACAGTGTAGCTCTCTTTTACAGGGGATGGTTTAATCTGCTACCTATCACCCAATAATATGCTCACTAACACCTACAATGTTGAATCTTTCAGCGCAGGGTTGCGCAACAAGCACTAGAGCACCGGGCTATTCAGCGATACGGCTTTACCAATGCTCAGTCTTTTTTATTCAACCATTTTAATTACCCATAATCCAGTGTCATCTCACCCATTAATTGACGGATAGATTTTCAAAAACGGTATTTTTGTAACAACTGAGCAATTTATTTATCTAAAAAGAAAAAACATCATGATAGTAGTAACCACAAATGAACTCGAAGGAAAACGTGTTGTAAAATACATTGGTATAGTAACTGGCGAAGCCATTATTGGTGCAAACATTGTCAAAGATTTCTTTGCAGGAATCAGGGATATCGTTGGCGGTAGATCCGGATCATACGAAGAAGGACTTCGCGAAGCAAAAGATATTGCCTTACGCGAAATGCAGGAACAGGCAGCCCGTTTAGGAGCTAACGCAGTTTTGGGTGTTGACCTTGACTATGAAACTCTGGGAAGTAATGGAAGTATGCTGATGGTTAGTTCTTCAGGAACCGCAGTTATTGTTGAAGATCGCGCCGCACCGGAACAAGCCCGGTGAGTCAATTGATCAAGCCCGGCGTGCACCGAATCAGTTCCGGTGTGACACAGGCAATCATGTCATCCCGGACTTGATCCGGGATTCAACATAATCAATCAGCGAATGTATCACCTTAATATGAATTTCCTGCGCCCTGTCAGCGTATTCTGAACGGGGAGCACGGATTTCAACATCACATAAACCTGCCATTTTACCGCCGTCCTTACCTGTCAAACCAATAACCTTCATTCCCTTCTTTCGGGCAGCTTCGATTGCTTTCAAAATATTTTCAGAATTTCCGCTGGTGCTGATAGCGAATAGTACATCTCCTTCAGAGCCAATGGCCTCTACCATCCTTGAAAAAACAAAGGCATAACCATAGTCATTGGCGACACATGACAAATGACCCGGGTCAGAAATAGCAATGGCAGCATAAGCAGGCCGGTCGTTCCGGTATCTTCCCGAAAGCTCCTCAGCAAAATGTATGGCATCACTCATGGATCCTCCATTACCACATGAAATCACCTTGCCTCCACTTTTAATGGTATCTACAATAATTTTTCCGGCTCCTTCGATATTGTGAAAATTCCGGGGGTCTGAAATAAAGCTGTCCAGAACTTCCCTGGCTTCAATAAAATGATTCTTTATATTTTCCATCAGGGACTTATCAGTTTATAAATGGCTCCTTTCGTATCCTTCGGACCGACCTCCTGGTTTGTAAGAACATATAACTCTGCATTATTATCCTGGACAAAACTAAGTATTTTCAAATCTCCTGATGGTTTAGCTGCAAGACTGACCGTACCACGAGTCCAGGATTCGCCCTTCTTTTCAAGATAAAACATCGGCCCGGTCCAGTCGGCAAAAATATACTTATCGGTGAGTCCGGTCAGTTCTTTACCACGATACACAAATCCACCCGTTATACTAATCCCTTCTTCATGTTCATACTCTGCTATTGGTAAGATCAATCCTTCAGTCTTACAGTTCTCTTCCGGATCAAAACAATGGCTCGCTTCCATGATTTTCCATCCATAGTTTCCACCTTTCTCGATGATATTTACCTCCTCGAATTTATTCTGACCTACATCCGCAACAAAAAGTTGCCCGGAGCTTTTATCAAATGAAAACCGCCATGGATTACGTAAACCATAGGCCCAGATCTCCGGTTTTGCTTCCTTGCCTACAAATGGATTATCATTTGGAATACCATAGCTTTGATCGGTATTAACATCAATTCTTAGAATTTTACCCAAAAGAGTATTCAGATTTTGTCCATTGCCTTTTTCCCCATGCCTGTCTCCGGCGCCACCACCATCCCCAACTCCAATGTATAAATAACCATCGGGGCCAAACTTCAGATCACCTCCATTGTGATTGCTTTCGGGCTGCTGAATTGTCAATAATATTTTTTCAGTAGCCGCATCGGCAAGCATTGGATCTGTTGAAACTTTGTATTCAGCAATTACAGACTGATGATCAAGCCCTTTTTCGGTGGAAGGGGCACTGTAATACACATAGAATTTTTTATTGCTGTCATAGTCTGGATGAAGGGCGATTCCAAGTAAACCGCGTTCATCATAGGCGCCACTTATTTTAACAAGCTTACTCTCCAGGTTCAGAAAGGGTTTATTATTCAGTTTATTGCCCTCTAGCACCCTGATTTGTCCGGTTTGCTCGCATACCAGCATTAAACCTTCCGGACTAAAAGCCGCAGCAACAGGAGAGTGTAATCCTTCCGCTATTTTTTCAAGTTTTAAGGAAATTTCTGCTGCTAAATTCTTTTCGCTATTGCCTTTTTTTACCGGTTCGCCACAGGCTGCCAGTAAAACTATCAATGCACCGAAGAAAAAACCTGAATTTTTCATATCAAACCAGCTTAATTTTATAGGGAGAGGATTTCAACGATTTTTAAAAGTTCAGGATTCACTTCCGGGTTATGCTTTATAGCATTGCCAAATGGTGTGAAATGTATTTTACCATTTACAATCCCAATCATTTCCCTGTTTCTGCCCTCCATCAAAGATTCAACGGCCGCCACACCCAACCTGCTGGCCAATACCCTGTCCATACATGATGGCGGACCACCCCGCTGAATATGACCGAGGATAGAGACTCTGGTATCTGTTCCCGGAAACTTTTCTTTTACCACCTTTGCTATTTCGAAAGCACCTCCGGCATCGTCACCCTCTGCCACAATGATGATCTTGGAGGATTTATCTTTTCTGCTAGTTTCCAAACGGTTGAGTAATGCTTTGATATCTGTTTTTGTCTCGGGAATCAGAATAGCTTCTGCACCAGTTCCAATACCGCTTCTAAGAGCGATCAAACCGGAGTCACGGCCCATAACCTCCACAATAAACAAACGATCGTGGGACTCCGCAGTATCACGGATCTTATCAACTGCATCAATAACCGTATTTATTGCAGTATCATAACCGATGGTAAAATCTGTTCCGATCAGGTCATTATCGATGGTTCCGGGAAGCCCGATTACAGGTACTTTATACTCATCATAAAATATATTGGCACCGGTAAAGGTTCCGTCGCCTCCAATTGCTACAATAGCATCAACATTATGCTTCTTTAATTGCTCATAAGCTTTCTTTCTACCCTCTGCCGTCCGAAATTCTTCACTTCTGGCAGTCTTTAGTATTGTCCCGCCACGCTGAATAATATTCGCTACCGATTTACGCTCCATCAGATGAAAGTCACCGCTGATCATCCCATCATATCCCCGGTAAATTCCTGTTACTTTAAGATCATAATATAAGCCGGTACGCACTACCGCACGAATTGCGGCATTCATCCCGGGTGAATCACCTCCGGATGTAAAAACTCCAATATTTTTTATGTTCTTTTTATTCATTTCCATCATTTTTGCCCGAAAGCGATTTTACCCTGGTCTAAGAAATTAACGTAATTACTGATATCCAGATTATAAGCCTGCGGTGGAACCAGTACCCTGCCTTCATGATCTGCTATAACATAATAGGGCTGAGAATTGGTTCCAAATCTGGATGCCTGAAAATCGCTCCACTTTTGTCCGATTGTATTTACTTTTTTACCACTGAAGCCCGAAACATACTTTTCAGCTTCCGCAAGTTCTGTTTTATCATCCACATATAAAGATATTAAAACATAGTCCTCTCTGAGCCGGCGGAGTACTTCCTTATCCGGCCATACACTGGCCTCCATTTTTCGACAGTTGGTACAACTCCATCCCGTAAAATCTATCAGGATAGGTTTATTCACGCTTTTTGCATAGGCAAGTCCCTCTTCATAATCATAAAATGCATCCAAACCATGAGGCGCATGAAACAGTCCGGAATATTTTTTTCCGGATGTTCCGGCTGCTGCTGCCGGGACAGTACCCCTGTTTGAGTACAGATCAAATTCCTGGGTCACCTGTGGTGGAAGCCAGGCACTGATCGCCTTTAGAGGTGCTCCCCATAATCCGGGAACCATGTATAAAGTAAACCCAAGAATCAGCATGGAGAAAAACAATCTTGGCAGTGAAAGGAAATTAATCTCATTATCATGCGACAAGCGGATCTTGCCGAGAAGATACAATGCCCACAATCCAAAAACAACGATCCAGATGATCAGGAAAATATCCCGGTTTAAAATACCCCAGTGATAAGCCAGATCTACATTGGACAGGAACTTAAATGCAAGTGCTATCTCAAGAAAACCCAGTGATACCTTAACTGTATTGAGCCAGCCACCAGATTTTGGCATTTCTTTAAGCCAGGATGGAAATATTGCAAAAAGGGTAAAGGGTATAGCTAAGGCGGATGAAAATCCAAGCATACCAATCGCCGGACCCAGATATGAGCCTTTGGAAACTGCATCAACCAATAAAGTTCCTATGATCGGCCCGGTGCATGAAAAAGAAACCAACGCAAGTGTAAAAGCCATAAAGAAAAGACCGACAAATCCATTTTGGTTCGATTTTTCATCCATCTTATTCACAAGGGAAGAAGGAAGGGTAATTTCAAAAGCTCCCAAAAATGAGATTCCGAAAATTACAAGGACAACAAAGAATAATAGGTTAAAAGTTGCACTGCTTGCTGCTTCATTCAAAGCAGAAGCCCCAAAAATCAATGTAATGAGCAAACCCAGCGCTACATAAATAACAATAATGGATAGGCCGTAAATTATTGCACTTTGAATTCCTTTAGCCCTTGAGCCTGATTTCTTGGTAAAAAAAGATACGGTCAGCGGAATCATCGGGTAGATACATGGCATAAAAAATGCCGCAAGTCCACCGATAAACCCGGCTATAAATATAGCCCACAGAGAACCGCTTGATGAGTCGGTATCGGACTGGATTGAATTAGTACTTGCGGGCAGCAAGGTTTTAGATGCAGAGTCAGATGAAACAATTGATGAAGTGCTGTCTGATTCTGGTTCAGAAGCTGTCATTTCGGCTTGTGCAGAACCGGCCTGGATTGCGATTGTGAATTCCACTTCCGCAGGCGGTAAACAACGCTCATCATTGCAAACCATAAATTCAAGTGTGCCTGCAATACTTGTTTTAGGAACAAGCAGACTGACTTTTTGTTTAAATACCACCTGATCTTTATGCCATGCAATTTGCATATTGAAATTCTTGTCAAATGCTGTAACTGCTTTGGGACTTTCAGTAACCTTACCTACCAGTTTATAATCAGAAGAAGGTTGGAATTTGAAGGATGTTGGAATCGGACCACCTTCTTCGATAAACTGGGAATATACATGCCAGCCCTTCTCAATTTTGGCAGTAATAATCAGATTGTATTCCTTATCATTTAATTTTTCGGAGGAGAAGCTCCATTTTACCGGATCATAAATCTTTGCATTTGGATCCGGGAACTGTGCATGGGAAGCAACAGCCAAAAACAGAAAAATTAACCCCAATAGTTTTTTCATATCCTCTTAATTTATAAATTCTATTTCCTTGTTATTAAAATATCGCAATCCCTCGGTTGTTTCAAGAATCAGTTGTCCGATAGCAGTAATTCCCCGAATTTTTCCGCTCTGAATTTGATTGTCAAACCTAAACAGAGCCCATTCATCTTTTAAATATAATTGGCTAAGGTACTCATCCCTAAGCTTATCTGCATTTCCTGCTTTCAATTGTAAATACCTGCCTTCTATTATGCTACAAATTTCGCCCAATAAATGCACTAAGTTGTAATCCTGATGTAAAGCTTGCTTCAAAGAAGTTACATTCTTTAAACCGACAGGAAAATTTTCCTGATTTACATTGAGGCCAATTCCAATTATGGCATGTTTGATGGTATTGCCATGGACAATATTTTCTATCAATATTCCGCCAATTTTTTTATTGCCGATATAGCAGTCATTGGGCCATTTTATGAATGCCCCTCCTGATGTGTACGTACTTAAAAAATCGTTCATAGCAAGGCTGATAGCGATATTTAAGTCGAACTGCCTGTCAATTGCAAGAAAATTAGGATTAAGAAGAATGCTGAAAGTCAGGTTTTTCCCTGCCTCACTTAGCCATGAATTACCCGACTGACCCCGTCCTTCAAGCTGCCTGTCTGCCATTATAACAGTGCCATCAAATAATGGCGTAGATTTTGACAAAGCATTCTTAAGAAAGGTATTTGTTGAGTCTACCTCTTTTAAAGTAATTAGATTTCGACCGATAAATAGTCCTGAAAAAGTATTATTTTGCAATTAAGATGCGTTATTATGATTCAACAAAACTAATTTTTTTAATGGTAAAAAATAAAACTGCACAAGAATCCACTTCAATCTCAGAACTCGTTGTTTTTGGAATACAGGAGAAAAAGGGAAATGAAATAGTCCGTCTTGATCTGAGAAACATCCATAGTTCGGTTGCCGATTATTTTGTTGTATGCCATGCAGAATCAACAACCCAGGTAAAAGCAATTGCCCAAAGTGTTGAGGATGAGATATTTAAGGCCTTGAAACTCGAGCCCTGGAGAAAGGAAGGTTTACAGCAGTCTGACTGGATAATCCTTGACTACATCGATGTAGTAGTTCATATCTTTAAAACAGACAAAAGAGAATTTTACGGAATAGAAGATCTTTGGGGTGATGCAGAAATGAAATCATTTAAAAGTGCCTGATATTCAGTATTTTAATTACGATTATAGCTATATACAAATACTTAAAATGAAAGATAGTAAAACAGATAAAAAGTCTCCTATAAAAAAGATTCCTGGCAAAAAAATTGTTCCCAAAGCACCTAAGTTCAATATCATGTGGCTTTATGCTGTCATCATTCTGGGCCTTTTTGTGGTTCAGTACATGTTCAGCGGTAATAATGCCAAAACAATCAATTACCAGAAATTTGAGAATGAGATGCTCAAACCTGGTGATGTTGAAAAGCTGGTGGCATACAAAAATGGGGACCTTTATAATGTCGATGTTTACATCAAAAAAGATCGTTTAGATCAGAAGAAATATGATGATGTCCGCAATAAAAGCAGTTTCAATGCGACTACTAATGGTCCGCAATATATTTTCACTCAAGCAACCTACGAAAGTTTTGAATCCAAGATAGTAGCAGCTGAGAAGGATCTCCCTGTAAATCAGCGTACACCGATAATTTCAGAATCCAGAGAAAGTCCATGGGCTGGTTGGTTCATGTCATTTATTCTGCCTGTACTTCTATTGGTAGGTTTCTGGGTATTCATCATGAAAAGAATGGGCGGCGGTGCTGGTGGGGGTGCCGGTGGGCAGATCTTTAATATTGGTAAATCTAAAGCGACACTTTTCGATAAGGAATCGCAGGTTACCATTACCTTTAATGATGTTGCCGGACTTGAAGAAGCCAAACAGGAGGTGATGGAGATCGTTGATTTCTTAAAAAATCCTAAAAAATATACTAATCTGGGAGGTAAAATTCCAAAAGGAGCATTACTGATTGGGGCACCGGGTACCGGTAAAACCCTGATGGCTAAAGCTGTTGCGGGTGAGGCACAGGTTCCTTTCTTCTCACTTTCAGGATCAGACTTTGTCGAAATGTTTGTTGGGGTAGGTGCCTCAAGGGTACGTGACCTGTTTAAGCAGGCGAAGGAAAAAGCTCCCTGTATCATCTTTATCGATGAGATTGATGCCATTGGCCGTGCCCGCGGAAAAAACAATATTGTTGGTGGAAATGATGAACGCGAAAATACTCTGAACCAGTTACTGGTTGAAATGGATGGTTTTGGTACTGATAGCGGAATTATTATTCTTGCTGCAACCAACAGACCTGACGTTCTGGATACTGCATTATTGCGCCCCGGACGTTTTGACCGTCAGATTTCAATTGATAAACCAGATCTGGTTGGCCGTGAGCAGATTTTTAAAGTTCACCTGAAACCCCTTAAACTTGCTGAAGGGGTTGACGCCAAGAAGTTATCAGCACAAACTCCCGGATTTGCTGGGGCCGAGATTGCAAACGTATGTAATGAAGCTGCTTTAATTGCGGCGCGCAGGAATAAAGAAGCTGTAGACATGCAGGACTTCCAGGATGCGGTGGATCGTGTGATCGGTGGATTGGAGAAAAAGAACAAAATTATCTCTCCTGAAGAGAAACGGATCGTAGCTTATCATGAAGCAGGACACGCTATTGCAGGGTGGTTCCTTGAACATGCAGATCCATTGGTTAAGGTTTCAATCGTACCCCGGGGAGTGGCTGCCCTTGGATACGCACAATACCTTCCGAAAGAGCAATTTTTATACACCACAGAGCAGTTGCTCGACGGAATGTGTATGACTTTGGGGGGCCGCGTTGCTGAGGATATCGTTTTTAATAAAATATCAACAGGTGCGCAGAACGACCTGGAACGGATTACCAAATTATCTTATGCTATGGTAACAATCTATGGTATGAACGACAAAGTTGGTAATGTTTCGTTCAACGATACTCAGGGTGAGTACCAGTTCAATAAACCTTATTCAGAAAAGACCTCTGAAATTATTGATATCGAGGTTCGAAATCAGATTGACCGGGCTTATCAGCGAACCAAACAATTGTTGACCGATAAACGTGAGGGTTTAGAGAAACTGGCTGAAAAATTGCTCGAAAAGGAAATTCTGTTCCAGTCGGATCTTGAAGAAATTTTGGGTAAACGTCCGTTTGACAATCGCACTACTTATGATGAGTTTGTAAATGGTACTAAAGCAGAAAGTCCGGTAGAGCAGCCAAAAGAAAGTCTTGAACACGAAGGTGTGGTGGATCACAATATGGACCTTCCTGAAAACAGATCATCACAGGATTAAAAATATCAATTCTATAAAATTCCTTTTCAAGGGGAATGAAATGTAAAATTTCATTCCCCTTGTTTAAAAAAGCGTTGTTCATGAAAGAGACAACTTCTAAAGAAAAGATGCTTAAGAAGATCCGGAGGGCTCTTCTCGAGAAACGCGACAATCCATATCCCAATTTAGAAGAGACAGCTCTTTATGAAGAGTATACCGGTCATCTGGATGCCCTTTTCGCCGAGCAATTAACCGCAGTTTCGGGAAATTTCGTGTTCTGCGAAGATGAAATCGAACTTTTCGAAAACCTTTTGCACCTCGCAGAAGAAAAAAACTGGCGCAAAATTTATTGCTGGGAACCAAAACTACAAAAACTGCTAAGTACTTATGAATTTCCCTTCTACAGCACTGACACTGATTTTTTAAATGCCGATGTTGGAATTACAGAATGTGAGTCACTTGTTGCCAGGAATGGGAGTATTATGGTTTCCAACGGAAATGCTGCAGGAAGAAGGTTAAGTATTTACCCTCATGTTCATATTGTAATTGCCTATACCTCTCAGCTGGTGCTCGACCTGAAAGATGGTTTTAAGCTTTTAAGGGAAAAGTATCCTGAAAATCTCCCAAGTATGATCTCAAATATCACGGGTCCCAGCCGAACCGCTGACATCGAAAAGACTCTGGTATTGGGTGCACACGGGCCAAAAGAACTGTACGTGTTTTTGCTGGAAGGTTAAACGGAGACTTAAATCCTATTGCCGGATATTCTATCCAATATTGCTCGTCAATTGAGCACATATTTCCTGGGGACCAGACTCAACTATGGAAACAAGAATTCTTTTGGCAATAAACCCCGGAGAAATAATATCCAAATAATATCTTCCTGCCTGAAGAGCTTTGATGCATACCCTACCCGATTGATCAGAAACAGCAGTTATACTGGCCAAATCAATACTTATAAAGGCCTTATTTAAAGGCTTACCACTATCTGAAGTAACATATAGGTTTAAATCGGATTGAAACCTTTTTGCTGCAACATTGAGGTTGTTAAATGATACCTGAACTGAATCGGAATATTTTGGTAGTTCCTGCTCTATCAAGGTGTCGGAATCGTGATGAATATTTTGCATTTTTTTTAATTACATTAATTAAAAGCAACATTAAATTCCCCATAGGTTTTATAGATATATAAATATACACAATCTGTTTTATGTTACAATTCTGTTACATTTTTTTGATTTTATAAGAAGTTTATTCAGACAAGGCGATACTTGCAGTTAAATAAATACTAAAATTATTAGTATTTTTTGTACTTTAGCATCGTGACACATATTAAAAATAAAGAATATTTTAAAGGAAGGGGAGCTCAGGTAAATACCCATAACCGGTTTTTAAAAACTGAGTATGTAGCTGAACATGAGGAGGGTATAGATGAACTTATGTTGCAAAACAGCGCTACTACTTTATTCGAAGAGCATCCCAAAAACATAGTCAGCAAGTCAAAAAGTCCTGATCTGCCGTTTTTACAATCTATAAACCCATATCAGGGATGCGAACATGGCTGTCTCTATTGTTATGCACGGAATGCCCATGAATATTATGGATTTAGTGCCGGATTAGACTTTGAAAGGAAAATAATTGTCAAACGTAATGCTGCTGAATTATTGGAGACCTTTCTAAACAGAAAGGGCTATTTACCCTCAACCATTATGCTTTCAGGCAATACAGACTGCTATCAACCCATAGAAAGAAAGCTGAAAATCACCCGCTCCCTTCTGGAGGTATTTTTAAAATATAAACATCCGGTAGGCATTATCACAAAAAACAATCTCCTTTTGAGAGATCTTGATATTTTAAAAAACTGGCTGCCAATGATCTTGTACACATTGCCATTAGTCTTAATTCATTAAACGAGGACCTCAGGCAAAAACTTGAACCAAGAACTGTAACGGCCCAAAACCGTCTATCCCTGATTTCAAGTCTTGCTGCTGAAGATATCCCGGTTATGCTTATGTGCGCTCCTGTCATTCCAGGATTGAATAGTGATGAAATACCCCAAATAATCAAATCTGCCGCCCAGGCGGGTGCCTCAGGTGCAGCATTTACTATCGTTCGGCTCAATGGTTCAATCGCTGAGATCTTTAAAGACTGGATCTATAAAACCTATCCCGACAGGGCTGAAAAAGTATTGAATCTGATTGCGCAATGCCATGATGGAAAATTAAATGATAGTCGCTGGGGAAAAAGAATGAGCGGAGATGGCAAGGTGGCCGAAAGTATTCAGCGCCTGTTTAAAATCTCTTTAAATAAATACATGGCCGGCAGAAGTATGCGACCCTATAATTTCAGCCATTTTAGTCCGGCAAATGGAAAACAACTTAATTTATTTTAGGCAAATTTTTATTTTAAAAAGAATACGTACCTTTAATACAGTAAACCAATATAGTATTCAGTATAATTTCTTTTAATGAGAACTAATATCAAGTCTGTTATTATTGGAACCGGTAGTTTCGTACCTTCCAACATCATACCAAACAAAGACTTTTCAGAACACCGCTTTTACGAAAAAAGCGGAGAACCCATTTTAAGGGAAAATTCAGAGGTGATCCAAAAATTTCAGGACATCACAGAAATTGAGGAGCGCCGCTATGCAGATAAAGAACATATGGCTTCTGATCTGGGATATTTTGCAGCTTCAAACGCAATTGAAAGTTCGGGAACAGATCCTGAAACCCTGGATTATATCATTGTCGCACATAATTTCGGAGACATTGCTCCCGGCAGCACAAGAGTTGATGTTTTGCCTACACTGGCATCCAGAATTAAGCATAGACTAGGGATCAAAAATCCGGATTGCGTAGCTTATGACCTGCCTTTCGGTTGCCCGGGATGGCTACAGGGGATGATTCAGGCAGATTATTATATCCGTTCGGGAGATGCAAAACGGGTTCTGGTGATAGGTACGGAAACACTTTCGAGAGTTACCGATCCGCACGACCGTGACAGCATGATTTATGCAGATGGTGCCGGAGCAACGATACTGGAGGGAAGAGGGGGTGTTGCAGAGGGCATTTTGGCACATAAAACACAAACCCATACTTCTGATGAGGCCTATTACCTCTATTCAGGCAAATCCAGTAATCCTGATCTCATATCAGATGATCAGTTTATCAAAATGGATGGCAGGAAGATCTATGAATATGCCTTGAAAAATGTACCTCTGGTAATTCAGCAAACCATGGAAAAATCGGGAACGGGCATTGATGACGTGAAAAAAGTTCTGGTCCATCAGGCAAATGGAAAAATGGATGAAGCGATTCTTAAAAGACTCTTTAAACTTTATGGAATAAGAGAAGCTCCAATGGATGTTATGCCTATGACCATTGCTAAATTTGGGAACAGTTCAGTAGCTACAGTACCAACCCTGCTTGATATGATACTAAAAAATAAGCTTGAAGGACATCAGATCAAAAAAGGCGATCGGGTTGTATTCGCATCTGTAGGATCAGGAATGAATATTAACGCAATGGTCTATAATTTTTAATTTCCCCATTTTTCGTTCGGGCGAATTAACACAAATCGAAATTTAAGACAAAAAAAAAACGACCAGTCAATACTGGTCGTTTTTTTTACTTTTTAGGAATTTAAGCTACCGGAGTTTCTTCCAATGCAAAACCTTCATCTACAAGGATTCGTCCGCAATGCTCGCACACAATAATGCGCTTACGCTGACGGATATCCAATTGTCTTTGTGGTGGAATCTGATTAAAACAACCTGAACATGAATCGCGTTGTATGGTTACAACAGCAAGGCCATTCTTAGCATTGCTTCTTAAACGGTTATAAGCAATCAATAAACGCTCATCAATATGTTTTTCAGCATCCTGAGCCTTAACAAGAATACCTGCCTCATCTTTTTCAGTTTCAGCAGTAATTGTATCTAATTCAGCTTTTTTAAGTTCGAGATCTTTTTTGCGCTCAGTAATGTTAGCTAAAGCACTCTCATAAACTTCAGTTTTATTCTGAATCTCAAAAGAATATTCTTTGATCTTTTTCTCTGATACCTGAATCTCTAATCCCTGAATTTCAATCTCTTTTGAGATTGCATCGTATTCACGATTGTTCTTAACATCGTTAAGCTGAGTTTCGTATTTTTTGGTAGCTGCTAAAGCCTCTTTAATCAGATTCTTGCGGGTTACGATTGAATCTTCCAACTCATCAAGATCTGCTTTGATTTTCTGTATACGGGTTTCTAAACCTGCAACTTCATCTTCGAGGTCGGCAACCTCCATTGGAAGTTCACCTCTTGTCTGACGGATCTTGTCGATCTGCGTGTGCAAAGTCTGAAGTTCGAATAATGCCTTTAATTTCTCTTCTACTGATTGTTCCATTAAATCAAATAATTTATGGGGTTTGTGTTCTGTGATGTTAAACGGAGGGCAAAGTTACTAAATTTTTCTGTAATTAATTCCAACAATAATTCCTGCGTAAACTGCTCACTCTCAAAATGTCCAACATCCGCAATAATAAGTTTTCCTTCTGCATCAAAAAACTCATGGTATTTAAAGTCGCCAGTGATGAAAATATCAGCTCCGGCCTTTAGCGCATGAGACAATAGAAAACTTCCTGAACCACCACAAACAGCCACTCTGCGAATCTTTTTTGACCTTAACGCCGTGTGTCGGATGACTTTGGCACCCAGTCTTTCCTTCACGAAATTTAAAAACTCCAGTTCATCAGAATCGCTCTCGAGATTACCTATCATGCCGGATCCTACCTGCAGATGGCTATTGCTAAGCGGATAAAGATCATAGGCCACTTCCTCGTATGGATGTGTTTCAATAAGTGCCGCGAGAATTTTCTGTTCCAGATATACCGGATATATGGTCTCTATTCTGATCTCAGATTCATGATGCTGTTTACCAGGCACTCCAACAAATGGACTGGCACCTTCAGTAGCGTTAAAAGTGCCTGTGCCACTTACATTATAACTGCATTCCGAATAATTACCAATATTGCCAGCCCCGGCCCTGAACATGGCCACTCTTACTTCCTCAGCATGGGCTTCCGGACAGAAGGTAACCAACTTCCTTAGGGAATCCTCCCTGGATTTTAAAATAACAGGATTCTTTATTCCAAGTTTATCACAAATCTTTTTGTTTACTCCAATAGATACATGATCCAGATTGGTATGGATGGCATACAAAGAAATATCATGCTTTATAGCTTTCATCACTACCCTTTCCACATAAGTTTTACCATTAAACTTTTTCAAGCCCTTGAAAACAATGGGATGATGTGAGATAATCAGGTTTAACCCGTGCTGAATCGCTTCGTCAACAACTGATTCTGTACAATCTAATGAAATAAGGGCACCGGATATTTCCTTATCAGGATAGCCAACGATCAGGCCCGAATTATCATAATCTTCCTGATAGGCAAGCGGGGCAAGCGTTTCGAGAAAAGATGTAATTTCTCTTAATTTCATAAACAAAGATACCCTATAAGTTTTGAGTGTAGAAATACGGAGCTGTGTATCACCAAATTAATCCATGGCCCGACCGTAGGGCCTGAATTCATCCGAAATTAACACATTAACAGAAGAAACCTGTGTTTATGAGGGGTTCTCGGCACCCTGATTACTCATAATTTTTACAAGCTGAGCACTTTCATATGCCGCTTTCCGGTTAAACTCAAGGGTAATGGACTTATGATTGACGATATCAACAATGGTTCCTATAAAACATAATCCAAGGGTCAGAAAATAAAGAATACCCATTCCCATCTGCCCGGTAATAAAACGCTGAATACCCGCAACACCTAGAAAACCAAGCAGGGTAAATAAAAGTATTTCCTGGGGATCTTTTCGCCTGTCTGAATAGAACATGACGAAATTTTGAGCCTGGCGTGGGTTCATACCGGCAATTACCTGTTTCAGATAAGAATACTCCTCAAGGCTCATGCCCTTGAGGTTAATAAGCGGATCGTTTTCCATAATTAGTACGGGTTAGTAATCTTAAATTTAAAAGGAATATTTTTAATAATTGCAATATCCGGTAAAACAGAATGAGAAAAGCCGGAATTCCAAACCAGTGATGTTCAATCGATAAGCGAAATTCTCCATGTAATAAAAATCGGATAGAACGACCCAATCCGCATCCCGGACACCATTTAAAACCCAGATTGTCTAATGGGCATAAACTGGAATGTGCAGACCCGGAAACCGTGAAAGCCAAAAATAAAATAGCACTAATCCAGGCTATTAACTCCAATGGCAGACCCATCATTAACCGAAAAAACTGGTTTCTATTCATTAAACTGCTGAAAAATGCCCTGATAATTCTGCTTTGGGTTAAATAAATATAGTTTAAATTCTTTTTTCAACATACGAATTACTCCGTTTTTGCTGCCTTGATAGATTTTTACTGCACCAAAACGTATATTTGCAATGAAAACCAGTGCGTGAATATTCGGGATATTATAAATCAGTATAAATCGGACCCCCGGATTGCCATTCTGGCAGAAACCCTCAATAAAGGGAAAAAAGGGCGGGTTCATTTAAGAGGTCTGGTCGGATCAAGTGATTCGGTCCTTGCCTTAGCTTTGTATTTTCTGCTGCACAGACATATGATCTTTGTGCTTCCCGAACGCGAAGAAGCAGCATATTTTCTCAGTGATCTTGAGAATCTTCTCGAAAAAGAAATACTTTTTTTTCCATCCTCCTTCAGAAAATCCTTTGAATTTACCCTTGTCGACAGCAGTAATGTTCTGCAGCGGGCTGAAGTATTGAACGAACTCAATCATTCTGCCGAATACGGAAAAATTATCGTTACCTATCCGGAAGCATTAGCCGAAAAGGTAATTGATCGCTCTGCTCTCGAAAAAAACACCCTCGAAATTGCCGTAGGAAATAAGTTAAGCATTGATTTTATCAATGAATTTCTAATTGAATATGATTTTGAGCGGGTAGATTTTGTTTATGAACCAGGACAATTTTCTATTCGGGGTGGAATTGTAGATATTTTCTCTTTCTCACATGATCTTCCCTACCGGATCGAGTTCTTTGCTGATTACATTGAAAGTATCCGAACCTTTGAAATTGAAGATCAGTTATCTGTTGAACAGGTTAAAAGCATCACTGTAGTGCCCAATGTACAATCGAAATTCCTGACCGATCACAATATTTCCCTGCTTGAATACATCGATCAGGATACCATTATTTGGTTTAAAGATGTAGAGTTTACCTTCGATGTAGTTAAAGGCGGCTATAAAAAAGCTGTTGAATACTGGAAAGCACTTTCTTCTGAAGATAAGCAGCAAAATCCGCATTGGATCGATCCTAAATTTAATTTCACAGATGAAAAAATGCTTGCTGATCAGCTTCGTGATTTTGATATTCTGGAATTTGGTAAACAGTTCTACTATCAGGCTGATGAGACGATTCATTTTGATATCAAACCCCAGCCATCCTTTAACAAGGATTTCAGCCTGTTGATTCATAATTTTAAAGAAAACGAGAAATCAGGTCTTGAAAACCTCATATTCACCGATTCGACTAAACAGATCGAGCGTCTGTACAGCATTTTTGAGGATCTGAATGCCGGCGTAAAATTTAGTCCGGTTCACCTTTCTCTCAGAGAAGGATTTATTGATTATGCCCAAAAACTTGTCTGCTATACTGATCATCAGATCTTTGACCGTTACTATAAATATAAATTAAAGAAGGGCTATATCCGCAATCAGGCAATCACCCTCAAGGAATTGCGCGAGTTAAAGCCCGGAGATTTCATTACTCATATCGACCATGGGATCGGGAAATATGCGGGTCTTGAAAAGGTGGATGTTAATGACAGATCACAAGAAATGATCCGCCTGGTTTATGCTGATAATGACCTGCTTTATGTCAATATCAACTCCCTGAATCGCATCTCCAAGTACTCCGGTAAAGAGGGTACTGTACCCAAAATGAATAAACTCGGCACAGATACCTGGGAGAAGCTGAAAAAAACAACTAAAAAAAAAGTTAAAGATATTGCCCGCGACCTGATTAAGCTCTATGCGATCAGAAAGGCACAAACCGGAACAGCATTTACACCCGATACCTATTTACAAACCGAACTTGAGGCCTCATTTATTTATGAGGATACACCCGATCAGGTTAAAGCCACTGCCGATGTAAAAAAAGACATGGAATCGGCACATCCTATGGACCGGCTGGTTTGCGGAGATGTTGGTTTTGGTAAAACAGAGATAGCAATCCGGGCTGCTTTTAAGGCGGTAACCGACAGCAAGCAGGTGGCTATTTTGGTACCAACAACCATTCTGGCATTGCAGCATTTTAAAACGTTTCAATCCCGCCTGGCAGATTTTCCCTGCACAATTGATTATATAAACCGGTTTAAATCAGCAAAACAGATCAAAGAGTCTCTTCAAAAACTCGCTGAAGGTAAGATTGATATTATCATTGGTACCCACCGTATCGTGAGTAAAGATGTAAAATTTAAAGACCTCGGACTGCTGATTATTGATGAAGAGCAAAAATTTGGTGTCAGTGTGAAAGAGAAATTGAAGCAGTTCAGGGCAAATGTGGATACCCTCACACTAACAGCCACTCCGATTCCAAGAACCCTGCATTTTTCGCTGATGGGTGCCAGGGATCTGAGCATTATCAGCACCCCGCCTCCAAACCGCCAGCCTGTATTAACAGAGCTGCATGTGTTCAATGAAAAACTGATCAAAGAAGCGGTGGAGTATGAAATAGACCGGGGCGGACAGGTATTCTTTATTCATAACCGCGTGCAGGATTTGATGCAGCTGGGTGGATTAATTAACACCCTGGTTCCAAAAGCCAGAATTGGTATCGCACACGGGCAATTGGAAGGGGATGCATTGGAAGATGTGATGCTCAAATTCGTCGGGGGTGATTACGATGTACTTGTTGCCACGACAATCATTGAGGCTGGGCTGGATATTGCGAACGCAAATACCATTCTGATCAATCATGCCCATATGTTTGGATTGAGTGATCTGCATCAAATGCGCGGACGTGTTGGCCGTTCGAATAAAAAAGCATTCTGCTATTTATTAAGTCCGCCGCTATCCACCCTAACTAACGAAGCCAGAAAACGCCTGAGTGCAATCGAAGAGTTCTCTGATCTGGGAAGTGGTTTTAACGTTGCCATGCGTGATCTGGATATCCGCGGAAGCGGTAATCTCCTGGGTGCCGAACAAAGCGGATTCATTGCAGAAATCGGCTTTGAGATGTATCATAAAATTCTGGATGAAGCCATTCAGGAATTGAAGGATGATGAGTTTAAAAATCTGTTCAGCGATGAGAAACCAAGGCCATTCATTTCTTTTACTCATGTGGATACCGATTTGGAAGTGATGATTCCGGATGAATATGTGACCAATATTGCTGAACGATATAATTTATATACCGAGCTTTCAAACATAGAGAACGAAATGGCTCTAGATGATTTCAGGCAAAAACTTGCAGATCGTTTTGGACCCGTTCCACAGCAGGTAATTGAACTCATCAATACCTGGCGCCTGCAATATCTGGGAAAAATGATTGGCTTTGAAAAAATCACTTTCAAAAAAGGGGTGCTAAGGGGGTATTTTATCGCTAACAAACAATCGCCTTACTTTGAAACCGTACAATTTGGACGAGTCCTTGAATTTTTACAGGCTCATCCCCGGATAAGTAACCTGAAAGAGGTTAAAAATACCCTTAGATTAGCCATTGAGCATGTTTCTACCCTGGATACGGCCATAGAATTGCTTCAGGAACTGGCTGGAGAAGATGCTGCTAATTCCCCAGCATAAAGGTTATTGGCAGAACATAGGAAGTTCTTACTGGTTTTCCGTTTGCCATACCCGGCCTCCATGCCGGAGAGGACCTAAGTACACGAATCGCTTCCTCATCACATCCTCCTCCTATACCCCTTACCACCTTAAAATCAGCAAGACTACCGTTCTTTTCTACAATAAAGCCAATATAGACTTTACCCTGAATTTTGTTTTGGCGGGCCCCTGCGGGGTAACGTAATCTGGATCCAAGATATTTGCCCAAAGCTGCTTGTCCACCCTGAAATTCTGGTGCAAGCTCAACACTGGCCAGATCGTAAAGCTTTCCTTCATAGCGCGCTTCAGAGTTAGGATTTTCAAGTGGCTCAGGTAAGGGTTCTGCAATTTTTTCAGGTACGGTTGATGCCTGACTATAGTCAATTTCATTATTGATTATACTATCGGGATAAGAATTAAGCGATGTCACAACAAGATTCTTAATTTCTGCTTCCCTGAGTGACATGATTTTTCCTTCCTCATTCACCGCCAATTCAAATTTTATATCGCCCGACACTTCAGCATTACGGGAAGGCTGCACATAACTTACTTTTGCCCAATAGCTTGCAAGCAGTTCATTATTATTGCGATCATAATCAAGGCTCGAAACAATCCAGGTAAGGTTGTAGTTCCGAAGATCAGACATTCGTTTTGCATGAACTTCCTTCAGGCGCTTGTAAGTAAGATTATGGTAATTATAATAGGTTCTGGTAATTGGCGAAAAATAGCTTGGGGGATCAAAATATCCCTTCCTTTGGTCATTATAAAAAGCTTCAATAAACTTAATCAGTGAACTACGGACCTGCTCATCACTCATGCTTGAGTTCTCGACCAGAACATCCGAATTGTTGTCGTCAATAACAGTCACAACCTCCTCCCTTTTACTTGAAAAAAAGGAACTGGCGTCATCTACATAAAGTGTAAGATAACCCATGACCAATATTATTATACCAAGCCCAATGGCCATGTATCTCAATGAGCGGTCTTTTATTACTTCGTTTTCAGACATGGAGTCATGCTGTGTGTTATTCTCTCTTTCCAATTAATACTATTTATACTTCATATTAATAAAAATCGTTCCAATAATTTACCGGGCCCACAATCAGAGCTGGTGTTTATAAACGGGATCAGAAAATCTTTACGAAAGTCAAATATACGAATACGAGAGGAGCGGCAAGTAATAATCCGTCAAAACGATCGAGCAGACCGCCATGGCCGGGTAAAAAGGATCCGGAATCCTTTGTCGAAAGGCTTCTTTTCAGCATTGATTCAGAAAGATCACCCAAAGTGCCTGAACTTACAATGATTACTGAGACAATAAGCCATTGGAACAACGAAAGCTCGGTAAAATAAATACTTAAAACAAAACCCGATAGCAAGCTGCACAACAGACCTCCTGCAAAGCCTTCCCAGCTCTTTTTGGGAGAATGTCTTTCAAACAATCTGTTCTTGCCCAAAGTGATACCAAAAAGATAAGCTCCGGTATCACTAGCCCAGAGCATGATCAGAAAAGCAAGTGGTAAATGCCAGGAATAATCACCATCCATAAAACCCAGAGCATAGAAAAAGCAAAAAGGAAGTGCTGCAAATATTACCCCGAATATGGTATAAGCAATGTTGTGAAAAGGATTCTTCAGATCCCGGTAAAGTTCGGCGATTATTACTAAAACAATAAAAGGAACACAAATGAGAAGCACCTCTGACGGTGCATCATGCAGAAAATATAAACTGAGCGGTACATAAATGCTAATCACCAGAATCCAGCCCCATAAGCTTTGTGGTTTCAGACCATCAGCACGCACCAGTTTATAAAACTCTTCGGTACTTAGCAAGCTAAGCAGCAGGAAAAAGACGGTAAAAGCATAAGCACCCAGAAGAAGTGAAGCAAGCATCACTGCCACAAAGAAAAATGCTGTTATTGCTCTTGTTTTCATTTACAACTCATTTTTTACTATGATCTCTAGTGCCTTCTGAAAACCATCCTCATGAATATAAACCTCAACCTCCCCAATACGGTAGGGAAAGCCCTGTTTGTTAATTATTATTGCCTCAATCTCGTGGTCAACCAAGACCTGCCTTACAATTTCTGATTTAAAAAAATCAGCTGATGTATAAATTTTAACCCATCCCGCTTCCATCCAGACTTTCCCTGTTAATTTCGTTTAATTTTCGTGTATACCTGTAAAAATATCGGATCGATATAATAAATAAAATAAAACTGATGCTGATCTGAACCGGACTTGAGGGTTCAGTTTCAAACATTTTATCGATTGAAAGTCCCTGCTGCTGATACCAGTATGCCGTAAAAACCGCCAGAGCATTATTCAGAAAATGTCCAAGAATTGGAAGCCATAGACTGCCGCTCCAAACCAGAAGGTAACCGAACAATGCACCCAGAAACATTCTTGGAAAAAATCCATAGAACTGGAAATGTATCGAACTAAAAATAATTGCAGTCAGCCAGATAGCAACATGATGATTTCCGAACCAACGGGCGAAAATCTGCTGAAACCCGCCTCTGAAGATCAGCTCCTCCCCAAAAGCAGGAATAATTGCAAGCATGAGTAAATTTACCAAAAGAGCAGGAATAGAGTTCATCACAATGAGCCGTTTTGTCATCAGCTCCATTTTCAATTCCTGTTGTAACATCCATGCCTCTAACTCTTTAAGGAAATATGGGAGTTTCATTCCCTTATTCAGTTGCATGGTATATTCAAGTGCAGGACTTGCAGAAAACATAATCACAATGGTCAGCAAAGCCAGATAGGCCGGAACCGGTATAATTTTAAGGTATCCAAGCCAGTCCTTGTTTTGAAGTTTAGCGTAAATAAGGGCAGGTATGATAAACATTCCAATAGATGAAATGATCTGGACCATTTTGATCAGATCGAGGCTGATCAGATCTCCTGCGGCTAGCTGAGACATAGCCCCTACGCCGTAAATTGAAGTGCCAATTGCGAAAGCAATACCAGTAAAAACCACTGCCCCGGCAAAAATAAGCAGGAGTAAAAGGATCAATGAGCCGAAAGGATTACGTTCTACTGACGCGGATTTGAACATGCTTATATATTATTCGTAATTTTGCAGTTTAGAATTGAGAAATACAAGGTTGAAAGATAGCTAATGTCTGTTAAGATTGGAAATATAGATTTAGGGGAATTCCCGCTTTTGCTGGCACCTATGGAAGATGTAAGCGATCCTCCATTCCGTTTCGTTTGTAAGCAAAATGGGGTGGATATGATGTACACTGAGTTTATTTCTTCAGAGGGTCTGATACGTGATGCAGCCAAAAGCAGGGCAAAACTCGATATATTCGAATATGAGCGCCCTATTGGGATACAGATTTTCGGTAGTGAGATAGAGAGTATGAGAGAAGCAACCCGGATTGCAACCTTAGCAAAACCGGATCTAATCGATATAAATTATGGCTGCCCGGTAAAAAACGTAGCCTGCCGTGGTGCCGGAGCAAGTTTATTGCAGGATATTGATAGGATGGTCGAAATGACAAAAGCCGTTGTGGGTGCAACCCATCTTCCGGTTACTGTTAAAACACGCCTTGGATGGGATGACAACACCAAAAATGTTTATGAAGTTGCTGAGCGTCTTCAGGATATCGGTATTCAGGCACTAACCATTCATGGCCGCACCCGTGCCCAAATGTATAAAGGTGAAGCCGACTGGACACTGATCCGGGAGATCAAAAGAAACCCAAGAATCAAAATACCGATCTTTGGAAACGGGGATGTCAATTCCATTGAAAAAGCAGCCAACTGGCGGATGGAATATGAAGTTGATGGTATCATGATCGGCAGGGCAGCTATTGGCTATCCCTGGATATTCAGGGAAATAAAACACTTTTTTAAGACCGGGGAACATTTACCTGAACCGACGATTACTGAAAGAGTAGAGGTTTGCAAAACCCATCTTGATAAATCCATTGCCTGGAAGGGATCCAGGGTCGGCATTTTTGAAATGAGAAGGCATTATTCTAATTATTTTAAGGGTATCCCTGACTTTAAGGAATATCGAATGAAACTGGTCTCATTGGAAAATATTGACCATATTCATGAAGTTCTGCAGGAAATTAATGAACGTTTCCAGACAGAAATGGCTTGATTATTGGGTTTATTTTTATATTGCCTTCTATTAAAATTAATAATTATGGTAACCAAGATTACTGATGGGGTCAAAATATCGGTAGAAACCATTTACCAACCCGAATATTCTAATCCTGCAAATGAACATTTTATGTTCGCATACCGGGTAAATATTGAAAATATGACAGAGAACAGTGTTCAACTGCTAAATCGTCACTGGAATATTTTTGATTCAAACGGCACCAAAAGAGAGGTGGAAGGAGAAGGAGTGGTTGGTTTGCAGCCAATAATCGAGCCTGGCGACAATCATGAATACGTATCCGGATGTAATTTGAAGACCGATATGGGCAGCATGAAAGGATCTTATGAAATGAAAAGAATTGTTGACGGACGTAAATTCCGTGTCAATATTCCTGAATTTTACCTGATTGCACCCTATAAAATGAATTAAGCCCTAATCAGATAAGTAATAAAAAGCCCCTTTATGAATTCATAAAGGGGCTTTATTATTTAAAACAATACTATTCCCTTCTTCCCATTAACATACTGGCATAATAAACCAATGTTGCCAATGAGCCTAATGCAGCTACAACATAAGTCATGGCTGCCCACCAAAGAGCATCTTTTGCCTGATCATTCTCAAGGCTGGTTTGCATGATACCACGATTGCTTTGCAGCCAGGCTAATGCCCTATTACTTGCATCAAATTCAACCGGAAGGGTAATGAAAGCAAACAAGGTTACTACCGCAAGAGCCACTACACCAATCGCAAGAACGGTGATGTCTCCAGAAAAAATAAGAAGCATCACACCAATCATCAATGCCCACTGTGTAATCTTTGACGCAACATTAACCGCCGGAACTACAGAAGACCTGAACTTCAGCCAGGTGTATGCCTTTGCATGCTGAACAGCATGGCCACACTCATGTGCTGCAACTGCTGCTGCCGCGACACTGCGTCCATGATATACTTCCGGACTCAGGTTTACAGTCCGGTCTGCCGGATTATAGTGATCTGATAGCTGACCCTCTGCAGAAATAATCTGAACATCATATATTCCGTTATCCTTTAACATCTTATCAGCTATGTCTTTTCCGCTCATCGCTGAACCAAGAGGCATTTCGGAGTATTGTTTAAATTTGCTTTTAAAACGCCATTGGACAGCAAAACTAACTACCGCAATGACAATCATTAAAATTAATCCCATAGTTTGTATTTTCTATAAACTTATTCAATAACCATTCCGAATAAAAATAATCACAAATAATTTACCTTTAGATTATATGTCCAATCTTTTTTCTTACTGGGAACAGAAATCATTCTTATCCGGCTTTGATGTGATCATTATTGGCAGCGGAATCGTTGGTTTAAGTGCAGCCCTGTATCTAAAATTGAAGCAGCCTTCTCTAAAGATTGGAATCCTGGAATCGGGTTTTCTGCCTGCCGGTGCAAGCACAAAAAATGCGGGTTTTGCATGCTTTGGAAGCATTTCTGAGCTGGTAAATGAGCTCGAATCAAAGCCAGAAAGTGAGGTTCTGGAAATGATTGATATGCGCTGGAGGGGCCTGGAAAAACTCAGAAACAATCTCGGGGATTCTGCTATTTGTTTTGAACAAAATGGCGGTTATGAAGTATTTAAAGAAAGTGAAGCTGATCTGGCAAATCACTGTATTGATAAGATATCCTGGTTTAATACATTTCTGAAACCGGTCATTGGAAAACATGACATTTATGCAGTTTCCTCTGATAAAATTGCAGCGTTTGGTATGAACGGTATAAGTAATATCATAAAAAACAAATACGAAGGACAAATCGATACGGGCAAAATGATGATCGCCTTGCTTTCAAGGGTTCAGGGCCTTGGTGTAACTGTTTTTAACAATTGTCAGGTTCAAAAAATTGAAGGTGGTTCAAGCGATAAGATTATCATTAGCAATCAAGGTAGTTTTAAAGCAAAATCTGTCATTCTCGCGACCAATGCCTTCATCAAAGATCTGGTTCCTGAGCTCGATGTAATTCCCGGAAGAGGGCAGGTACTAATCACAGAGCCAATAAAACAGCTGAAAATAAAAGGTACGTTTCATTACAACAGGGGTTATACTTATTTCAGAAATATTGATGGAAGGATACTTCTGGGCGGCGGACGTAACCTTGATTTTAAAGGAGAAGAAACCACAGAACCCGGTGTCACTTCCGGAATTCAGAATGAGCTCGAAAAACTATTGTATGAGACCATAATCCCTGGACAAAAACCAAAAATTGAATACCGTTGGAGCGGGGTAATGGGTTTTGGTAAGGATTTGAAGCCTATAGTAAAAGAAATTTCGCCAGGACTGTTTTGCGCCGTCCGCTGTAATGGAATGGGCGTGGCAATGGGAAGCCTTTTGGCTGAGCAGGTCGCAGATCTTGTTGAGATTTAACCCGGGTTCTCTTTCGTATCTTCGATAAATTAAAGAAATGGAAATCTACATTCTGCCGGCAGCGGCTATAATTATTGTTGTTCTATTCATTCTCTTACGTGCAAAACCAAAATCAGGTATTACTGTTCAGGAGGACTTCGACCGTCTCAAAACTGAGAATGAACAATTAAAAATCAGTTTGGCAAAGGCAGAGGAGCGGGCTGAGAATCTAAGAACAGAAAAGGACTATTTAAAAAAAGAGTTGAATGCAGAGCGTGAAAAACTATCTGAAGCCCTGCGTTCCCTCGAAAGTTCACGCGCTTATTTACAGGCTCAACAGGAAAAAATAGAAGAGCAAAAGTCTGAGATCAAAAACAATCAGGAAAAATTCAACAAAGATTTTGAGCTGATTGCTTCCCGGATTCTGGAAGAAAAGAGCGTAAAATTTACTGAACATAGTCGCGCAAATCTAGATCTGATAATTAAACCTCTCCGTGAAAATCTTAAAACCTTCGAAGATAAAGTAGACAAGGTTTACAAAGCCGAGTCGGATGAGCGGAATATCCTACGGGGACATATCAATCAGCTCATCGAACAATCCAACCTGATGAATCAGGAAACCAAAAATCTTACCAGGGCTCTTAAGGGAGATAGTAAAAAGCAGGGAAACTGGGGTGAACTAATTCTGGAAAGGGTTTTGGAACGTTCAGGACTTGTAAAAGATCAGGAATACCGCATCCAGGCTTCTCATCAATCTTCAGATGGCAGTCGCTTCCAGCCCGATGTAGTGATCGATCTGCCGGACGATAAACACCTGATCATTGATGCAAAAGTTTCCCTTACTGCTTATGAGCGGCTCGTAAACTGTGAAAGTGATGAAGACCGTAATTTGTTCACTAAACAGCATATTAGCTCCATTCGAAATCATATTATTGAGCTTTCATCCAAAAATTATAGTGAACTGTATAAAATCAATTCCCCTGATTTTGTAATGCTTTTTATTCCAATTGAGTCCAGTTTCAGTATCGCGGTACAGCATGATGCTGAGCTATTTAATTTTGCCTGGGAGAAGCATGTGGTCATTGTAAGCCCATCTACTTTACTTGCAACATTGCGCACCATTGCAAGTATGTGGAAGCAAGAACGGCAGAACCGTAATGTTATGGAAATAGCCCGCCTGAGCGGTGAAATGTACGATAAGTTCATTGGCTTTATGGCTGATATGGAAGGTATCGGCAAAAACATCAAACAAAGCCAGGATGCTTATGACAAAGCGATCAATAAATTATCCAGCGGTAGGGGAAACCTGAGCACGACGGCAGAGAAGATTAAAAAACTAGGCGCCAGAACCGGCAAAAAACTCGATCAGAAATTTATCAGTGAAGACGACGATTAATTGTTTTTTGTCGTTTCGGGTATGAGCTTAAAATAAGTTGCAACGAATCGATTATTAACAATACTTCCCTTTATCTCAGCTTTTCTGATCTTTTCGCAAAAACCGTCCTTTGCGTGGGCATCACCATGGTCATCAATCTTAGTTCCATCCACAAAATAAGATTTTCCATTAATCCGGACAGCCAGATCACAGCTCTTACCCTCCATCTTAAACTGACATTGCCCGCAGGAGGCTTCGACGATTTGAACACCCCTTTCTTTTGTGGTTTTGTAAGCTGCTTTACTGTTTTGTGCAAGTGCTGTACTGAATGCACTGCAGGTAAATAGAATTAAAAATATGTTTTTCATCTCTTTAGACAGTTAGGTTTAATCAATAGATCTCAACACTTGAGATTAATGGGCAAGCCTTGGAATCATTGATATTTACCCTGATTCTCGAAGTATTGACAGGATCTATCCTCAATATTCTTTTATATCCTATCGTTGTTGCTGCGGCAACTTTTTGCCAGGTACCATCTTTCCAGATATCGACAGTAAATGCCTTTACTCTTTGCCCCAGACGAATATATTCTTGCAATACGATATACTTAACTGTTGCTGTTTTACCCAGATCAATTTCAAAGCTACCGATATTCAAATCATCATCGGTAGTCCAATAAGTGTCTTTTTTTTCGTCCGTAATCATTTTACCTGCATAAATAGGAGAATTTGATCGGGTGGAGCTGGTTTTTACCCTGGCCTTTTTAGCAATATTGAAAGCAAACTCAGTATCCAGTAACTTTTTATATCCCTTCAGGGATTCAATATCCTTTTCATGGAAAAGTCCGCGCTGATCGGGCGGAATATTGAGTAAAAGTGTCGAACCACGGCCAACCGAACTCAGATAGATCTCGAACAATTGCTCTGCGGTTTTTACTTTGGAATCTTCATTGGCATGATAAAACCATCCCGGACGGATTGATACATCCACCTCTGCCGGCACCCATTTATCCCCATCTGCCGAACCTGAATTTAAGATGTCCGATATCCCTGGTTTACCTGCATGCAAGGTATCTGTAGATATGGTATTCCAGTTAGTTTCACCCGCCAGTCCACGTTCATTACCTACCCATCTTACACCCGGTCCGGCATCACTAAAAAAGATCACATTGGGCTGAATATTACGAACTATATCCAGAGTTTTTGGCCAGTCGTAATAACTAACCGCGTTTATTTTGCGGATTTCGCGTGAACCCCCATAATATCCATCACCCCCATTGGCACCATCAAACCACATTTCGAAAACGGGACCATAATTGCTAAACAATTCGCTAAGCTGATTTCGGTAATAATCCAGATAAGCCGGCTTTCCATATTCCGGGTGATTTCTATCCCATGGAGAGAGATAAACCCCAAATTTTAGTCCGTATTTTTTTGCAGCCTCCGCTGTTTCCTTTACAAGATCCCCTTTACCATTCTTATAAGGACTGTTTTTTATCGAATGTTCTGTGTATTTACTTGGCCAGAGACAAAAGCCATCATGATGCTTTGTAGTCAGAATCAGCGTTTTAAAACCGGTTTCTTTCAGGACTTTGGCCCATTGCCGGGTATCAAGAGCTGTTGGATTAAATATCGATTCCTTTTCGTCGCCATAACCCCATTCCAGACCGGTAAAAGTATTGGATGTAAAATGCACAAATGCATTAGTCTCCATCTCGTGCCACTGCATCTGCTCCTCTGTGGGCAAAGGGAAAACAGGGGCTGGTGCATCAACATTTTTGTTTTGAGCATTTAGCACCGTTGAAAAAATGAGAAGAAATAAAATGAGCTTACTTGTTCTTAGAATCATTTTTGCAATAATTACCTAAATATAAAAATTCTCAGCCTTCTGCCCGGGAAATCATTCCTGGTTTCCCTTTAAAGAATTCCATCCCTGTGCTTTGATTGGATGAACCTTCTCTGATTTTGAAATCAGGTTACAGCCTGCCGAAGCTTCTGTCATGTGTCCGATGATTGAGATATCCGGATTATTCCTGATCTTTTCGAAATCCGACTGTTTGATGGTAAAGAGCAATTCGTAATCTTCACCTCCGTTTAATGCACACACAGTTGGGTCGATTCCAAAATCACGGGCTGTATCGTAGGTCATTGGGTCAATCGGGATCTTTTCTTCATACAAATTACAGCCCTTATCCGATTGCTTGCAGATGTGCAAAATCTCAGAAGCAAGGCCATCCGAAATATCGATCATCGCTGTTGGTTTGATCTTCATCTGTTTCAAAGCCTCAACTATATCTTTTCGGGCTTCTGGCTTCAGCTGCCGTTCAACAATATAATCCTTTCCTTCCAGGTCGGGTTGTATATTGGGGTTTTCAAGAAAAATACCCTTTTCGCGCTCCAATAACTGCAGACCGATATAAGCACCGCCAAGATCCCCCGAAACACATAAAAGATCTCCCTCATTTGCACCACTTCTGTAGCATATGTCCTTTTCATCAGCATAACCAATGCTGGTTACACTAATCACAAGGCCCTGTTTTGATGAAGTGGTGTCACCTCCGGCAAGGTCTACACCAAATTTTTCACAGGCAATACTGATTCCCTGATACAATTCTTCGACAGCTTCAAGCGGAAATTTGCTCGATAAGCCGATAGAAACTGTTACCTGGGTAGCAGTTCCATTCATCGCATAAATGTCGCTTAGGTTGACCTGAATTGCCTTGTATCCTAAATGCTTTAATGGAGTATAAGAAAGATCGAAGTGGATTCCCTCGAGTAAGAGATCTGTAGATATTAGGGTTTTCTTTCCTTCAAAACTAAGTACAGCAGCATCATCTCCTATAGCCTTTACTGTACTCTCGTTTTTTATATCAAAATTTTTCGTCAAATGATCGATAAGGCCAAATTCACCCAATTGCTCAATCTCTGTGCGTCCTTTATTTTCAAACATATTTAGCTTTTAAAATACAAAGGTGCTAATTTTTTAAAGAAGCGCAGTTTAAGGCTTATGGTAATTTATACATGCCTTTTAACTTGCTGTACTCAGATTGTGGCACCTGAACCAGGATCGGGTTCTTCCTTTTGTCAAGAAAATCAATCAGTTTTAAAATATCAGACTCCTTCATCGCAGTACAACCAGCCGTTGGCTTATTACTTCCGCTCCAGATATGCATAAAAATACAAGATCCCATATTGGGTATAGCAGGCTTCACATTATAATCCACAAAAATTCCAAACTTATACACATCGCTTTTCATACGCATAGTTTCGGCTGAATTCCAGTCCTTTTTGACTGTATCTGACTTAACTATCTGATTATAATATGCTGATTTTGAATCATCTATACAAAAAGTCCGATCATCAACTTTCATAGAATTCATTTCAGAACGAATATCCTCATAGCCAAACAAACCACTCAGATGAAATATCCCTGCTGGTGAGTTTCCATCACCCTCTTTTTTTAATTTTCCCCTGTTCAGTTCTGCTTTGTGCAAACCTTTTCCCCAGGCCATCCCACTCCTGCCTGTAACAATTGGGATTTTTGTAAAAACGGGCACCCAGCGATTTCCTTTATATTTATAAACAGACATCTTACCCTCAATCTTATTCCAGGAATTTGTAGTTACCACGATCAGTTGCCCGGTATTAAATCTGGTATTCAGATCTATCGGCTGTTCGTGGAAAAAAGAAAAAATGAAAAGGTATAATGAAAAAATAAAATTCATGGCAATTTAAATAGCAGTTTTAAGCCAGTTTTTTCCTTCTGTAAACCTGGTCACCAGCATAGCCGAAACAGTATCACCTGTAGCATTTAAAACGGTAGCCATGGGATCTACAAGAGTGCCTATTATCATTACAACAGGTAACATTTCAACAGGAAATCCATAAACGGTCATTACCAGAATTTCTCCTATGTAACCCCCATTTGGAATTCCACCCTCTACCATACTTACAATGATAGTTATACCCAGAGCCATCAAGATGGTGCCCGGATCCATAAAATCCTTCCCCATTATCGCAAATACGGCTGCAATTTTTATTATTGAAGAAACACTTGACCCATCTTTATGAAGCGGGGCTCCAAGAGGAATAACCAGGTTACTGATATGCTCGGGTATCTTCATCGCCCGGGCAGCAGCAAGGTTAGCCGGAATTGTTGCGACACTACTACAAGTACTTACTGCTGTAAATGTTGGAACGATATTATTCTTCCAGAAAATTTTGACTCCCGGAATTCCGCCGGCTATGAAAGCATAAAGAGTAAAGAATACAATGAAATAAAAGGTGCAAAAACCATAATATATGGCCATAGAGTGACCATAAGTTCCAAATAGCTGAGGACCAAAGACACCTACCTGGTATGCAAAATAAGCCCCTAATCCAATAGGTGCAAGCTTCATTATCATGATCAGGAATTGCTTCATAACCTCATCGCCTGCTATCAGAAATTTCTTAAAAGGCTCGGCCACTTCGCCAGATCTTGAGGTTGCAAATCCAATAAACAGGGAAAATATAATGAATGCCAGCATACTCTTTCGGGATAATAAGTCCGAAAATTCATTGACTGTTAATAAACTGGTTGCCTGCTCACCAAAACTTGCTGTATGTACCTCTTCTACTACGTTTGCTGCAGTTTCAATATTCTGTGGAAGAGGAAATATCCAAACTGTGAAAATTGTTAGTATGGCCGATATAAGCACTGTTCCCAAAAATACAAGGATCATAACCATCATAACCTTACCCATTTTTTTTGAACGGTCAATATTGGCTATTGAGGATGCTATCGCGAAAAAAATAAGGGGTATTACTGCTGTAAAAAGGAGGTTTAAAAATATATCCCCAATGGGTTTAATAACTTCAACCTGCTTGCCTAAAAACATACCCAAAAAGGTTCCAATCGTTATACCAAGAAGTAGCCTGATGATACTGGCATAGTTCTTTAAAAAACCCGATGTACCTTCATTCATTTTATAAACCTAGTTTGGCAGAAATTTCTAGCATACGTTCAATGGGTAACTGAGCTCTTTTTATAATTTCTGCTGGAACCGTAACTTCCGGCAGACCATTCTTTATACACAAGTAAAGCTTCTCAAGTGTATTTCTTTTCATATGCGGACAATCATTGCATGCGCATGAATTATCAGGCGGAGCCGGAATAAATATTTTATCCGGATTAGCCTTTTCCATCTGATGGATAATACCACTTTCAGTAGCCACAATAAACTCCTTAGCCGGATTATTTATAGTGTACTTCAACAAACCGGTAGTAGATCCTATAAAATCAGCCATCTTTAAAATAGCTTCTTCACATTCAGGATGTGCAATAAATTTAGCTTCCGGATGTCTGTTTTTTAATTTTAAAATACGCTGCTGTGAAAAAATTTCATGAACCATACATGCCCCGTTCCATAAAACTAAATCCCTGCCAGTTTTCTTGGCTACCCAGGCGCCTAAATTTTTATCCGGTCCAAAAATAATTTTCTGATCTTTAGGTAAGCTTTCCACAATTTGTACTGCATTTGAGGAAGTACAAACTATATCGCTCATCGCTTTTAACTCAGCAGTACAATTTACATAGGTTATTACTAAATGATCTGGATACTTCTCTTTAAACTTTGCAAATAATTTTGGCGGACAACTATCTGATAATGAACATCCTGCTTTTAAATCAGGCAATAATACTTTTTTTGACGGAGATAATATTTTTGCTGTTTCGGCCATAAAATGAACACCGGCAAATACAATTACATCTGCGTCTGTTTTAGCTGCCTGCTGTGATAAACCCAAACTGTCTCCAATAAAATCTGCAATATCCTGGATGTCAGGCTCCTGATAATAATGCGCTAAAATAACTGCATTTTTTTCCTTTTTCAGTCTGTTAATTTCAGTAAAAAGATCAAGAGTCGGATCTATTGGCTCATCAATAAAACCTTTAATATTTAATTCTTCTAAGGTATCCATTTATCAACTATTCAATAATTATAATTTATATTATAGATAAGAATCTTATTGTTTATTAGAGTGTTGGTATTGTGAGTAATAAACTAAATATTCTATCGTCTTATTTATTTTTAATTAATTATCCACAAATTCTAAACATATTTTTTGTTTAATTAATTGATTATTAAGGTATTTACTTTTACGAGTATTTTTTAGAAATTTTATTTGTTTGTTTTTTGCTTCTTGTAAAAAGTGGAATACTCTTTATATTTTGCTCATAACTAATTCAAAAATAAGGTAAATTCGGCTTATTAGAAGTATTTATGAGTCTGTTTGTAAAATAATCAACCAGTAATAGTACTAAATTAACATCTTTGAGGAGCTTGTTAACATGTTTATTAATATTCAATATTCCATAATTTTTCATGCATGAAAAATGTTGATTTTTTAGTGATAGGATCCGGGATTGCAGGATTAAGTTTTGCATTAAAAGCTGCCAAATACGGTAAGGTTCTGATAGTTACAAAAGCTAATGAGGATGAATCCAATACTAAATATGCGCAGGGTGGTGTTGCTGTTGTTGTGGATAAAGAGGAAGATTCATTTGAAAAGCATATTGATGATACATTAATTGCCGGCGATGGACTGTGTGACCGGAACATAGTTGAGATTGTTGTTAAAGAGGGACCTGCACGTATTGATGAAATTATTAGGTACGGTACCCATTTTGATAAAACAAACAAAGGAATATTTGACCTTGCTAAAGAAGGTGGCCATTCTGAAAGTCGGGTTCTTCACTATAAGGATATAACCGGTTTTGAAATTGAAAGAGCACTGCTTGCCCAAATCCATAGTGACCCTAATATTGAGATTTTAACACATTTTTTCGCAGTTGAATTAATAACTCAACATCATATTGGCGAATTAGTTGGTAGAAAATCAGATAATATTGAATGCTACGGGATTTATGCGCTTGATACCTCAACTAATAAAGTTGAAAAGTTTTTATCGAGGGTGACTTTAATGGCTTCCGGCGGTGCTGGTCATATTTATGCTACAACTACAAATCCTGTTATCGCAACCGGCGATGGAATTGCCATGGCTTATCGTGCTAAGGCAAAAGTGAGAAATATGGAATTTATTCAATTCCATCCTACGGCTTTATATAATCCCGGAGAATATCCTTCGTTTTTAATATCTGAGGCTGTTCGTGGTTTTGGCGGTGTGCTTAAAACGAAGAATGGCGAGGAGTTTATGCAGAATTATGATGAACGCGGTTCTTTAGCTCCGCGTGATATTGTAGCGAGAGCTATCGATGCTGAAATGAAAAAATCAGGTGATGATTTTGTTTATCTTGACATCAGACATCGCGAAAAGGCTGATATTTTATCCCATTTCCCTAATATTTACGCAAAATGTTTGAGCATCGGTCTGGATATGACTCGTGATCTAATTCCTGTTACCCCTGCAGCTCATTATATGTGTGGTGGTATACTTGTTGACGAGGATGGTAAGTCCTCTATTCACAGGCTCTATGCCTGTGGAGAGTGTACCTCAACCGGCCTGCATGGAGCAAACAGACTGGCGTCTAATTCTTTGCTCGAAGCTCCCGTTTTTGCTCACAGAATTTATGAAGATGCGATCAAAGTATTTAAGAATTATGAAATTCCTGATAGTATACCTGAATGGGACGAAACAGATACCAAACTTTCAAATGAAGACATTCTGGTAACTCACAATCTTCGCGAAACCCAAAAGGTTATGAGTGATTATGTTGGAATTGTAAGATCTGATTTCCGACTGGAAAGAGCCATGCGACGTTTAGGCTTGTTGTATGAAGAAACCGAAAGTTTTTACAAGAAGACAACACTGTCTGTTAAATTATGTGAGCTTCGAAATGTTATTCAGAATGCTTACATCGTTATAAAATCAGCAATGTTACGAAAAGAGAGCAGGGGGCTTCATTATACAACTGACTATAAGCCCCATGCGCTTGATCCACATGATACTGTTTTTTAATATATTTTTTTATGGCCCTTATTCTACCGGTTAAGAATGTCTTTCCTGAAATTGGGACTAATTGTTTCCTTGCAGAGAACAGTACTATAGTTGGTGATGTTGTTATAGGTAATAATTGCTCCATTTGGTTTAATGCTGTAATCAGGGGGGATGTTAATTATATCAGGATTGGTAATAATACCAATATCCAGGACGGGGCTGTAATACATTGTACCTATCAGAAGGCAGCTACTGAAATAGGCAACAATGTTTCAATAGGCCATAACGCGCTCGTTCATGGTTGCACATTGTATGATCATGTGCTCATCGGAATGGGTGCCATTGTGATGGATCATGCTATTGTTAATGAGTATTGTATAATTGCTGCCGGAGCTATCGTTCTTGAGAATACTGTTTGCGAAGCAGGGTATTTGTATGCGGGCATACCCGCCAGAAAGATTAAGCCTCTGACAGATCAGCAAATAGAAATGCTTAATAAGCTCCCTGAAAACTATAAATTATATTCCACGTGGTTTATTGAGGATCCGGAATAACTACATTTTCCTCTAAATCCCAGTTAGGTCTAAGAGAGATTGTTTTGTCAAAGTTCCAGGTTTTTTCGGGTTGTCTTCCTTCCTTAACATTTCCGGTATCCCATTCCCCATTAGCATTATCATCATAAATAACACGGATTAAATATTTGGCAGTAGGGTATCTTATATAGTTCAGCAAGGTGTTCTTTTTAATCGAATTTTGTTTAAGGATATCTTTCCGTTCGTTTAACCATTGAACCAGATAGGTTTTTGTCGTGTCGGGAACACTAACGTTTATGGATATACTTCCATAATTGTCGTCAACATCCAACTCAAATTTCTTGGAATAAACCTTTGATTTAGTACTCAAAACATCCGTAAAGGCATTCTCCGCCAGTTTCAAAATATATTGTTTTTTTATCTTCCATGGATATTTTAAGCTATAGGTTCTAAGTGAGTTAGGATCTTTGATTATCTGATAACCTTTAGCTGGTATGGAGTCTTCGAGAAGCGTGATTTCTGCTTCCTGATAGGACTGAATAGGGGAAGAAAATTTCAGTATTAATTCTGAACCTGGTCTGATTTTGCTTCCTGATAGGTTGTCGGATGCAACGAGGGATTTGACATAGGTATCTCTTTTATTTCTTCTGAGTGTGACAGTGTCAAGTGCTTTTCCCGCTGAGTTAACTACAACATCGATTGAATCAAAACTTAGTTCTGGCAACCATACTGTTGCCGAATCCCGGGTCAAGCTGAATTCAACTGTCTTACTTTGATCGATGCTTGCCGGTTCAATTATGCTTATCGTTGGCTCAATTATAGGTCTGTTAAAGGTCAAATTAATTCTCCCATCTCCCTCGATTCTACGATCCTTTACCATAAAAACAGTGGGATATTCTTTGAATACCTGCAAAACAATTCCACTGGTATCTTTTGTTAGTTTGAGGGGATTTTGCATAAAGCCAATCTCTTCGTTTTGACCGTTGTATATTCTATCTCCACCTTGCTCGAGCAAGGCATATAGTTTGTAGGTATCTTCTCGTAGATTGGATAATTTGAATGTACCAGCTGTGTCAGTTATATTGAATACGCTCGCTTTCTTTTTTCCGAATAGCGAATCCTGACCAAGAGGTAAAATGAAGACGGTAACATCTTTCAGTTTTTCCTTGGTTAGAGAGTTGATTACTCTCCCGGATATGGAAAGAGAATCAATTTCATTTCCTGTTGAGAAAACGTAGGAGTAATTTTTCAGAATATTACTCTCGTTGACATCTGCTATTGCCTTACCAAAATTTATTGAATAAGTTGTGTTTGCTTCAAGTTCCTGTTTAAATTCGATTTCCAGATTTTCCTTTTTTACTCGGAATCCTGGAGGAATGTCCATGGCTGGTGAGATACTAATTTCAGTATACTCATTACTTAATTTTACAAATTCATTAAACTCTATTTCAACTTTTTTTGCAGTAAAATTTTTTGTGTAATTTTTTGGAAGCTCGCTGACTATTCCCGGTGGTATACTGTCCTTTGGTCCGCCTGTTGGCGATTGCATACTTGCACAGCCCGATACAAAAGTCGCTAGCCAAAACAGGACGATCGATGTATAAGAAACTACCCTCTTTTTATTATTTGCCATTTATAAGCCTTATAGACGATTTTCAGTGTTTTTGGATTAGTATTATTAACTAAGGCGAGATAGTTACGTATATCATATTATTTAAAGCCAACCAAATTAGTATCTAATAATCTGATAATGAGATACTTAATAATTATCTGGCCATATGGACTATTAGAACTGAAATATCTGAGGGTGAAACTCCTGAAATACGGGAAGCTTGCCCCAGAGTTCGCGGTTTTATTTTCATCAGTTTTTCCCTTGCTTCTTTTGACAATGAAACGAGGTCAAGATAATTAAATTCATGGTTGATTGTCTGATCTTCCATTCGTTTCATTTTGTCAACTATCTCGAGTTCCTTTTCAAAATAGCTTTCGTATTTCACTTTTATTTCTGCCTGTTCAACGGTTTCCTTGTCATATTTATTTAGTAATTCATTGAACACAGTATCTGTTTTTTTAAGATTTTCAAATCCTATTTGAGGTCTGCTTATCAGTTGGAACATTTTTACGTTTTGGGAAATACCCGGTGTTCCCTGTTCTTCAAGGATTGCATTTACCGCCTCGGGTCCAATTGAAGTAGTTTTTAAGTAGCTAACCAGATGATCGGCATTTTCTATTTTCCTTTTTACTTTATCAAGCCGTTCATCTGAGATTAAGCCTAAACTGTGACCTATTGGACTTAATCTGATATCGGCATTGTCCTGTCTTAGTAGTAATCTATGCTCGGCCCTTGAGGTAAACATACGATAAGGTTCGTCGGTGCCTTTTGTGACAAGGTCGTCTATTAATACACCGATATACGATTCAGCTCTTTTTAGAATTAGTTCTTCCTTGTTATTTATTTTTAGGTGAGCATTAATTCCAGCCATAAAGCCCTGGCAGGCTGCCTCTTCATATCCTGTAGTTCCATTTATCTGTCCGGCAAAATATAGATTGTCTATATTTTTTGTCTCAAGAGTAAGTCCCAATTGTGTAGGCGGAAAGAAGTCATATTCAATTGCATAGCCTGGTCTGAACATTTTTGCTTTTTCGAAACCCGGAATCTTCGTTAATGCCCTGTATTGTACGTCCTCGGGTAGCGAAGTTGAAAAACCATTTACATAGATCTCTACAGTATTCCATCCCTCAGGTTCTACAAAGATTTGGTGCCTGTCGCGTTCAGCAAAGCGATTGATTTTGTCTTCTATCGACGGACAGTAGCGTGGTCCTAATCCTTTTATACGGCCCGTAAACATTGGAGACTTTTCAAAGCCTTCTTTAAGCGTTTCATGTACTTCAGAATTTGTATAGGTTATCCAGCAGCACTTTTGCTCTTTTGATAAAACCACATCGGTATAGGAGAATCTTCCACGATCAGGATCGCCCCATTGTTCTTCCATCTTTGAATAGTCCAGTGAACGTCCGTCTACCCGGGGAGGAGTTCCGGTCTTCATTCTGCCAGCTTCAAATCCTAATTCAACCAGCTGTTCTGTTATTCCTGTTGCTGATTTCTCTCCTGTTCTACCTCCTCCAAATTTCTTTTCACCTATATGGATTATCCCATTCAGGAATGTTCCATTTGTCAATACAACTGCTTCTGATCTTATTTTTAGGCCAAGAGATGTCCTTACACCACATACTTTATTATTTTCTATTAGTAGAGAAGTGGCTGTATCCTGCCAAAAATCAACATTGGGTGTGCGTTCTAATGCTAACCTCCATTCTTCTGCGAAGCGTTTTCTGTCGTTTTGTGCCCTCGGGCTCCACATGGCTGGTCCTTTAGAGCTGTTTAGCATGCGGAACTGTAATGTAGTTTTGTCCGTGATTATTCCAGAGTATCCACCCATTGCATCAATCTCGCGAACAATTTGTCCTTTGGCAACACCACCCATTGCCGGATTACAACTCATTTGGGCTATTGTTTCCATGTTCATGGTAATTAATAGAACCCTGGAACCCAGATTAGCTGCTGCCGCTGCTGCTTCGCAACCTGCATGCCCGGCACCTACCACTATTATATCGTATTTATCAAACATTTTTTATGATGTTCCACGTGGAACTATTGAGTTTGTAAAAATAATCATAACTTTTTAATAATTGTTCCACGTGGAACATTCTTAAAAAGAGAGATGATAGCTGCTATCGCCCAAACACCATTAAGAAAAACAAATGGGTAAAATTGTATGAGATAGGAAGAATACCCACACAATGCTGCCCCTGTACAATTTAGGGCGCTGTACCATTTGCTCTCTGTCGGCATCAATTTCTTTAAATTGAGATAAAATGCGATAAGCAGCAAGCTTACTCCTGCGGATGCCAATAGATCTGATGTACTCATATTCATTTTTTTATTCCGATAATTCCAGCCAACGAAATGTTTGCTCATCAATCTTGTCTTTAATATCCTTTATTTTGGTGGCGATATCGGTTAGTTTATTGTGATCAGTTATTCCTGAATTTAGTTCGGATGTAAGGGCTTCTGTCTGTTGCTCCAGTTCTTTTATACTTATTTCAAATTCAGAACGCTCTTTCTTTTCCTTAAAACTTAGTTTTCTTTTTGTAGTCTCAGAATGGGGGGCTATTAGTACAGCTTTATTTTCAGGTTTTGCTGGCTTTTTTGGCTCTTCTTGCTCAAGTCTGTAATCAGTATAGTTACCAGAGTAGATTTGTACATTACCATCACCTTCAAAAATAAAGAGCTGATCGGTTAAACGATCGATTAAATACCTGTCGTGTGATACCAGCATTAGAATCCCGGGAAAATTAAGTAAGAAATCCTCCAGAACATTTAATGTATCAATATCCAAATCGTTTGTTGGCTCATCCAGTATCAGATAATTAGGGTTCTTCATCAAAACCCGCATAAGCTGAAGTCGTTTCTTTTCACCACCGCTTAATTTATTTACCATACCATATTGCTTTGCCGGTGGAAAGAGAAAGTGGGTTAGAACCTGGCTTGCGGTCAGATTTTTTCCATCAGCCATCGTTATATATTCTGCAATATTCTTGACCACATCTATTACACGCTCATCATCTTTAAACTCAAGTCCACCCTGTCTGTAATAGCCAAACACGGTTGTTTCTCCCACATTAACCTTACCGCTGTCCGGCTTTAGGGCTCCTGTAATAATATTTAGCAGCGTAGATTTCCCTGTTCCATTCTTGCCGGCTACTCCAATTCTGTCGCCTTTTTTAAAGATGTAGCTGAAATCACAAATTATGGGTTTGCCATTAAATGATTTACCTACATGCTCCAGTTCCAGGATCTTATTTCCCTGTCTGGAAACGTTGACACTTAATTCAAGAGATGATTTAACATTTCTGCCCTTGGTTTTTTCTTCAAGGTCATAAAAGGAGTCGATCCTTGATTTTGATTTAGTAGTTCTGGCCTTTGGCTGACGACGCATCCATTCCAGTTCTTTTTTCAGCAGATTCGTGTTTTTACTGAAAGTAGCATCTTCAGCAGCATTTTGTTCGGCTTTCTTCTCCAGATAATAGCTGTAATTTCCGTTAAAGTTTTGAATTTTACCTCTGTCAAGTTCGATAATCCGGGTAGAAACATTATCCAGAAAGTACCTGTCGTGTGTTACCAGCAGTATTGTTTTTTGCCCACTGGTCATATAGCTTTCCAGCCATTCTATTGTTTCAATATCCAGGTGGTTGGTTGGTTCATCCAGAATATAAACATCAGGGTCGTCGATCAGTAGTTTAGCAAGTGCCAGACGCTTTCTTTGTCCTCCCGAAAGAGTAACAATTTTTTGTTCCAGATGTTGTATTCCCATCCTGCCCAGAATTGTTTTTATTTCATATTCATACTCCCAGGCATTTGCATTACTTAATTCATCCATCAGTCTGTTCAGGAGTTTTTCATCATGAACTTCCTGATTTACAGCCTCTTCGTACTGACGAATCAATTGCTGACGCTCATTTCCAATAGAATATATGAAGTCGCTGATTGTTTCCTGATTGCTGAATTGAGGGTCCTGTTCGAGGTAACCTATCCGCAGATCCCGTTCTGTTACAACTTTACCAAGACTTGCTTGTAGAATACCCGAAAGTATTCTAAGTAATGTTGATTTGCCTGTTCCGTTAATGCCAACCAGTGCTACCCGATCGCCTTTGTTAAGACCGAAATAAAGGTCTTTAAATAACCAGTTATCGTTAAATGAATGTCCTAATTGTTCTGTAGATAAAATGCTCACGCTAATTCTTGTATTTGTATGGAAGGATATATAAAAGTTCCCTTAAGTTCTTTTAATGATTGATTAAGCATTGTCCGCGCAACGATTTCTGCCTTGGTGCTGCGGAATTTTTTTAATGGGTATTCAAAATCTATTTTTCTGTATAGACCGGAATCAGGAGTCGCAGTTTTTGTAGTCCCAAGACAGCTATACATAATATCACCCTTGATATCAGTAGAACAATGCTCTAATTCATCAAAATTAACGATCAATTCCTGAACTTTAGGAATAGAAATGTTCAGTGGCTTTCTAAGCACCAATAATATCCTGGATATTTCAGTGGATTCGATTAGTGCAGAGAGTAAGTGACTGCCAATAAGTCCGCTTGCCCCAACTAAAATGACTTGATATGGCATTAATTTGTCTTATTAATCCGCAAAGGTACGCATTACTAAGTTTGGAATTAATATTGTGTGTTTAAACAAGTAATTTAAATCAAAAACATGAAAAAGATTATTCATCGCGCAGCAGATCGTGGAATTCAGGATCATGGCTGGTTGAAAGCAGCTCATTCATTTAGTTTTGCCCAATTTCAGGATCCTTCAAAGGTTCATTTTGGCTTGTTAAGAGTGTTGAACGACGATATTATTGCAGCGGGAATGGGGTTTGGGACCCATGGTCACGACAATATGGAAATTGTAACCATCCCTTTAAAAGGAGTACTGGCCCACAAGGATAGTCTGGGTTCTGAGGGTAATATCACTTATGGTGAAGTACAAGTCATGTCAGCAGGAAGCGGAATCCGTCATTCGGAGTTTAATGGTTCTTCTACTGAGGAAGCGGGTTTGCTCCAAATCTGGGTATTTCCAAAGGAGCGTAATATTCAACCCCGTTACGACCAGATGAGGTATGACCTTGAGAAAGCAAACAATTCATTTCTGACACTTGTTTCGCCACATGAGGGAGAGAATGTCATGTTGATCAATCAGGATGCATTCTTTAGTCTGGGTACGTTTGATAGTGGTAAAACGGCTTATTATAACATACAGCATCCGGGAAACGGTGCTTATGTATTTGTGATTGACGGTCAGGCAGAATTGGAAGGCGAACTTTTAAATACTCGTGATGCGATGGGTGTTTACGACACCGGAAAATTAGAATTCAAGTTCAGTGAAAATTCCAGAGTATTGATCATCGAGGTTCCGATGCAATAAACTCAAAAGGCTCTCTTTGACAGATAGAGATCTTCTTTTTCTGTCATGAGAGCTTTTGCAGACTTACCTTTATCCGGATATCCAAGGAGGTGGAGTGTTCCATGGATCATTACCCTGTGAAGCTCGTCTATTTCATTTATATTCAGTTCTTTGGCGTTTTCCCTGATCCTGTCCAGGCTGATAAAAATATCTCCGACGATTTCCTGCTTAATATCGCTATTATCGAAAGTAATGATATCTGTATAGGTATCGTGATTCAAATATTGCTGATTGATACTCAGGAGGTAGGCATCACTGCAGAAAATAAAATTTAAAAGCCTGAGCCGATGATTTTCGGCAATAATTGTATTCCTGATCCAGGTTCTGACCAGTCCCCTTTGTTTTATGTTAAAGGATATGTCTTCAGTAAAGAAATTAATAGGTATTTGGCCCATTAAATTTTAAAATGGAGTTCGAGCTCGTTACCCTTAGAATTAAAGATACACTGATCAGCAAGCTTTTTGATAATGAATACCCCTCTGCCAGTTAAATTTTCAATGTTTTCAGGAGCGGTTGGATCAGGCAGATTATTAAAATCAAAGCCATCACCTTCATCAGATATTGTAAAAATAAGTCGCTTATCTTCGATAACCTCGAGGTTGATGTATACCTTTTTTTCTAAGCTTTCGCGATTTCCGTGAACAATTGCATTGATCACAGCCTCACTCAGGCAGGTAAGCACATTTGCATAAAGCTCATCGCTAAAACCATATTTTGCACTCAGCTTATCTATGAAGTTTTCAACGATGGTAATACTGTCAATCCTGGAAGGTAATTGCAGAGTATACAATGAAGTATTATCTGAAAATTCTGTCTGCTTACTCATTTATCCCCCGAATTTAAAAATTTAAAATAGTCCCTCACTTTTATTTTGTAAAATGAATTCAATGAAGGGGTCACGGTTTTTAGCAAATCGATTTCCTTTTGCTTGATTTTCTGGAATTCCTGCAAAATAATTGAATTAACAGGTGGTGGTGCAATGCCCTCTTTACTTTCTCTTTTCTGATCCTGTTCGCGTTCCCGATCGGCCTTTTCTGCGTCAAGTAGTTTACTGAGAATTTCCTGTTGTCGGCTTAGTGTTTCCTGTTGTATTCGTTTGTTTACGAGATCTGTTTCAGTTTGTTCCATCTCTTTCATTAATTTATCCAGATTCCCCAAAGCACCCTTTCCATCCTTATTTTCCATTTTATTGATCTCTTGCATCGCCTGTCTTATCATTTGTTGCTCTCGTGCCATTTTCGCCAACTGTTCGCTCATTTCCCCGCTACTTTTGCCCTGTTGTCCGCTTTTCTGCTGACCCTGTTTTTGCATATCTTCCCTTGCTTTTTGCATGTTTTTATTCAATTGTTCCTGCATTTTACTAAGCTGTGAAAGATTCTGTTTTTGTTTACCCTTTCCCCCTGGTTTGCCATTCTGCTGCGCTTGTTGTAATTGCTCCAGGGCTTCATTTAACATTAAAGCAAGGTTATTGATAGAAGTCATAGCAAATTGCTGGTTGCGGTTTGCTTCGGCTGTACGTCGCTCACCAAGACTTTCTATGGCTCTTCCGACATTAAAATTTATTGCCTGAATTTCTTTGTTCACAACGGATTGAATCTGAGGAACCTTTTTACTCAGAGAGTACAGGCTATCCTCAATCATTTTCAGATTTATCTGAATGTCTTTCTGTTTTTGGCTCTGTATAGTATAGTTCGGATCACTTGTATTAGTTTGTCGTACTGTTTGCATCGTTTTTTCCTGATCAAAAGAGCTTGTAATGAGATTGTCCAGAATTTCGCGAAGGCTTTTTACATTAACTTCGCTTTCCTTTTCCTCAGATTCCTGTTGCATACTCTGCAAATCTTTTGTCAGCTTTTTTATATCTGCAGCAGCTTTCTTTTGGCTTTCTGAAGCTTTCTTCTGATCTTTCTTCTCCAGATTTTCAGTGCTTTTTTGTTGTTCCTTGTCTATTTCCTGCTTGGCCTTTTCCTGATTTTCAAAATTATTCTTTTGTTCAAGCTTTTCATTTTTTTGTTCCAGCTCACTGAGCTCTTCTTTCAATTCTTTGAAATCTTCTTGAAGCAGTTTTTGTTCATCTTTTAATTCCTCAAGTTCTGCCTTTTTATCCTGTGATTTTTCACTCAGTTCTTCCTGATCCCTGGCCAGTTCACTCAGTTTTTCTATCGTATTGGTAAGTTTTTGATCGAATTCAAGCTGTTTGTAAAGTTCTAAAATGCGGTCAAGCTCTTTTTGTAGTGATTTATTGTCCATCTGCATTTTAGACAGCTCTTCCTGGGTTAAGTTTTTATTGTTTTTTTCAAGAAGCTTTTCGATATTCTTTAAAATTTCGCGCGTCTTTTCATCCAGGACATTATTGAAGAGCTCCTCAATTTGTTTTTGTTTTTCAAGAATCTGTTCATTTTCTTCCTGCTGTTCAGCTAAATTTTGCTTGTTCTCCTTTTGGATCTCTTTGACTAATTCGTCAATCTCCTTTTGTTTCTGAAGAAGGTTTTCGATTTGCTTTCTTTCTTCAAATGAGAGACTTTTCTTATTCAGAAGTTCCTGGTTCAATCTTTTTGTATCTTTCTCAAGCTGAGCAGATTTTTTGATCGCCTGTTCCATCTTTTTCTTAATCTGTACGGAGTTTGCCTCCAGTTTTTTCTCTAACTCCGCTTCAGAGGGTAATTTCAGAGTTTTTATAGATGATTTAACAGATTTTGGGTCATTAACTCCGTCATTATCAAATAGTTCAAAATAATATTCAATTTGCTCTCCAGGTTTTGCAAGCGCTTCGTTAACATCCCATATATAGAAGAAATTACTCTGAAGAGCATTTTTATCAAATTTTACAGACCTGATCTCTGATTTTTCACCCTTTTTCGTTTTTTCAGAAAGCACCCTGTAATTGAAATTCAGTTTTGAAAAACCATGATCATCACTGGCTTGTCCAACAAAATAAATCAGCCTGGAATTAACAGAATCAGCCCGCTCGTTCACATCAATTATAGGAAGAAGATCGGGTATCACCCTTAATTCATAAGAAACACCGTCTGATTCAGGAACTTCGGAATTCAGGGGTCTGATACTGTAGGACAGGTTTTTTAAGGCCTTAAAACTAAAGTTAAACAGGTTTTCTCCGGATTCCTTTAAAAGAAAACTTTTTTTGTCCATAACCATATCAATCTGGTCGGAGTTTTGTGCTCTGAATTTCCAACGGATACGTGAACCTTCCGGAACCGTTAAGTCACCGGTGTTTTCGAGCTTTTCATTGCTTTTATTGATGTATGCAGGATATTCAATTAATACATCAAAATCAAGAAGTGTAGGTCGGGCCTTTACTTCAAGTACATAATCTTCTGAGCGGAATTCACCAGCCTTCAATATTATCTTTTTGTTTTTCTGCAGGTTTCTGAAAGTGTATTTAAATCTGATGATATTATCCTTTTCAAGTTTAAAGGTATTAAGTCCGTCTTCAAGGTAAATTTCATCAGGGATTTCATTACCTGTAAGTTTTACCAACAGAGTAAAATCACTTCCCTGTACAACAGAGAGTTGCTCATTTATAATTTCAAAACTGAATGGAGCCTTTTTAACGAATCGTTTATTATGATTTATCAATCGCTCTGTGCTTTCACTGAGAATAGAGGGTGCTGCAAAGAAAACAATTATGATGATTGCTAAAGGGGCTAACAGGTATTTTAAATATTTTCGGTTTTCATTAATATGAATCGCAGAAGTAAATGGAACTGGTCTTAGTTCGGCAACCTTTTGATTAATACTGGCATCAATAAGGCTGCGCTGTTCAGGGTTAAGTTCAGATAGCTTTTTTAATTGCAAAGTATTTAGCAATTTGTCTTTTACAGGTGTAAAATGTCTGCCAATTATCGCAGAAGCCTGCTCATGGCTGATTGTATTTCCAAGCCTGAAATAAGCTAATAGAGGAAGTATGATATAGGCAGCAAGAACGAAGGTGTTGCCTGTTATGAATGTATAGAAAAGAATACTTCTTATTATTGGATCAAAATGACCCCAATACTCTGCAAATGTGAAAATTAAGTAGGCAGCAAGGAAAGACGAAGCCAAAAATATGGAACCCTTTACGACTTTATTCAGGTAATACTTTCGTATAAAACCATCAATTTTATTGATAAGATAGACATAGTTATCTTCGGACCTGTTCATATCTAATAATTCATCCTGATAGTTTACATGAATTTAACGAAAAATAAATATAATTGGTGTAATTCAGAGAACTGGCTACATAATTAACAGATATGTGACCATTTTGAGATTATTTTTTCTTCAAAAGCACCACATTTGCAACCTTTCGCTCACCTTCGTGATCCCATTTTCTATTATCGGTAGGGAAATTGACAACCCCTGTTTCCATATAATTATTTATCCATAATGTGGTTGATCCACCCCCGTCCAAATTAATCGCATCAGCGGCATTTAACCAGCGCATCAGCTTTGTCAGTTCGAATAGGCTCATGCCTGCAGAATTTTCATTCCGTCCATCTACTGTGATTAACAGAACCCGCTTGTTTTTTGTTATGGCTACAGCGGTTCGGGGATGTCTGGTTTTATTGAATGTATTTGCTGTATCCAATTTTTCAACTGTCTGATGCAGGATCAGGAGTGGCCCGCTTACCATAATATCTTCAGCCTCAATAGATTGTTCCCAGTCATATTTCCCATTCCATTTTGCAATACTCAACTTACCTTCATTGAACACAAGTGCCGATTCCTGATGTCCCGCCCTATTCCCACTCTTTCCGAGACGGTTTTCATTGATTACAAGGCCATTTGCACGGATATAATCTACTGAGCCTCCATTTGCAATATCAAAGAAAGTCCCGTTTAATGCTGCCAGGGCATTATTTTGTTTGCCAAAATCACTGGTCTTCTGAAGTATTTTGGGATCATAGCCCAGATCAAAAAAGAGGCTTCCTTTTTGTTTTATCTCCAGAATACTTATGTTCTGATTGGAATTAAAGAGTGATTTATTGAACCAGAAAGTCTTTAAACGAACTCCGGATGCTATTTTCTCTTTCTTCCAATCGGCTTTTAGCACAACCAGAGAATCAGATTGGGCAAATATTCCACCAGTAATAAATAGCAGTAATAATGCGGTAATTGAAAAGATTTTCATAGGATGATAATTGCTCTAATTTACCAAAACTCATTAAATAAAAAGCCCCGGTCAAATAATTTGCCAGGGCTTTTATGTGAAAAGCAATTGTTATTTTTTAGGATCCAAAGCTTCAGCGATACGAACCAGTACATCATCAAGATGTGCTCTTAATACCGGGTTTGAATACTTAGGTAATGCTGATTTAACCTGCACTGACAGTAATTTAAGTTCTTGTCTGGCCATCGGACGGATATCTGATTGTGAAACATCAATCTGTGGTCCGGCAAAAGCTGCAAATTGCGGAGGTACCGGAGTTTCATTTTCATTCAGAAGGTATGACATCCTTTCGATATAGGCACGCTGCAAATTACGGCGATAAGTATCTAAATTGGCTCCGGTTTTCAATTCTGACCAAATGCCATTACGCAGATCTGCAAATAATTCATCCATCGGATATGAATTAACCCCATTTTTAACAGAATTATCAATAACCCGGTTCAGACGTCCAAAATCAAGAATTCCGTTCAGGACCCCTACTTGCGTTCTTCTTAAACGGTCAACAATTCCTGCATTATCAAATTTGTTAAGCACATTCTGATCAAGCATCCAGCCCGGTGTCATAAAGGCTTGTTCGTTTATGAATTTTACGGCTTCCTTTTGTTTTGCCTTAACTACATGAGTGTAAACCGGGCCCTTTTGTTCATAGGTTTTATCATCTTCATAGATGCCACCAATATTTGAACGTACATGACCCATATAACGATTCCACTGGCTTAGTACTTCACCATAGAGTTCTTTCAGGTTATCGTATGGCTTACCTTCTTCATAGGTCCATTTTTCAATATTTGGTAAAATACGTTTCAGATTGGCAATTCCATATTTAGAAGCTTTCATAGCATCATCACCAAGATCTTCGGATTGAGCACGCGGATCGATCGGGTTTCCTGTTTGCTGACCGTAGAAATAAACAGGGTTTCCGGCTCTTTCTATGGTCCATTTGTTCAATGTTTTTGCTTCTTCTTCAGGTGTTTGGTTATCAAACCAGGTATATCCCCATTTAACAGCCCATTTATCATAGTCTCCAATTCCCGGATATAACACAACTCCTTCATCTCCTGGCTGGGCTATATAGTTAAATCGTGCATAATCCATGATTGATGGTGCTGTTCCGCCCTTTCTTTTGGTGAAAGATGGTGAACGCAGGGAATCGACGGGATATGCTACACTTGATCCGAAATTATGAGGAAGTCCAAGGGTGTGTCCAACCTCATGGGAAGATACAAAACGTACCAGCTGACCCATAACTTCATCCCTGAATTTAGGACTGCGGGCTTCAGGGTTGATGGCCGCGGTTTGAACAAAGAACCAGTTCCGAACCAGGTTCATAACATTATGATACCAGCCTATATCTGATTCCATAATCTCTCCGGAACGGGGATCAGAAATATGCGGACCGTAGGCATTGGCAATATTCGAAGCAAAATAACGGATCACAGAATAGCGTGCATCTTCAGGCGACCAGTCGGGATCGTTTAGTGGAGCTTCCATTGCAGTGATTGCATTTTTAAATCCTGCTTCTTCAAATGCTGCATTCCAGTCTTTTACTCCCGCGATCAGATAGGGTCTCCATTTAGCAGGTGTAGCCGGATCGATATAATAAATGATTTGCTTTTTAGGTTCTACCAATTCACCACGCTTGTAAGCAGCCGGATCTTTGGGTTCCAGTTTCCAGCGGTGAATATAGCGTGTAACCTGTGCTTTTTGCTCATCCAGGCCGTAATCTGTCTGGCTTTGCCCGAAAAATCCAACCCGGTCATCAGAAAACCGGGGTTTATAAGGCACTTTTGGTAATAAGAGCATTGAATTGTGAATCTCGACAGTGATTGAGCCAATCGATTTATCTCCGGGAGGATCTGTAGCACGATATGTTTTTAGTGAACGAACCTCAATATTAATTGGGAAGGATTTGATCGTATCGATAAAAGTACGGGTATCGTCCATGGTTGTTATTTTATACTGAGTACGTATCGACTGTGGCAAACCAAGGGATTGAACGTCTTTTGCATACAGATCAGTTACATCAATAACCACCGAATTGGAATCTTTGTTGATAGCCTTGATATCAAATGAAGATAAAACGGCATCCAGATTTGAATTTTTAACAGCCTCAAACATCTCTGTTTTTTTGTCTGCAATATTGCGGTAAGAAGGAATCCGGATCATTACCTGTTTATCTCTTCTTTGCCATTTCCAGATCTGTTCGTTCAGTTCTTCACCGCCATAAGTTCCATCGATTGTCGGAGTTTTTGCGTAACGGGTAACAACAAGCATTTCACGGTTGAATAGAGAGTCGGGTATCTCATAGAAATATTTTCCATCAAGCTTGTGAACCTTGAATAATCCATTATCGGTTTTTGCTTTATCAGTGATGACTTCTTTATAAGGTCTGATAACGGTTTTGGGAGGTGTTGCAGTTACCGGAGCTGCCGGTTTGGCCGGCTCAGTAACCGGAGCAGCAGGTTTGTTGCGATCCTGTGCCTGAACATAATCCAGTCCGGATACAAAAATCAGTGCCGTTATCGCGGCAAACTGCAAGTTGCGAAAGTTTATTGTCATAGAATTTTATATAATGGTTAGGTTATAAGGAATTTACAAATCTATTGATTGAAGTGAATAAGTATAATTTTTTTACACTTTTTGATAATAAATTAAATTCGCTTATTCAGGGTTAATATCACCCTCTCCTTACTTTTACCATCTTTTGATAAAACATCTATTACAAAATTTCGCCCGTTTCGCGACCTGAACATAGTATCTATTTCCGATAATGACATTTCTGACACTGGTTTAAAGTTAATGGCAAGAATTTCATCTCCCTGGATAAGACCAGCTTGTTCGGCCGGAGATGAGGGTTCAACTCGGGTAATAATGAGTCGTTCATAATTTTCACCGGCTGAACCAATTTCCATTCCGGCCATATCATGTTCAAAAGCTTCCTTTAAGGTTGTAAGAGGTTTAATGTACATGGCTCCCCTGTTGTAATCAAATACAACGTTAAATCGCTTAATGATTGCTAGACCCATATTTCCGTTTCTGTTTATTGAAAACACCCTTGAAGCAGCATCTTCATAATCGGGAAATGCCGCAATAACATTACTGAGTGTATATTTTCCTAATTGCAGAGATGATATCCTTCCAATATAACCATCAATCGGCCCGGTTAAACCTACTCCAAGGTTGCCCCGTATACGTTCATCCGGCAATTCAAATGGAACCCCGTCCATTGTTTCCAGCGAAACAGGATGACCGGCACCAGTATCAATGATGAGTTTTACAGGAAGCTTTTTGCCTGATTTCAGTTGAATATTGGTATTAATGTAAGGCTTTCGTTCCTCTATACTAAGCGGAATCCGGCTACCCTTTCTTGGGATATAAGCCCTTTCGGGTTGAAGAACAGTGATTGTGCTTGTTAAAAAATTTAGCCTGACGACAAAACTCTGGAAAAACTCATAACCGATCAGACCATGTATGGGAATGCCTACATAGTTTGATAATTCAAAAATATCCTTTTTAAGAATTGCCGCCGGAATATTTTTTGCAATCGTATTTCCTATTCGAAGATCAACAGAAGGTGCAATGAATGCACTTATTTTTTCGCCTTCCCCAAAACCGGTAATATAGATGCTTCTAAGATTTTGAAAAGATACAGAGTCAATTAATTTTGGATCAGATATCAGAACCAGACCTACCCCTGTATCCAGAATGAAGTTGAATGGCCCCTTTCCGTTAATATGAAGCGGGATAACCATCTGGTTTTTTATCATCCTGAATGCCAGGGTTTCCCTTTTTCTATTTCCGCTGAACTCGAATTTTTGGGCAAAAACATTTCCGGCAAATAGAATAATAATTGCTATTGCATAGAAAATCCTGTACAATGAAAATCCTTTCTTTGAAGTCAAATTGTTTTTGAGACTCAATTATCCATAACAAGTTACGTCATAATATAATATTCAGAGTTCTATTTTTAAAGATCTTATATACCAAAGACTGCATAGCATTCCATAATTCTTTTCTATTTTTAAAAAATTAAGCGTTCTGTCTCCGATGTCCTGCCGGATTTTAAATTATTCTGATGAAAACAAAGCAATTATTATTAATTATCCTATCTTTTCTGGCCATAGAAGCTGCTTTTTCCAAATCGATACCTCCACGAAAAATTCTTAAAATGCTCAGGAGTTCGGAGATACTGAATGATCATTTTACAGGCTTTTCGCTTTATGATCTCAGCAAGAGGAAAATGATTAGCGGGCTAAATGACGACAAATATTTTACTCCTGCCTCGAACACTAAACTATTTACTTTTTATGCTGGTTTGAAGCTTTTAAAGGATTCTATTGCCGGACTACAATATGTTGAACGCGGCGATTCCTTAATCTTCTGGGGCACAGCAGATCCCTCCTTTCTTGATCCTCAATTTAAGGAGCAGCGGGTATTGCAAAAACTCAATGCCACAGGAAAGAAGATTTATCGGGCAAAAGGCATGTTTACCGGGGATTTTTATGGTGTAGGCTGGACTTATGATGAGTTAGGGGATCAGGACCGTCTTTTTAACCTCTTACCCCAGGGTGGAAAAACAGGAACATTGAAAAATCTTTTTAAAGCAGATAAACCCTATGTTTTTGCTAAAACAGGAAGTCTCTCTAACAATCATAATTTGAGCGGTTATCTGATCACAGCTTCAGGTAAAAAGCTGATTTTTTCATTCATGAATAATAATTTTACCAGACCGACGGCAGAAATACGCTCTGAGATGGAAAAGCTGATTACACAGATTTATAAAAACTATTGATCGGTTTTAATAGATTTAGCAATTAGTTAAGGGCCTCAATGCATGTTAACCTATCAAAACAAAAATCAGAATTATGAACAAAATTAAGATCGGGCTTATCGTATTTCTGGCTGTAGTTGCATTAAGCTGCAGAACTGATGCACCGGATTTTCGTGGTATTGCAGAACTTGTAAAAACAAAACATAGTGGGCATAAAGTTTTAATTGTTGGGCATTCGAATACTTTACTGGAATTGTTGGAGGCTTTTGGTGTTTCCCGACCCCTTGCTGCGCTTAGCGATGATGATTATGATTTTTTCTTTGAGCTAAGAATTGATCCAAAAGGGAAGGGAGAGCTCAAAACATTGCATTACGGAAAGACACATCGCAGCAGTATAATGAAATAGGCAGGTCTATTCATAAGGTTAAAAAGGAGAATGAAGAAAGGAACGGGCTTAAGCCTATTTTTTGGTGGTACAGCCTATCTGGGGATGCCTCATAACCATGCTTTCAAAAAACTTGTTTTTGAAGGTATTGAGATCTACGGAATAAACCATGGGGCATCCAGAAATAATAATATCACTCTGGATATTTTTTCCATTGCTGAAAATGAAGCTGCCAGGCGGTTTGGAGCTGAAGATTCGATCTTTTTGTCGAGCGGATACCTTGCTGCTCAACTTCTTGTTCAGCAATATTATGAAACCCATCTGTTAATTTATGCTCCTGATACCCATCCGGCACTCTGGATTGGAAGACCCAAAGCACCACGGATAAAATTTCAGGAATGGGCAGAGAAGACTATAGATCTGATCAATAAATCTGATCAACCTGTAATGATTATCAGCAATTCGCTGAACAATCTGATACCGGAAATCTATAATTTCGATTGGTTAAAACGTATTGATCCCCTTAAAGAGCTTATCTTGTTGATAGATGATTCACATGGAATTGGAATTACCGGAGATCAGGGAGAGGGTATTTTCAGCAGACTACCACAATTACCCAATATCGAGACCCTCGTAATAGCATCGATGGCCAAAGCACTGGGTTTTGATGCGGGTCTGATTCTTGGAAATTCTTCAGGTATAAAGAACCTGAGAAATTCACCTGTTTATGTTGGCAGTTCACCACCATCACCCGGCATGCTTTATGCTTTTGTTCATGCAGAGGCGATTTATACACATGAACTTCATAATTTACGAAGGAGTTTAAGGCTATTTACTGATCTGCTGGAATCGACTCAAAAGCTTTTTTTTATCAATGATTTTCCGGTTTTTCTGCTTCTGGATGATGAAATCGCAGTTGATCTCTTAAAAAATGGTATTAACATATCATCTTTTCCTTATCCGGATCCCAGGGGTAAATCAATTCACCGGATCGTGATCAACAGTATTCATGAGGTGGAAGAGCTTGAAATTCTCGCAAAGCGGATAAACGGGGTCTATTGATTCCAAAGGAACAGGAAACTAACAGTCCATTTTCTTGATTCAACTATTATCCTGAGGATTTACAGGTCTTCAAACGGAATATCCATCAATTCATAGTTCTTCCAGCCGATAAAATCAAAATGCCACCATTCATTATTCAGCACTCTGAATCCATGCTTTTCCATTGTGTTGCGAAGTAATTCACGGTTCTCAATGACATTGGCAGGGAGGTCCATAAAATCTGATGCTGCTTCGGCAGCGAAGCTGTCGTAGGGGGTAGGCATCTTCAGTTCTTTTCCGGTTTTCAGATCGATTAGGGTGAGATCAATTGCACAACCCCTGTTATGCCGTGATCCATCCTTGGGATTCGCAACAAAACTCTTATCAGAGGCAATTGCAAAGAATTTAACCGTTACACTGTAGGGGCGGTATCCGTCAAATATTTTTAGTCCGAAGCCGGATTTTTTGAGCTCATTTTGAACATTTTTAAGGGCTTCGACGACCGGAAGCCTCGCAAATGCTCTTGCCTGTTTGTAAACTGCCTGTTTAGCAAAATTATTTTTTCCGGCATAACGGATGTCCAGTTTAATATCCGGGATACTTTTTTTGATTTCAATCAGCTGCTTGTTTTTATCCTCTCGTACAGATTTTTTGTAGTCTGCATGCTCATTGATGACCTGTAAACCATAGGGATTGTTAATCTGCGAATAAGCTTCGGAAAATCCGAAAAGGAGAATTAATAATAGCAGTTTTTTCATCAGCGGTTTGAAACAATCAGCAAATCCAGATCTTTCATCGGGATATTAAAGCGGTCGGACAGGTCTTTATTGGTAAGTTTTCCCTGATAAAGGTAGATTGCATTCCGGATGCCGGGTCTTTCCCAAATCAGATTCATTATTCCCCCCATTTCTCCTATGTCGAGTATGATTGGAGTGAAAATATTTGTCAAAGCATAGGTTGCTGTACGTGATACCCTTGATGCTATGTTTGGAACGCAGTAATGGATTACATCGTACTTTCTGAAAGTAGGAACAGTATGATTGGTTACACTTGAGGTTTCAAAACATCCCCCCTGATCAATACTGACATCAATGATCACAGAGTTTGGCTTCATTTTGCTTACGGTTTCCTCCGAAACAATGCAGGGACTTCTTCCGTGATTGGCGCGAATGGCTCCGATAGCAACATCACAACTACAAATGGCTTTTTGTAATACTACAGGCTGAATGACTGAAGTAAAGACACGACTTCCAATATTATTTTGCAGCCGGCGTAACCTGTAAATGGAGCTGTCAAAAACCTTGACCTCGGCACCCAGAGCGATAGCAGTCCGGGCAGCATATTCACCAACGGTACCGGCACCTAAAATAACGATCTCCGTTGGGGGTACACCTGTTATTCCGCCAAGCATTAAGCCCTTACCTTCAAAAACGTTGCTCAGGTATTCGGCAGCAATAAGGACTGAAGTTGCTCCCACAATTTCACTCATTGCCCTGACCACGCTGAGTACATTTCCTTCATCACGGAGGTACTCAAAGGAGAGTGCGGTAATATTCTTTTTCATCAGAGACTTCAGAAAATCGGCTTTCATGGTCGACATCTGAAGGGCGGAGAAAAGAACCTGCCCCATCTTCATCATTTCTACTTCATCCTCTGTGGGAGGTGCTATTTTGATGATCAGATCAGCTTTGTAAATTTCCTTTTTATCATAAACGATCTGAGCTCCCTGTTCACTGTAATGATTATCAGTAAAGTTGGCAGCCAGACCGGCTCCGGCTTCAATTACTACCTCATGTCCATGCTGGACTAATAAACCAACAGATAAAGGCGTTAATGCGATCCTGTTTTCCTGAAAAGAGGTCTCTTTGGGTATGCCGATATAGAGGTTGTTCTTTTTGTTTCTAAGCTCCAACATCGCCTCCTGCGGTTGCATCATGGCTTGTTTTGCAATGTCAGATAATTCACTCATCATGCGGGTTCTAATAAGGGAAATGAAGGTACGAAATTTTTAAAACAGGAAGGGCTTAATTCAGAATAATTCAGTTTAAACCTTGTTTACATAGATATTGCGCAATCCGCTTTCGCCTTCAGATATCATTATTTTGATGTAGTTTTGAGGCCAAAGGTCGGAGATGTTTTGCGGCCATTCGATAAAACAATGTTCTCCTGATGCAAGATATTCTTCAAATCCTATGTCGAATGCTTCATTCTGGGATTTAATGCGAAAAAAATCAAAATGATAAATTTTTCCCCCGGGGTAGACATATTCATTCACTATTGAATAGGTAGGGCTGCTTGCTGTTTCTTTCATGCCAAGGACAAAGCATAATGCTTTGATCAGAGTTGTTTTTCCTGCACCCATGTCGCCCTCAAACAGAAAGACTTTTTCTTTTTCTGCAAACTTTAGCAGTTCAGATGCTGCCTCATGTAATTCCCCTTCGTTATTGACCCGGATGTTCATTAGATCGAATTATAAAGCGATAAAATTGTTATACTAGACTATTTAGGACTGTAGGTAACGTATGGGACAATCATTTCTTCCATGGAAATGCCCCCATGCTGGAATGTTTCGTTAAAATAATTAACAAAATGGTTGTAATTGTTGGGGTAAACAAAAAAACTATCTTCTTTTGCAAAAATAAAGCTCGAACTCATGTGAAGTTTTGGAAGCATTGCCTCATGTGGATTTTTGACATGAAACACATCTTTTGAATTGAAATCGAGATTTTTACCTTGTTTATATCTCAAATTTGAATTGGTATTACGGTCGCCAATCACTTTACTCGGATGCTTTACCCGGATCGTGCCGTGATCAGTAGTAATAATCAGTTTTATTTTTTTCTGGGAAAGCTTTTTTAAAGCATCCAGCAGAGGTGAGTGCTCGAACCAGGATAGGGTTAAAGAGCGGTATGCTGCTTCGTCGTTTGCAAGTTCCCGTATCATCGCCATATCGGTTCTTGCATGAGAAAGCATATCAACGAAATTATAGACGATAACATTCAGATCATTACCCATTAAATTGTTCAGGTTTTCACTAATGTTTTTTCCTTGTTCAAAGGTTAGAATCTTATTATAGGAAAATTTGCAGTCCTTACGCATGACTCGTTGAATCTGCTCAGCAAGAAATTTTTCTTCGAAAAGATTTTTACCCCCCTCATCCTCATCATTCTGCCACATTTTGGGAAAATGCCGCTCCATTTCCAAGGGCATAAATCCTGAAAAAATCGCGTTCCTGGCATATTGAGTTGCAGTGGGTAAGATGCTGTAATAACTATCTTCTTCTTCGATGCGGTAATAATCCATCAAAAGAGAATTGATCATTTTCCACTGATCATATCTCAAATTATCAATGAGGATGAAGAAAGTCGGTTTTTTAGGCTCTAACGATGGAAAAACCTTTTTAACAAAAAGTTGATTTGAGGTAATTGGCCCATCCTCCGGATTTTTAAGCCATTTCAGATAGTTTTTTTCAATAAATTTTGAGAATTGAACATTGGCCTCTGATTTCTGCACAGTCAGGATCTCATGCATACCATCATCTTCTAGTTTCTCAAGAGATAATTCCCAGTACACCAATTTTTTATAAACATCTACCCACTCTGAAAAGCTTAGATTTTCATTCAGTGTCATTCCCAGGGTTCTGAAATCCTGTCGATAGGCCATAGATGTTTTCTCACTGACCAGACGTTTATTATCAATAAGTTTTTTTATTGTGAGTAAGATCTGTTTTGGATTTACCGGCTTGATCAGATAATCATCTATTTTAAATCCAATTGCATCCTCCATCATATACTCTTCCTCATTTTTAGTGATGAGTACGATTGGAATATCAGGATCTATTGTTTTAATTCTGGCCAGAGTCTCCAATCCGGTAAGACCCGGCATATTTTCGTCAAGGAATACCAGATCGAAGTTTTCTTTTTTGAAACAATCCAGAGCATCATTACCATTGGTCACAGTTTTAATCCTGTAGCCTTTTTCATTCAGAAATAATATATGTGGTTTTAGCAGGTCGATTTCATCGTCGGCCCACAATATGGTTGTTTCCTGCATTTCAATGTAAAATTAATAATTAATAGGTCATCGAACTTATTTATACATTCAATTGTCATTAAAAATAACAATTTTTGTGCCGTAAGGCTCCCGATCTTGAATAAGAAGAAAATAATTAATGATCCAGTTTACGGATTCATCACGATTCCATCAGAACTGGTGTATGATTTGATTCAGCACCCCTATGTTCAGCGCTTACGCTATATCAAACAACTGGGTATGACTCACCTGGTTTACCCTGGTGCTTTACACACTCGTTTTCATCATGCACTTGGTGCAATGCATCTGATGAGTCTGGCAATTGAAACGATTAAAAGTAAAGGACAGGCAATTTCTTATGAAGAGGAGGAGGCGGTGATGATCGCCATTTTACTTCACGATATCGGCCATGGACCCTTTTCTCATGCCCTGGAGCACACCATTGTTGATGGGGTATCACATGAGCATATCACGGCACTTTTGATGAATAATCTGAATCGGGAGTTTGATGGTAAGCTTACCATGGCTCTTGAAATATTCAACAACCGCTATCCAAAGACTTTTTTACATCAGCTGGTCTCAGGGCAACTGGATATTGATCGCCTGGATTACCTGAACCGGGATAGTTTTTTTACCGGAGTTTCGGAAGGGGTAATCAGCTTTGACAGGATCATAAAAATGCTGGATGTTATTGATGATCAGTTAGTTGTTGAAGAAAAGGGAATTTATTCTATAGAGAAATTTTTAATTGCCCGCAGACTAATGTACTGGCAGGTATACCTTCATAAGACGGTCATTGCTGCTGAGCAAATGCTTGTAAAGATTTTGGAAAGGGCAAAAGAACTATCACTTGAGGGAAGGAATTTATTTGCCAGTCCCTGTTTTTCCTATTTTTTGAAGAATTCAGTAAGCCGGGAAGAATTCAGAAACGACCCCCGAAATCTAGAAAGATTTACCAAACTAGATGATAATGATATATTTACATCGATAAAGGTTTGGGCTGATGATGAGGATCTTATCCTTTCAACACTTTGTAATCACCTGATCAGCAGAAACCTTTATAAAGTGGAGATCAGTAATGAGCCACCACCAGTGGAATGGATAAATGAACTGGCCGATAGAGTTACTGATGAATTCGAGGTTTCTGACGATGACACCTCGTATTTCGTATTTACTGATACAATAAAGAATAACGCCTACCATGTTGGAGACGGGAGTATTAACATTTTGATGAAAAATGGATCTATACAGGATATTACCAAAGCATCAGATAATTCTAATCTGGAAGCATTGGCAAAAACTGTACAGAAGTATATACTCTGTTATGTTAAGGAAATAAGGGATGTCAATTAATAAACATGCGAATAAGTTCAAAATTTGTTCGTTAACATATAAGCTATAAATTTGCCCGATGCAACTAACTGCACATCAGATTGGAATTTTACTTGAAGGTACTGTAGAAGGTAATCCTGAGGTGACAGTAAATCAGCTTGCAAAAATAGAAGATGCAAAGCTGGGTTCTTTGTCTTTTCTTGCAAATTCTAAGTACGAGCAATTTGTTTATGGCTCAGGAGCGTCGATCATTATTGTAAATGATGAATTTGTACCTTCCCAGCCCATTAAGGCAACTTTAATCAGAGTAAAAAATGCTTACAGTGCATTTTCGGTTTTGCTTGAAAAATACGATGAACTCTTAAAATCGAATAAAACCGGTATAGAAGAACCCAGTTTTATTCATCCAAGTGCTGAGATAGGTAAAGATGTTTACATTGCTGCACTTGCATATATTGGCCCGAATGTTAAGATTGGGGACGGTAGTAAGATTTATCCGAATGCCTATCTGGCAGATAATGTAGTTGTTGGTAAGAATGTAACTTTGTATTCTGGTGTTAAGGTGTACTTTAATTGTATCATTGGTGATAATTCAATTATTCATTCCGGTGCGATTATCGGAAGTGACGGTTTTGGCTTTGCGAACGGCGGTGAAGGTGTTTATCGAAAGGTAAGCCAGATCGGAAACGTTATCATTGAGGAAAACGTAGAAATAGGATCAAATACAACCATAGACCGGGCAACAATGGGATCAACCATTATCCGCAAGGGTGTAAAGCTGGATAACCTGATTCAGATTGCTCATAATGTGGAAATTGGTGCAAATACGGTAATTGCGGCACAAACGGGAGTATCAGGAAGTACCAAAATTGGTGAAAACTGCGTTATTGGCGGACAGGTAGGAATGGTTGGACACATAAGTATAGCCAATGGCAGTAATATCGGGGCAAAATCAGCGGTTAATAATTCTATAAAAGAAGAGAATATGAGCTGGAACGGATTCCCAATGATGACTTATCGGAATTCATTGAAATCGCAGGTCATAATAAAGCGCTTACCCGAGCTGGAAAAGCGAATTGAAGAACTTGAAAACATAATAAAAGACCGTTTAAAGTGATCAGTATTCGGACTGATGAATATCAATACGATGAATGTAAAACAAAGAACAATTAAATCAGAAGTTTCTGTGACAGGTGTCGGCTTACATACCGGCAAGGTGGCAAGGATGACATTTAAGCCTGCTCCCGAAAACCATGGTTATAAATTTAAAAGAATTGACCTTCCGGGAACACCGGTCATTGATGCTGATGTTGATAATGTGACCGATACCTCAAGGGGAACTACCTTAACACAGAATGGAGCAAGTGTAAATACTGTTGAGCACGTTTTGGCCAGTCTGGTGGGTACAGAAGTTGATAACATTTTGATGGAGCTCGACGGACCAGAGATTCCAATTATGGATGGAAGCTCCATACAATTCGTTGATGCACTTGAGAATGTAGGATTTGTTAATCAGGAAGCCGACCGGGAGTATTACAGTATTCCTCATAATATTCATTATTCTGAACCTGATCGAAAGGTAGAGATGGTTGCTATGCCCCTGGATGATTATCGCTTCACCTGCATGATCGATTATAACTCACCGGTTTTGGGCAGTCAGCATGCAGCAATAACAACACTTTCAGAATTTAAAAAGGAAATTGCATCTTGTCGTACATTTTGTTTCCTCCATGAACTTGAAATGTTATTGAAACATGATCTGATTAAGGGTGGTGATTTGAATAATGCGATTGTGGTCGTAGATAAACAGGTAAGTAAGGAAGAGTTAAAGAATCTTGCCAAACTTTTTAACCGCGATGATATTGATGTTGCCAGAGAAGGTATTCTGAATAATATTGAATTGCGTTATCAGAATGAGCCGGCACGTCATAAGCTTTTGGATATGATTGGTGATCTGGCATTAGTTGGTGTTCCACTGAAGGGCCATATCATGGCTGCAAGACCGGGACATGCCGCAAATATTGCTTTTGCCAAGAAGATTAAATCCCAGATTAAAAAAGAAAGGTCAAAAAAGAATGTACAGGTTTATGACCCAAGTGTTCCACCATTGTATGATGTGGTTCAGATCATGAACATTTTGCCTCACAGACAGCCCTTTTTGTTTATTGACAAGATTCTCGAACTTTCAAAAACACACGTTGTTGGAGTGAAAAATGTTACCATGAATGAAGAATTCTTCAAAGGGCATTTTCCGGGTGCACCGGTGCTTCCGGGAGTAATTCAGATCGAAGCGATGGCGCAAACGGGAGGAATTCTGGTACTTAGTACTGTTCCTGATCCACGAAATTACCTGACCTATTTCTTAAAGATTGATCGGGTTAGATTCCGCGCTCAAGTTTTACCGGGAGATACTATTGTATTCCGCTGCGATTTAATGGAACCAATCAGAAGAGGTATTTGCCAGATGAAAGGTGTTGGAATGGTAGGTGAAAAGATTGTGGTTGAGGCAGAAATGATGGCACAAATAATCAGAGTTAAAGAAAGCGAAGCAAGCGTATGATCCAGCCTTTAGCATATATTCACCCACAGGCCAAGATTGCCGAAACCGTTGTTATAGAACCTTTTGTTACCATCTACAAGGATGTAGTTATTGGTGAAGGTACCTGGATTGGATCAAATGTTACCATTATGGATGGTGCCCGTATCGGGAAAAACTGCCGTATATTTCCGGGAGCTGTTGTTTCGGCACCTCCCCAGGATATGAAATATAAAGGGGAAGCTTCTACAGTTACTATCGGAGATAATACGATTATCAGGGAATGTGTAACCCTGAACAGGGGTACAGCGCTCGACAAGAATACAACAACTATTGGGTCAAACTGTCTTTTGATGGCTTATGTTCACATTGCTCACGATTGTGTTATCGGAAACAATGTTATCATTGCAAACTCAGTACAACTGGCCGGACATATTGAAGTGCAGGACTATGCTTTTATTGGCGGAGCCTCTGCTGTTCACCAGTTTGTTTCAATTGGTGCGCATTCGATTATATCAGGTGGTTCTCTAGTGCGTAAAGATGTGCCTCCCTATACCAAGGCTGGCCGTGAGCCACTGGCTTATGTTGGAATAAACTCAGTCGGTTTACGCCGCAGAGGCTTTACTTCCGAGCAGATTAATGAGATCCAGGATATTTACAGGACCATATTCCTGAAAAAATACAATATTTCCAGAGCCCTGGATATTATAGAAACCGAGCGTGAAGCTACTGAGATCCGGGATGAGATCATTGATTTTATCCGAAACTCTAACCGCGGTGTTATGAAGGGTTTTGGTAATTCCTAAACCCTGAGATCCCTGAGGGATTTGTAATTATGATGAAGATAAACCTTGAACACATTGGCCGCCGGTTTAATCGCGAATGGATTTTCAGGGATGTAAATTATGTTTTTGAAAGTGGCAGCTCCTATGCCATTCTGGGTGCCAACGGTGCTGGAAAATCTACAATGTTACAGGTTATTTCGGGTAGTCTGAGCAGCTCAGAGGGAACAATTTCTTATACAATGGGAGGTGTTTTGCTCAACCCGGAAAATGTTTTTGAGCATTTATCTATGGCTGCACCCTATCTTGAACTCATCGAAGAGCTTACGCTAAGGGAGCTTATTGATTTTCATTTTCGCTTTAAGAAATATCGATCCGGGCTTGACCGTGATCTATTGATTGAACTGATGGGTCTGAAACGCTCTGAGCATAAAGCGATAAAGTATTTTTCTTCGGGGATGAAACAGCGGGTAAAACTTGCGCTGGCTTTTTGTTCTGATACGGATATGATTCTTCTGGATGAACCAGCCTCAAATCTCGATCAGCAGGGCCTAGAATGGTACCTATCGCTTGTTGAAAAATATTCTGCAGACCGGATTCTCATCATTTGCTCTAATCAAATACAGGAGTATAGTTTTTGTAAAAAGCAACTGAATGTAGCAGATTATAAATGAAACGCTGCTTTTTCTTAATCCCTTACCGAAAGCATTGGATGATCCCTTGCCCTGTCTCTTAACCCCAGAGGCAATTATTGGAAAATTAATAAAATGCCCCTATCTTTGCGGCTCGAAATCAGTAAAATCTTATGGCAAAAGCTTCAGAAATTAAATCAGGAAATATATTACGTTATAATGGCGAATTGGTAACTGTGGATGAAATCATTCACCGTACACCAGGTAAAGGGGGGGCTTTTTACATCGGAAAGCTACGGAATATAAAAACGGGTAAAATTGTTGAGGCCAGGATGGGAACAGATGAGCAGGTTGAAATTTGCCGGGTTGAAACCAGTGATTACCAGTATCTCTATGAAGAAGGGGATTATTTTGTGGTGATGGACAATACAACTTTTGAGCAATTTAGTATTGAAAAAACCTTATTTGGAAACGCAGCTAAATTTCTGAAAGAAGGAATGAATGTGATTGTTTCTTTTGAAAGCGAAGAGCCAATAATGGCACAGGCACCTACCAGTGTAGAGCTTGAAATTACTTACACTGAGCCGGCAGTAAAAGGGGATACCTCTACTAATGCTTTAAAAAGTGCTACAGTTGAAACAGGAATTGAGATTCGGGTGCCTCTTTTTGTTAACCAGGGAGATAGGGTAAGGGTAGATACACGTACAGGAGAATACATCGAAAGAGTAAAATAGTTTTTAGTTTTTTTGAAAGGTCTTTTCTTCATGGAAAGACCTTTTTTTTGAACGAAATTTCGAAGGAATTGTTTTTACATTCGTGTTGTGGATAAAGCTACACTTCGGAAATTATTTCTGGAAAAGCGTCAGAACCTTACGCGTTCAGAGTACTGGATGCTGACTGATGCCTTAATGGATCAGGTTAAGCTCCTTAACTGGTCTGAGTATCGTATGGTTCATGTTTTCATGCCTATTCGAAAAATGAACGAGCTTGATACCTTCTCTATTCTAAACTACTTCAAGGAAAATTTTCCGGAATTAAAGATTGTCATACCCAGGACCGATTTTAAAAATCTGAAAATTGAAAACGTGCTTTATGACCATGAATACACCATTTTAGGCAGAAATAAATTTGATATCCCGGAACCTATCCATGGAAAGATTATTCCAGCCGATCAGATCGATCTGGTATTTGTTCCTCTTTTGGCATTCGATAAGCTGGGTAACCGCGCAGGATATGGAAAGGGTTTTTATGACCGTTTTCTCATGACCTGCAGACCTGATGTAAAGAAGATCGGATTATCGTACTTCGACCCTGTTGAAGAGATTTATGATCTGAATGAGTTTGACATTAAAATGGATGCCTGTATTTGCCCGGATAGGATTTGGGAGTTTTGATTCGACAAATACCGGATTTTGATGTTATTACATCTAATGATAGGGTTTATTATGCTTCTTTGCGGGTATTGAGGGTTCTTTCTTTGGAAATGCGCTGATGTGGAGCTTTTTAAAGCAAGCCCCGCTTTTTGCTTATACTCCACAGGCCTTGATCACAGGCCGGTATCCGCTTCAATCGGGTTTATGTACATCAGACAGAATTCTTAAACTTTGATCCATTCCGCATTATATCACTCTTGTTAAAAATTATATATCCAACTCCAAAAGAACCGGACAGTGATCAGAATGTCTGGCTTCAGGAAGAATGGCTGCCCGTTTCAGTTTATCCCTTAATTTTTCTGAAACCAGATTATAATCGATTCGCCAGCCCAGATTTTTAGCCCTGGCATTTGCTCTGAAACTCCACCAGGTATAATTATGTGGTTCATTGTTGAAATGCCTGAAAGAGTCAATATAGCCTGAATTGATAAAATCTTCCATCCATTCACGTTCTGCCGGCAGAAAGCCAGAAGAGTTTGCATTGGATTTTGGATTGTGGATATCGATTGGTCTATGGCAAATATTATAATCACCCGAAATCACGAGGTTTGGGATTTCAAGTTTAATTTTATCGGAATAGTCCCTGAAATCTTCCAGAAAACGGTATTTGAAATCCTGACGCTCTTCGCCGCTAGAGCCGGAAGGAAAATAGGTGCTCATCACAGAAATTTCTTCAAAATCCGCTCTTAGAATGCGTCCTTCACGGTCATAATCATCCATTCCGGAGCTGTATTCTACATGTTTTGGACTAATTTTAGTGAAAATGGCTGTACCGCTATACCCCTTTTTTTCCGCCGGATTCCAGTAATGTTCATAGCCCATTTGCTCGAGCAGGAGTAAGTCTGTAAGCTGATCGGGGGTGGCTTTTATTTCCTGCAAACAAACCACATCCGGATTTGCGGCTTTTAACCACTCCAGCCAGTTCTTGCTTAAAGCCGAACGGATTCCATTGACATTGTAAGTAATAATCTTCATAGAAATTAAAGTGTGTTGTGTTTTAAATTCAGTTTCTTTTCGATTTTTCTTGCTTCTCCTTTTTTGAGTACACTTATCATCATCGAAACATCATCAAGGGGGCGGTCAGATGGTCCTGTTTTAAACTCTGCGATTGCATCGACCATTTCGATACCGCTGACTACTTCGCCATAAACGGTGTAGTTCTGATCCAGATGTGGTGTTCCGCCAAGCTCTTTGTACACCCTGCGCTGCGATTCGGGAATGATACGGCCATTCATTCTTTTAATTTGTACATCATCAAGTGTGGCATCGGTCCATTTCTTACCCTGAACGATATAAAACTGACTGGCACTGGATTCTTTTTGCGGATTATTATCCCTCGCTGCTGCCAGGACTCCTTTTTTATGGAAAAGACTGTCTCTAAACTCGGCTTCCACCCGGTATTTCAAGTCACCCTCACCCAATGCCTGACCCGGTTTTGCTGTTTTTGAATCCGGGTCACCGCCCTGAATCATAAATTCTTTGATCACCCGGTGGAAAAGGGTACCGTTATAAAAACCCTCTTTGCTCAGTTTCATAAAATTATCCCTGTGTTTAGGAGTTTGGTTGTATAGCATGATGATGCATTCACCTTTACTGGTTTTGATCTTTACAAAATCATGTTTGGGTTTAGCGAAAACTGAGCTGGCGCAAAATATCAGTAAGAAAACAGATAGTTTTTTCATTTCTCAAGGATTAGATACTATCAAAATAGGTGATGATCAAAGATCGCATAATCATTTCCTGTTCCAGAAGGGTATAGGCAGGGATAGGCTTAATTAGTTTCCAGTGTGGCCAACCATCCTGATCGAGGCCTTCGAGTTCATAAAAACCCAACTCACTGAATAAACGGCAGTTTGCAATATGCATTAATTCTTCTTTCTGTCGTTTGCTGAATTTTGCCGGACCTTTGCCGAGTTCCTGAACACCGATCAGAAATAGCATGACCTTCATATCGGGAAGGTCTGTATCAAAATCTTTAGCTATCTGCGCTTGTAGTACTTTCCATTTGGCGTTTATTTCTGCTGGGGTCATGTACAAAAGTCCGTAAAAAAATGGAATATCTGACTTGAGAAGTTATCCTAGGGGTGGAATATTGATTTCTTTATCCTAATTTTCCGTAATGAAAGCTATCCATAAAATGTAAATATGGGAATTCTAGATGAAATGGAATTTGTCATTGCGATCAGCCCTTTGCTGAGAAGCAATCTTACTAATAATGAGATTGCTTCGTCGTACCTCCTCGCAAAGACATTCTACTTCAGTGATTGCTAAATTTCCCTGTGGTCGCTGTTATCACCGACCACGTAATATTATGGAATTTGTCATTGCGATCAGCCCTTTGCTGAGAAGCAATCTTACTAATAATGAGATTGCTTCGTCGTACCTCCTCGCAAAGACATTCTACTTCAGTTATTGCTAAATTTCCCATTGGTCGGCGTTATTACCGACTACGTGTTATTTTCACCTCAAATACTATATTTGTTCATGCAAAAACCAATCGTTACTGCTTTGCTGGCTTATGGAATGTCGGGAAAGCTATTTCACGGACCATTCGTTCATGTTCACCCGGGCTTTCATTTTAAAGGGGTGCTGGAGCACAACACCAAAAAGGTAAATGCCGATTATCCGGATGTTAAAAGTTATAATACCCTTGATGAGGTATTGAATGATCCTGAAATTGAACTGGTTATTGTTAATACCCCAAGTAATACGCACGTAGATTATTCCAGAAGGGCATTGATGGCTGGAAAAGATATTCTGGTTGAAAAGCCTTTTGCACCGACAATGGCTGAGGCAAAGGAAATCTTTGATCTGGGAAGAAAACTGAACCGCAAGGTGATGGTTTACCAGAACAGAAGGTTTTCGAGCGATTTTGAAGTTACCCGGGATACGATAAACAGTGGAAAACTCGGACAGATCATTGAGATGCATTTGCGTTATGACCGCTACAGGGCAGAAATCGGTCCGAAAGTCTTTAAAGAAACCCCAATTCCGGCTGCAGGCATTGTATATGATCTGGCTGCACATTTGCTTGATCAGGCAATATGTATTCTTGGAGAACCACTTTCTTATCGAAAAATAACTGGTGTTTATCGTAAGAACTCGCTTGTGGATGATTATGGACATATTCAATTAAGCTATCCAAATCAACTGAATGTATTTATAACCACAAGCCTCCTAGTTGCCGATCCCCAGCCGGGTATTATCATTCATGGTACAAAAGGCTCATTTGTAAAGGCATTCTGCGATAAGCAGGAAGATCAGCTGATCGCAGGAATGAAGCCCGGTGATCCCGGATTCGGAAATGAGGATGCAGGTAAAGAAGGCCGTCTGACATTGATGAGCGAACAGGGTGAAAAAACCGTTGAATTGGTTCCATCTGCTGTTGGAAAATATATGGATCTCTTCGAATCAGTGGTTCAGACTATTAGAAATAATGCAGAGTTTCCGGTTAAAGAATCTGAGGTGATGATCCAGATCGGTATACTGGAAAGTGAACCGGATAAAGTTTAAGAGGATCGCTGAGGAGCATTATAGTCCGCTTACTTGGTGATATACAGCTTTGATGAAGTAAATAACAAATATAATCCCTAACCACCAACTTCCTTTCTTCGTTTGACTGTCGATATTTTGATTTTGCTGATTTATGAAGAAGGAATAACTATAAGCTATAAAAACAATAGCTGCACAAACAGCAATAATTATTTTGTCCCTGGAGATGTATACCCCAACAAATGAACACAATACCAAAATGATTCCCAGGTCCTCAAATTGAATTCCTGTCTTTTTTGAAATCTGCATTATCCTTGATAACACATTTTCCAACCTTTCAAAGTCTTCTATTAGGGATGGAACCTCTATTGTATTTCCCCGTGAATTGCCCTTTATGCTGTAGCTCCCATTTCGATTTTTAATAATTCTGCTGATATCTGAGGTTTTAATAATGATATCCGGTGTGTCATACTGTTCTCGTTTAATCGATTCACTATCAATGGTTAAAATATAGCTGTCATATAGTATTATTTGCTGATTTACAGCTTTATTGTACCCCGAAATTGTCACAAACAGCAAAATTGTAATTATGATAAGTAGTACATAAATGTTAGGATTTTTAAAGTAGCCGTAGGAAAAACCACCCAGAAAAAACAATGATAGAACTAATACTTTTATAAGTATAGCCTTTCTAACTTCTTTAATACTGTCCTTTCTAATTTCGAATTGGTACATAGGTATCTTTCTTTTTTAATTGGAATTAAGCCTAAATGAGATTGTTCCAGACTATGAGTAGTAAAATTGAGTATGGTTAGTATTAATTATCATATCTGAATTTACTATTTAAATCGAAAAGCTGAATATTATTTTGGATGCAAAATTGAATTTACTTGAATGCAAGAAAAATTGCAGAAAATACCATTTTATGAGATGTAATAATAAAAATGTTACACCCTCCCTTTGCCCGAATTTTGAAATATTTTCTTTTTTTCTTAAATTTGAACCGAAGACTGTAATGAAAGCATTTAGAAAGACATTTGGATTAAGCTTCTCGGTAATTTTATTACTGAGTTTTTCCACTGTGCTTCTTCCATTGGATTTCTTCCACAACCACGCTCCAATTTCGGTTTCCAAAGGATCTGAACAGCTTAATTCCAGCAGTACCCAAAAGGTAAATATTCAAAGCAAAGCCGATTATTGCTGGGTTTGTGCCGTTCATATTGATAAAACCTTCACTAAGACTTCTTTCTATGAAAAGATCAGATTATCTCCAATGATGTCTGTTTTTCTGAATAATGAAGCTACCTCCTATTTTGTTGAACAACTCCTCTCTACCCTAAGAGGTCCCCCTACGGAATAATTTTTTCATTCCTTTTCTAATTGTGATGCAGCGTTTATCCGTCTGCTGGTCTATTCCGTTTATTTAATTCTAATTCCATAGAAATGAAATCTATTATTTTATATATTTTATTGTTATTCACTTTTTCAAATTCTTACGCAAATTTAGCCTCAATCGAAGGACGGGTAATAGATGGGCAATCTAAAGAAACCCTTCCGGGAGCACTCGTTACAATTCCGGACCTTAAGATCTCTGTGGTGACAGATGCATCGGGTCAGTTCAAATTCAACAATATCCCCGAAAAGGGGCGTTTTCTTGTTGAAGTTCGCTACATCGGCTATAGTACATTGATTCAAACCATAGATTTTTCACTTAAGGCTAATCTTGAATTCGCCCTATTCTCCAGCGTGATTGAGGCGAAAGAGGTGGTCATTACCGGAACCGCTTTTAGTACCGACAACCGGAAAAACAGTACGGCGGTATCTTCAGTTACTAAGGATCAGTTGATTAACCGACCATCAGGTAACCTGATTGATGCGATCGCCAAGGTTCCCGGAGTTTCACAGGTTACTACAGGCGGGGGTATTTCGAAGCCGGTAATCCGGGGATTGAGTTACAACCGGGTAGTTACCCTGGTTGATGGAGCCAAGCAGGAAGGTCAGCAATGGGGAGATGAGCATGGTATGGAAGTAGATCAGTACAGTGCAGAGCGTGTTGAAGTATTGCGTGGTGCAGCCAGTTTGTTATACGGCTCGGATGCACTGGGTGGGGTAATTAATGTATTAGAGCCATTGCCCTCTCCTGAAGGACAGGTAAGGGCTGAAGTTTTGACCAGCTATCAAAGTAATAACGGCCTCAGCGGAAGCTCTGCGATGCTACAGGGGAATAGCAATGGATTTATCTGGCGTGCCAGGGCTTCCTTAAAAAGCGCTTATAGCTATGATGCTCCAGGTGGAAGAATAGCCAATACAGGATTTAATGAAACAAATTTCAGCGGTCAGCTCGGATTTAACAAGAAATGGGGTTATGCACATTTAAACCTATCCAGTTTCCAAAACAATATCGGATTGCCTGACTTTTCGAGGAATGCGGATGGCATGTTCGAAGATAAGAATGGTTCAGTTTTAACAGATAAGCAGTTAAAGGATCGCACTTTGTTTCTTCCTTTTCAGGACATAAGACATTATAAGGTTGCGATGAACAGTCATGTTTTGCTGGGTAGCGGGAGATTGCGAACCATTCTGGCTTATCAGAATAACCAGAGAAGAGAACTTGAAGAAGATCGGATAAACCCATCCCTCTTTTTTGACCTAAAGACCTACAGCTCTGATTTTAAATACTATTTCAATGAAGCTAATGGCTGGGAGCCGGTGATCGGATTGTCTGCTTCAGCACAGAATAATGAGAACAGAGCAGAGGAATTACTGATTCCTGATTATAAATCCGGAGAATTAGGTCTTTTTGCTTATGCCAAAAAATCCTGGGAGAGCAGCACCTTTAATTTGGGTGCCCGATTTGATTACCGTAAAATCACTGGTGATCAGATGGAGGAAGATGGTAATCCAAAGTTCAATAATTTCACAAACAGTTTTTCCAATGTTAGTGGAGCTTTAGGTTTCACAAAAGAGTTCAATGAGTATTTTAATTTTAAAGCCAATCTTGGATCAGCATTTCGCTCACCTAATATAGCTGAGCTGAGTTCTGATGGAGTTCATGAGGGAACCTTCAGGTATGAGGTTGGAAATAATGACCTTAATCCTGAGAATAGTTATTATGGTGATTTTGCTTTCGAATTTAATAATAATGTGATTAGTGCCAGCTTGGGAGCTTTCAACAATCATATTGATAATTATATCTACAACAGGCAGATTGGAAATGAAACTATAGTGGTTGATAATGAAACACTTCCGGTTTATCGCTTTGTACAAGATAATGCAAATTTATCGGGGATTGAAGCCAGTCTGACACTTCATCCGGCCGAAGTCATTCATTTTGAAAACAGCTTCTCTTATACCCGTGGAGTAAATAGGGCAACGGACAAGGCTCTTCCATTTATTCCTGCAGCGGTCTTGAGGAATGAGATCAGACTAGAACCTGAGTTTAAAGGAGGTTTGAAGAGTACTTACTTTTCAATAGCATTTGATAATGTTTTCAAACAAAGCAGAGTGGATAATTTTGAAACACCAACAGGGGCGTACTCATTGGTTAATCTTGCAATGGGAACAACCTTAATGCTTAATAAACAACCATTGAGAATTAATGTTTCCGCAAACAATTTGTTTAATAAAGCCTATTACGATCATTTGAGCAGATTTAAACCTGGTCGTTTAGATGAGGCTGACTTGAATGCCGGGTATTATAATCAGGGACGTAATTTATCTGTCGGACTTTACCTTCCTTTTGTTTTTAAATAGATAAAAAGTTCATTTTCAGAGTTTTTAGGGTTGGAATCCTGAACTTATTTATCCATATTTATCTAAGGTTATTAAAGATAAAAAACATGAACAAGTTAAAGTTTTTACTTCTGACAGTTTTTCTCTCGGGGGCTATCAGCACTCAGGGACAGACTAGCAAGACATTGGGCACCGGAAATCAATTTAATAATTATTCAGGTGCTTCCATCAACCAAAATTACATGTATACAAGTAATGCGCTTATTTCCGAAATGGTTAGCAGTGCCGATCCTGCAATAAGGAATGATATTCCTGAATTGCTACGCAAACCTGTGAATAACGAAATTAAAATAGAGCGTTACAGGACCATTACGATGCGTGATGGAGTAAAATTATATGCTGACGTATACCTGCCGGCAGCACCCGGGAAATACCCAACCATTGTTATTCGTACCTGTTATGGTGTACAGCGTGACGGTGGCCATCAGGATAAGATCAGGTTTGCTCAGGAGGGTTATGCTGTTGTTTTCGCAGACATTAGGGGCCGCTACGAGAGTGAGGGCAACTGGGATCCTTTTCGTGATGAATCTAAAGACGGCTATGATGTGATCGAGTGGGCAGCAGCTCAGCCCTTTTCAAATGGTAAGGTTGCTACGCAGGGTGGAAGTTACCTTGGTCATAACCAATGGGCAGCAATGAGTGCAAGTCCTCCGCATCTGGTAGCAGCATTTCCCGGGGTAGCCTCAACCAATATCTATGCTAACTGGTTAACCATGGGCGGAGCTTTCCGTTTAAGTTTTAATTATGGCTGGGGCGTTGTTCGTATGCCTAACCGGATTATGCTACCTCAATACTGGCATACTGAAGCTTACACTCCCGAAGAATTGAAATATGAAAATATTTTATGGCATCTGCCATTAAAGGATGGTGACTTGAAAAGTGCTGGTTATGCGGTTAAGCATTACCGTGACTGGATTAACCATGAGAGTTATGATGATTACTGGAAGTCGATCAGTGATGAGGAGAATTTTTCTAAAATGAATGTTCCGGCTCATACCTATGGAGGTTGGTTTGATATCTTCTTAATGGGCACTATTAATGGTTATATCGGGATGAGGAATAAGGCAGCAACTCCTGCAGCACGTGCCGCTGCCCGAATGATCATTGGTCCATGGGGACATGGTCCCTCACAATCATTTGGAACTGTAGACTTTGGGGCTACAGCCAACATGAAGATGTTCAACAGGGAATTGCAATTTTACGATTACCATTTGAAAGGAATCAAAAATGGTTTGGATCTTGAAGATCCTGTGCAATTGTTCTACATGGGTATCAATAAATGGCGCAGTGAAAAGGATTATCCGATTCCGGGAACTCAGTACAAAAACCTGTATCTGAGTAGTAGCGGAAATGCAAATTCTGTCCGGGGTGATGGAATATTAAGTTTTGAGGCTCCTAAAAAGGCAGCAAGTGATAAATTTACGTATGATCCAAAGACACCAATCATGACCTTGGGTGGAAATAATTGTTGTGGAACACCAACCCAGGCCGGCCCATATGATCAGCGCCCGCTGGAGCGCAGGGAAGATGTGTTGGTCTACACTTCAGAATTTCTGAAAAGCCCGGTAACAATTGCTGGTCCGATGAAAATGAAGTTATTCGCCGCAACCGATGGACCGGATACAGACTGGATGATTAAACTGGTAGATGTTTATCCTGATGGTAGGGCAATGCCTATCTCAGAAGGTATTTTGAGAGCCAGATTCCGTGAAGGATTAGATAAGATCAAGTTACTTACACCTAATCAGGTGTATGAATACGAAATTGAAATGACAGGTACTGCGAATGTATTTTTACCAGGTCATCGTATTCGGGTAGACATTACTTCAAGTAATTTCCCTCAGTTTGACCGCAACCCAAACACAGGTGATCCGTTTGGCAGCAGCGACCGTATTCGGGTAGCTCAACAAACCATTCATCATGGAGGTGCGCGTTTAAGCAGTATTGTGCTTCCGACTGTTCGCCCGCTTGATAACTAGGTTTTGTTCAAATATTCAAAAAAAGCCAGTCATTCGACTGGCTTTTTTGATTGTAATTGGTTAGTAAAGGTTCTTTAATACAGGATCGCTATTTTGTATATGGTGAATAACTGATATTCGCTTTTACTTCAATCTTCTCTGCTATTTTTTTAAATACCAGTTTCGGAATCTCAATTTTATGGTCAATCAGCATCACCTCAAACAGTGTTTCAAGTAGCAATGACTTTTCACCTACAGTTAATTTTCCACTCAGTTTCCTGTCCTGATCAACACCGTGAATATTCAATATCCCGCTTGCACTTACTGAGTAGACTCCCGCTTTGCTCAAATCCAATTCTTCATTGATCTTACCTTTGAAAGTAGCATATGGATATTTTTCACTTTCCATATAGTTTTCATTAAAATGTTGCTGCATCAGCTTGTTTTTAAATTGAAATTGTGATACAGGAATGCGAACAACAAGCTCCCGGTTTGATAGATTGATGATTGAATTAGCACGTGTATTTTTCGCTTCAATATCCTCAAGCGGAGCTTTAGAGAAAAAGCTAAACTCAGTTTTATTACTGCTATAAAGTTTATTTTGTGCTGAAGCAAAATTAAAAATCAGAATAAAGGCCGTTAATATCAAATAGTGCTTCATGGTTTCGCTCTACTTTTTTTCTCAAACGAAAATGTTCTTGAAATGTTAAAGCCAAAGTGGATATCCCCGCTTCCCCAACTCCCATCAGTTTCTGTAATGAACTGTCTTTCAGTCATTCCGAAAGAATTGGTAAAAAGTAATTGAAATACATGTCCTCCGGTTTCAAGATCAAAGCTAAAAGATAGATTATTCTTATAGTTATCATCAATCTGGTTTGGAAGCACATAATTATATTCTCCGTTCAGGGAAGTTCGTTTGGTCAATTTCATTCTTCCACCAATTCCTGTCGCGATGACCGTTTTATTGTCTGTGAAAATATCTGCTCTGTTTCTATGAATCAGTGTCGGACTCAGCTGCAATGAAAGAGCCTCGCTGAATTTTCTGGCAATCAGGAACTGGGCTGTATAACTGCTCCTGTCAGATCCAGAAAGTTGGGGTGTGGTTTTTTGGGTGCATATTGCATATCCTCCAAATAGTGTGACAGAAACGGGCGTACTTCCTGAACCTGAAGTTTGTCTGAGCAGTTTATACTTGGCGAAGTAATCAAATGTCTTCTGAAATGAGCTTCTTCCAAGTCCTATCATAAAGCGGTCATTGATTCCATATTCCAATCCAAGACGGTTTGTTGCGGCATCTAGTCCGAAGAATTCTTCAAAACCACGGTTTATGCGATCAAAACGATGGGAAATAATGAAATCCATATTGTTCTTGCCGACAGTTTCAACAGAGTGTCCGTTAATAATTCGGGTAGCCTTGAAGGTAGCTGTCCTGACAAAAACTTCATTGCTATCTGAAACAAGTTTCATAAGATCTTCCTGAGCGAAGGCAGAGAATGGAAGCAATAAATAGAACAAGAGGAAAGACTTTCTCATAAGATCAGGCTTCAAAAATCCTTAAAGAACTTCCGGTTAAAGTAGTGCTGTATTTTTTTAGAGCTGAAGTCGCCGGTCCTTGAACTCTTGCACCATTTGAATCAAATACAGACCCATGAGCAGCATCGGTTAATGAACATGGGAAATTATTACTTCCTGAGTTATATGTTACCGGGTTTCCCTGATGAGTGCAAACAGAGGAAAGAGCAATGTAGCTTGAGCCATTTTTAGCAATGATTACACTATTCATTATTGTCCAGCCTTTCGAGCTCATATCCGCATTTGAGCTTACATCAAGAGTAAAGTCTAACTTGCCACCGGGTGTTGGTGTTGGAGTAACCGGATCGGGTGAGCCCGTTTCGCTTTTACCACATGCGCCGAGGCATGAACTGATAACTATTGAACCTGCGCTCAGGCCAAGTGCTGCAAGAAAGTCTTTACGTTCCATAATAGTTTTGTGTTATAGGTTTCTAATTGTTTAAATTTCGATTAGTATTGATTTACAGCATATACGGCAGAAAAATCTAATTGGTTTATCCGATGAAAATTTTATCCCGATAAATTGAAAACCTTTATTTTTAAATTATTGATTATGAGAAAGTTATGTCTTTTTTTTCTTTTGCTAGCCTCATCCTACGCATTTGCCCAACAGATTCAAAACCTGTCAATTACGCTTGAAAATGTGGACTATCCATTTCCGGTGAAGTTTTTGCCGCTGAATATTGAAGGCCAGGATGTACGGATGGCATATATGGATATTAAGCCGGATAATCCAAACGGAAAAGCCTTAATGCTTTTTCATGGGAAAAATTTTGGAGGGTATTACTGGACAAATGTGATCAAAGCACTTAGTGCAAAGGGTTACCGGGTACTGGTTCCTGATCAGATAGGTTTTGGAAAATCATCCAAGCCATTCATAAATTATAGTTTCCACCGGCTTGCTGCCTTAAACAGGCAGCTTTTAGACAGTTTGGGAATTCAGAAGGCTGTTTTGATGGGGCATTCTATGGGTGGAATGCTTGCAAGTCGCTTTGCATTGCTTTATCCGGAAAGAACAGCACAACTGATCCTTGAAAACCCGATTGGATTGGAGGATTACCGCCGTTTTGTACCCAATGCAAGTCCGGAAGCTATGTATCAGGCTGAACTTAAGACCACTCCAGAAAGTGTGAAGCGATATTATCAAACATCCTACTTCGTAAAGTGGAAGCCTGAGTATGATGAGCTGGTTCGTATAGCTTCGGGAGTGAATGGAAGTTCTGAATTTCCCCGTTATGCAAAGGTATCGGCTTTAACTGCGCAGATGATTTATGAACAGCCGGTTGTATATGAATTTCCATTGCTCAAGGTGCCGGTATTGCTTTTGATTGGCATCCAGGATAAAACTATTGTGGGCAAAGCGAGACTTAAGCCCGAAGATCAAGCGAAATATGGGCTTTATAATCAGTTGGGCAAAGAAACTGCAGCAAAAATTCCGGGATCTGTGTTAATCGAGTTTAGTAATTCAGGGCATATTCCGCATTTGGAGATACCGGAAGAGTTTTTGAGGGCATTGGGTGAGAATATCAAATAGCTCAGATTTGCGAAATCGCCTGGGCAAGCGGAAAGTAGATTTCGTCAATCCCACACCAAAATAGCGGCAGTTCTGCAAGTCATATCGAATTTCAGATATTGCGGGTTTTAAACCCGTTTTATCTGGAGTACGGGATGCGCAGGCTAACATCCCGAACAGCGGAAAATAGATTTCGTATTCGCAGACTGTTACAGGTGACTGACGAATTTATCTTTCATGGCGCTCAGGTAAATTCGCAAGTCTGAATTTCCCGATTTGTAATTCTTAGGATAAAGAAGCAATGATTTGGTCAGTAGTAATTTTTTGCTGCTCTCCACTTTTCATGTTCTTAAGACTGAGTAGTCCCGTTTCCATTTCTTCACTTCCTATCAGGATAACAAAAGGAATTTTTTTATCGTCTGCATAGCTCATCTGTTTTTTCAGTTTGGCCGAGGATGGATAGATTTCAGCACTGATTCCAGCGTTTCTTAATTGCTGAAGCAGGGGAAGTGCATAGCTTTCGGCTGCAGAATCAAAATTACTGATGAGTACCTTTGTACTTTCCGAAGCACTTTCAGGAAAAAGCTTTAACTCCTCAAGTACATCATAAATGCGGTCGGCGCCAAATGAGATTCCTACCCCGGTCAGGTCACTGAGCCCGAACATTCCTGTAAGGTCGTCATAACGTCCTCCACCTCCGATACTGCCCATTGCCACTTCATTGGTTTTTACTTCGAAGATGGCTCCGGTGTAGTAGTTGAGTCCGCGGGCGAGGGTAATGTCAAGTTCAAGAGGTATGAGGTATGAGTTATGAGGTATGAGTTGATTGATGTAGCTAAATATGGTTTCAATTTCGGAAATTCCTTTCAGACCTGTTTCGGAGGTCGAAAGGACAGTACGCAGGTTGTTCAGTTTCTCTTCGTTTGATCCGCTTAAGGAAATGATAGGCCTAAGCACTTCGATATCTGATTCGGTAAAACCGCGTTCGATCAGTTCTTTGGTCACTCCCTCAAAGCCGATCTTATCAAGTTTATCGATCGCAACAGTCATGTCAATGATTAGCTCAGGTTTTCCAATAATCTCGGCTATGCCGGATATTATTTTACGGTTATTGATCTTGATAGTAAAATCTTTCAGGTCTAGTTTGCTCAATGCTTCATGGTAGATCAATACGAATTCTGCTTCATTGATCAGACTTTCAGAGCCAACTACATCTGCATCACATTGGTAAAATTCACGATATCTTCCTTTCTGAGGCCTGTCGGCACGCCATACGGGTTGGATTTGGAAGCGTTTAAACGGGAATGAGATCTCATTACGGTGCATCACAACATAGCGGGCAAATGGAACGGTAAGGTCGTAACGCAGGGCTTTTTCACTTATCTCTGAAGTTAGGATTTGTGAGTTACGTGCCTCAAGTTTATCTGTGGGTACATTGGATAAGAAATCGCCGGAATTCAGAACTTTAAAGATCAGTTTATCTCCTTCATCGCCATATTTTCCGGTAAGGGTAGAGAGATTTTCCATAGTTGGAGTCTGGATTTCCTGATAACCATATTTTTTAAATACCGCACTGATGGTATTGAAAATATGATTGCGTTTTACCATTTCACTTGCTGAAAAATCGCGGGTTCCTTTCGGGATGGATGGTTTGATGATTGCCATGGTGTAAAGGTACAAAAAGACCTTAAGCTTAAATAGTGGAAGCGAATTCCTCTATTAATTCTTTGCAGCGTTTTTCTATTATTTGATAGATCGGGTCAAACTGATCATCATCATGATAAGGGTCAGGGACAATGCTATCTTTGAGGAAGAGACTGATTTTGTTATGTTCTTCTTCATTTCTGGCCAGAGCTTTCACATCGTTCAGGTTATTATAATCCATTACCAGGATCTGGTCAAACCTTTCAAAATCGCTGGTATCAAATTTTCTACAGCTTTGTCCGCTGATATCCAGACCATATTTTTTTGCGATTGCAATGGAGCGGCTATCTGGCTGCTGCCCAACATGCCAACCCCCGGTTCCTGCTGAATCAATTTCCCAGTTTAAACCTTTTTGCCTAACCAGGTGTTCCAAAATGCCATGTGCTAATGGAGAACGGCAAATATTGCCAAGACATACCATTAAAATCTTCATAAATTGAACTTAAGCTGAAAAAATACTGTTTAGTAAGGCCGCAAGATGAATTCCCCCTTTAAGCATTTGCTGGTTCGCGATTTCGATATTATCATAAATATAGCGGTAGCTCAATTTATCACCATTATTCACCTTTGCATATAGTTTCTCACTGATGCGGTAGGAATCTTTAACCCATTGTGCTGCATCCTGTGATTGCAGCGAATGCAATTGATTTTTATCAATAAAATTAATGGAACGCGAATATTCTGTATAGCTAAGTTCTTGTGAATCAATTAGATCTGAATCCCATACACGGTGCAGGTTAGTATTTTGTCCGAACCAGGTTAACTGAATTCGATTACCTCCAAGATCTTCAAAACGGCCGGTATGCATTGGCTGATGGAGGTCGCCCACCAAATGTATGAGCAAACGCAAGTACATTACCTTCTTATCCTGTTCAAGATTCTTATTTTTTAATTCTGCACTCAGAAAAAGAATTTTAGTGTAGGCATCTGTAACGGTATCGCGTTTTAACGCGAAATCAAGCTGCTCTTCGTTCAATCCGGCAGGCAGATTAATATAATGCCAGTTATTAAGGTAATTATAAGAAGGTTCAGATTTAATAAAATCTGCCCAATTACTGGCCATTGCAAGGTTTTCATTTCCCAGTATTAGTTTTATTTCACGGCTTGCTTTCCTGTTCAGATAGCTCTCTGCGATCTGACCCACTACCCTGTGTCCAAGGAGTCCCCAGGCCATAGCCTGAACGGGCAGATAGAGTAGCACAAAGACCAGAAATACTTTCTTTAGGGAATTAAGTTTCATAATAAATTAGTTTAGTGGTTTCTGAATACAGATCGTTTTTTCTTTAAGGGATAGTTTAATATTCTGATGCTGTTTTAAGCTTTCAAGATATAAACTATCGCCTGTATTTTTTCGGATAATAAATGCCGGAAGATATTGACCAACGCGGTAACATCCTGAGATTTTTTGCTTAAAATTTGGTTTTGTAAAAGTTGTTGTCAGCATCAGGGTATCCCCATTGCTGAGGTAGGTTCCTTTTGCGTATTCGGTCCAGCTTCCATTATTAAAACAGGAGTCGGGGTAAGTATTTACTTTAGCGAAAGTTTTTATCGTTAGATAAACAGAATCACACGAGAAGCGAAATTGATGCCTGGAATATTGCAGCAGTTCATCCTGGTAGTCAACGCTATCTTCTTCCCATATTCCCTGAATACTTTCTGTGCCCTTACCCTGAAGATTAGGATTGAATTTGCAGGAGGCTGAAGCCAGCAGTAATAAGGCAAAAAAGAAAATACGGGCGTTTTTTACCATTTTGAATTTATAAACACCTCTCCCGGGCCAATGGCGAAGGAGAGAGATACTAATTATTTTAATCCGCCAATCATATCTTCAGGACGGACCCATTGATCAAATTGTTCGTTAGTCAGTAAACCAAGACCAATGGCAGCTTCACGCAGTGACTTGTTTTCTTTAAGGGCTTTTTTAGCAATTTTGGCAGCATTTTCATAACCAATATGAGGATTAAGTGCTGTCACAAGCATCAAAGAGTTTTCAAGGTGTTTCTTGATACCTTCATAATTAGGCTCTATTCCTGCCACACAATTATTGGTGAAAGATACGCAGGCATCTCCGATTAAGCGTGCCGACTGAAGGAAATTAGCGGCCATCACCGGTTTAAAAACATTCAGCTCGTAATGACCATTTGAACCTCCGATACTAATTGTAACATCATTACCCATAACCTGTGCTGCAACCATGGTTACCGCTTCATTTTGGGTTGGGTTTACTTTTCCGGGCATGATGGAGGAACCGGGCTCATTGTCAGGAATATGAATCTCCCCAATACCTGAACGTGGGCCTGAGGCCAGCATCCGGATATCGTTTGCAATTTTCATCAGTGAAACAGCGATTTGCTTTAATGCACCATGAGTTTCAACGATTGCATCATGCGCAGCCAATGCTTCAAATTTATTCTCGGCAGTGATGAAGGGCAAGCCGGTAAATTGGGCTATGTAAGCGGCAACACTAACATCATATCCTTTTGGGGTATTGATGCCTGTACCAACGGCAGTTCCGCCCAATGCCAGTTCTGATAGATGATCTAAAGTATTTCTTAAGGCTTTTAATCCGTGATTTAATTGCGAAACATAACCCGAAAATTCCTGTCCTAGTGTTAGTGGAGTAGCATCCATCAGGTGGGTACGGCCAATCTTAACCACCGCTTTAAATTTTTCGGCTTTAAGATGAAGAGCATCACGAAGCTTTTCTATGCCTGGAATAGTGGTTTCGATAACCATTTTATAGGCTGCAATATGCATAGCCGTAGGATAGGTATCATTTGAAGACTGCGACTTATTTACATCGTCATTTGGGTGTACAAAGGTTTTTCCTTCACCCAGTTTGTTTCCCTGAAGAACATGAGCCCGGTTCGCGATAACCTCATTTACATTCATGTTCGACTGGGTACCAGAGCCAGTCTGCCAAATCACCAGAGGAAATTCTGAGGAGAGTTTACCTTCCAATATTTCATCGCAAACCTTTGCAATCAGATCGCGTTTCTCTGGTGCTAAAATACCGCTGTCGGTATTGGTATATGCAGCCGCTTTTTTCAGATAGGCGAAAGCATCAATTATTTCCTTTGGCATTGAGGCTTCGGGACCGATCTTAAAATTATTTCTTGAACGCTCGGTTTGGGCACCCCAGTATTTATCTGTGGGCACTTTAACTTCGCCCATAGTATCGTGTTCTACTCTGTAAGTCATTGGAACAGGTTTTTTGTTATGCTGCAAATTTAGATTTTTTTACCTTGAATCTGGGGCAAAAATTTAGATTTTACGATCTAAATTGTAACAATCTGAACAATTTATACCACGGTGTTTATAACTCTTTTATTAGCCTTTTTATAATATTTTCTAATTTTCAGCATTAAATCTATACCAAATACATTTCATGATCAATTATCTCCGTAACAGCTTAGTATTGTTTGTCCTTTTCATATTAGTACAAGCCTGTAGTTCAGATCCTTCAGAAACAAGAAAGAATAAAATTCTTAAAAAAGAAGTGCCGGATAGTGTTGTTCTTTTTTATGATCCCAGAAAAGCTGATAAACGAATAGATGAAATTGTAACGAATCTTCACAGGAAATCAGGATTTAATGGCAATGTACTGGTAGCTAAGAACGGAAAGATTATTTATGAAAGAGCTATTGGCTGGGCGGATCACCTTCATCGCGATAGTTTAAAGATCAATTCAGTTTTTGAGCTTGCCTCAGTCTCCAAACCATTTACTTCTACTGCTATTATGATGCTTGTTGAAGATGGTAAATTAAAGCTAAATCAGAATGTCAAGGAGTTTTATCCTGATTTTCCTTACGATAGTATAACGGTTGAGCTTCTTTTAACCCACAAATCGGGTATGATGAATTATGTTTATTTCGTAGACGATCTTTGGAAAGCGCAAAAGAAAGATGAGCGTCCGGGAATTACTAATCAGGATGTAATGAAGTTAATCGCCGAACATAAGCCTAATCCATACTCCAAACCTAACAGAAGGTTCCATTACAATAATTCTAATTACATGGTTCTGGCTGCGATTATTGAAAAGGTAAGCGGCCAAAAATATTCTCAATTTATGGCTGAGAATATCTTTAAACCACTTGGGATGAAGAATACCGCAGTGTATTCTAAGGCTGAGTTTGACAAGATTCCTGTGGATGTGGTTGGACATGACCGTAACTGGCGCCGCTCGGTAGCACAAAATTTTCTTGATGGACCAGTTGGCGATAAAGGAATATACAGCACCATTCATGACCTCTATTTATTTGACAGGGCTATGAGGAAAGCCAAATTATTGAAACCCGAGACCATGGATTCGGTTTATTCTCCTCATAATGTGATGCAAAGAGGGCATTTTAATTATGGTTATGGCTGGCGGACCTTTGAGAATGGCAAAAATAAAGTTGTATATCATACCGGCTGGTGGCATGGTTTCAGGAATATTTATTTAAGGCAGGTGAATAAAGATATTACGATTATCTTATTAACTAATCTTACAAACGGAAGTTTATTGAAACTTGATGAACTTTATAAGGTTGCGGGTATGCCAATCGTAAGAAGAAGTGCCTATTCAGGAAATGGACAAAGTTCAGTTTCTGATGATGAGGATTAGTTCACAAATTCTCTTTGAATAAATTCTTTTAATCAAAGAAATCAGAAGATCATTTTTTTTGCCTGTAAATATGGTTAACTTGCCTAAATGGATTTGAAGAGCAGAGTTTTTATTATTGATGATGATCCGATTCATCAGCGTATAGCTCAGATCATGATATCAAAGCATAATCTGTTCGATGAGTATTTCAGTTATACAGATGCTCAAAAAGCACTTGATTTTTTAGAGGAGAACAAAAAAAATGAGGAAACACTCCCGGATGTCATTCTTCTTGACCTGAATATGCCGGTACTTGATGGATGGGACTTTCTCGAGACTTTTGAAACACTTATTAAAGAGTTCAAAAAAAATATCCGGGTTTTTATTGTTTCCTCTTCGGTTGATGAAAAAGATGTACTTCGTTCAAAATCATATGTCGCTGTTAAGGGTTTTATTTCCAAGCCTTTGTCTCCGGATATCATCAGGTCAATTATAGAGACTAATTAAATTTCGATTAATTTATGTTTGATAAATTACTACAGGCGCAGCAAAAGGCCGAGGAAATAAAGAAACGATTAGATTTAATTTCTGTTTCTGCAGAAGTTGAAGGGGGTAAAATCAGAATTACTTCAACCGCCAATAAGCACATATCAGCGATTTCAATTGATCCTGAGTTTTTACGATCAGCTGATCATGAAGAATTGGAAGAATTGCTCGCAGCAGCAGTAAACAAGGTCTTAGCACAGGCAGATAATGTAAGCCAAACAGAAATGCAGGCAGTTACCCGTGACATGATGGGAGGCCTCGGCAATTTGTTCGGGAAATAGTATTATCTGTTTATTCTCCCTTTTCAGATTACTGTTCCATTAGGAATTACGGCTAATTTTTTGACGACTACAATACCGTCTTTAATGGTATGAGTTTTAAAATCCCCATTTTCGAGATGATTGCCTCCATTAATTCTGACATCATCGCCAATGAAACAATTTTTATCAATGATAGCATTCTTAATGTAGCATCTTTCGCCAATACCCATAACAGGTCGTTTGGATTGCGCAGCATCTTCCAGTTCATGCAGGGTTTGGTATCGGTCTCCTCCCATCACATAACTGTTGACGATAGTTGTTCCGGTACCGATACGGGTCCTGATTCCGATAACTGAGCGTTCTATCCTGCTTGCATTAATGATACATCCATCAGAGATTATGGTTTTTTCTAATGTTGTTCCTGATATTTTTGATGGAGGCAACATTCTGGCTCTGGAATAGATAGGCCTTTTATCGAAAAGATTAAATTCGGGAATATCATCCGTCAATCCAATATTTGCATCGAAGAAAGAGTGAATATTACCGATATCGGTCCAATAACCCTCAAACTTGTAACTGAGTACTTTATGATCCCCAATTGACTGAGGAATGATTTCCTTACCAAAATCAGTTCTTGTATTATTCTCGAGTAAATCAAAAAGTAATTTTTTATTGAACAGGTAAATACCCATTGATGCCAGATATTCCTTTCCCTTTTTTTTCAGTACATCTCCAACATCTGATTTCCATTCAGGTAGTAATTCCTTCTTTGGTTTTTCAATAAATGAGGTAATGAGGTTATTTTCATCAGCTTTCAGGATACCAAAATCACTTGCATCTTTGCCATTTACAGGAATTGTTGCAATACTGATCTCTGCTCCGCTCATTTCGTGATTTCTGACCATTTCTCCAAAATCCATCTGATACAACTGGTCTCCTGACAGAATCAGCACATAATCACAATTATGTTGTACAATATGACCAAGACTCTGCCTGACGGCATCTGCAGTGCCCTGAAACCAGGTACTATTACCCGGTGTTTGTTCGGCAGCGAGAATATCCACAAATGCTTCACTGAAAAAACTAAAATGATAGGTATTTTTAATATGCTTATTTAAGGAAGCAGAATTAAATTGAGTTAGTACAAAAATTCGCTCAATCCCCGAATTCAGGCAATTTGAAATTGGAATATCCACCAATCGGTATTTCCCAGCAATTGGAACTGCCGGTTTTGAACGGGTATCAGTCAAAGGATATAAGCGGGAACCTTGTCCACCACCCAGGACAACAGATATTACTTTAGAATTCATTTCAATCATTGCTCAAGCTTTTATAAAGGTTAATATATTCTTCTGCCGACTTATCCCATGAAAAATCAAGTGACATTAATTTTTTTCTTATTATAGTCATTCTTTCAGGATCTTCGTAAACTTCACAGGCTCTTCCGATCACAGTTTTTATGCTTTGTATACTCAGCTCATCAAAACTAAAGCCATAACCTCCTGCCTCTTTTAAATCAATCACAGTGTCTTTTAAACCACCTGTTTTATGAACAACAGGTATGGTTCCATATCGCATCGCATAAAGCTGGTTTAATCCGCATGGCTCCACTCTTGATGGCATGATCAAGAAGTCAGCACCAGCATAGATTCGATGCGAAAGCATTTCATCATATCCGATAAAAACCCCATATTGTTTTTTATATTTTATAGAGAGATCTTTTAATTCCTTTTCAGTTTTCGGATCTCCTGAACCTAAAATAAGAAAATTTAGTTTTCCTTTATAGGTTTCCAGGCAGGATGCAATAGCTTCCGAAAGCAGATCCGCTCCTTTCTCACCTACCAGCCGTCCGATAAATACAACCAGTGGTTTTGTACTAGTCAAACCAAACTCTTTACAAAGTTGTTTTTTATTTTCTTTCTTACCAGCATTAACGCTTTCAACTGAATAGGTTTTGAAGATCATTGGATCAGTCTCCGAATTCCAAACCAGGGTGTCTATCCCATTAATTATTCCAGATCCTTTGGCTTCTTCCATCTGAAACAATTTTTCAAGACCATTCGAATTGATTGATAGTTCTTTCAGGTAGCTTGGAGAAACCGTGGTAAATTTCCAACAGCACTTTACTGAGGCTGCCAGGGAATTAATACAGTTCCCCCAGTCCAGAAGACCGGCTTTGCTCAGGTCGAAGGCAGGTAAGAAAGAAATTTTATCCCAACCAAACCAGCCCTGGTACTGTCCGTTATGTATCGTGCAAACAGTCGGAATCGAGGCCAGATTGCTATATGCAATGGTATGAGAAACCAGAAAAGGAATTAGTCCGGTATGGTGATCATGACAATGAATAATATCAGGCTTTTCATCAGCTTTGCTGATCCAATCCAGAAATGAAAGTTGAAAACTAATAAATTGCTCAATTTCATCAGGATAGCAATATATTTCTCTGCGATCAAGGAGTCCGGGTATTTGAATCAGATATAAATCAAAACCAAGTGTTCTGTTCCTTTCTTTGAGAACAGTGTATTCAAAAATTTTAGTTCCTAATATTCCCTTTGATTTGAATATAAGATCAAAAGTGTGTTCCTGAACAAATTTCCGATCGTAATAGGGCAATACCACTGAGGCATTTATTCCTGCTTCACAAAGGTATTTAGGCAGCGCACCAACCACATCCCCAAGTCCGCCGACTTTGGCAACCGGGTAGCATTCTGCGCTGAGGTGCATGACATTCATAAACGAATATTGAAAACTGAATTTAAGAAATGTAAACTACAAAACTTAATATGTTAATCTTATTGGAAAAAGATAACAAAATATCAGCCGATATTCAAATTCGGCACAACTGCGATTTTATTAATGAGCTTCCAGCCAGTTTCGGCCTTCACCAACCTCAACCAGAATTGGAACCTCCATTTTAATCGCATTTTTCATTCGCTCGGTAATGATCCCTTTCATGATCTCGGTTTCATTAATCAGTACATCAAACACCAATTCATCATGTACCTGCATCGTCATTTTCGAACCCAGTTTATGATCTTTGATATCCTGATGAATCCTGATCATCGCAATCTTGATCATGTCTGCTGCCGATCCCTGAATGGGTGCATTAATCGCATTTCGCTCCGCAAAGCCCCTAACAGTCTGATTGGCTGAATTAATATCCCTGAGGTATCGTCTTCTACCCATAATAGTTTCCACGTACCCATTTTCACGTGCAAAGTTCATGGTATCATTCATATACTTCTTAATATTGGGGTAGGTATTGAAATAATTTTCAATAATTTCTGCTGCTTCCTTTCTGGGGATACCGAGATTTTGTGATAGCCCAAAAGCTGACTGTCCATAGATGATTCCAAAGTTTACGGCTTTTGCATTCCTTCTTTGGGTTGAGTTTACTTCTTCCAGCGCAATTCCATACACTTTAGCGGCTGTTGCAGTATGAATATCCAGTCCGTTTACAAAAGCTTCCATCATATTCTCATCCTTACTGATCTCGGCAATGATCCTCAGTTCGATCTGGGAATAATCTGCTGATAATAAAACATGTTCGTTGTCTCGCGGAATAAAGGCTTTTCGGACCTCCCTGCCACGCTCTGTTCGAATGGGAATATTCTGAAGATTTGGGTTGTTTGAACTCAGACGGCCCGTTGATGCAACTGCCTGATTATAAGAGGTATGTATGCGGCCCGTTTTCGGGTTGACCATCTGAGGTAAGGCATCAACATAAGTGGATTTCAGCTTTTGTAATTGTCTGAAATCAAGAATGTCAGCTACAATATCACTTTTATTGGCCAGCCTCAGGAGAACATCTTCGCCGGTCTGATACTGTCCGGTCTTGGTTTTTTTTGCCTGCGGATCAAGCTGAAGTTTATCAAACAGAACCTCACCAAGTTGTTTTGGTGAGGCGATATTGAATTTTACACCGGCCTTTTCATAAATTGTTTTTTCGAAAGACCGGATATCAGTTTCAAGTGTTTTAGAAAATTCTACCAGTGCTTCCTGATCGATTTTTACTCCTTCACGTTCAATATCTGCAAGAACATAGATCAGGGGATTCTCAATATCTTCAGCGAGCTTCCAGGCATTGACAGATTTGAGGATGGGTTCGAATACAGTCTTCAACTGAAGGGTGATATCAGCATCTTCTGCTGCATATTCTTTTACCTTTTCTATGTCAGCATCCCTCATATTTCCCTGATTCTTACCTTTCTCACCAATCAGTGTGCTTATACTCACAGGACTGTAATTCAGGTAATTTTCAGCAAGTAGATCCATGTTATGACGCGAATCGGGATCAATCAGATAATGTGCAAGCATGGTATCGAAAAGTTCACCCTGCATATCGATATCATACCATTTAAGAACCAGGATATCATATTTTATATTTTGGCCTATCTTAGAGATAAGAGGGTTCTCCAAAACTGATTTAAATTCAGTTACAATGGTTCTGCATTCATTCTGGTCTGCCGGAAGCGGAACATACCATGCTTCACCTTGTTTAACACTGAATGAAAGTCCAACAAGTTCGCAATTGTTGGCATCAAGTCCGGTGGTTTCAGTATCAAAACAGAAGAAGCTATGGTCATTGAGTAAGCGAAGGAGGCTGCTTCTTTTCTCTGCATTATCCACCAGTTGATAATTATGATCGGTATTGCTGATGTTTTTGAAGCTTAATGGCATTTGAGGAAGGCTTATTTCTTCCCTTTTATTTGAATCAGCAGGTTCCTTTACCTCATGATTTCCAAACAGATCCATTTGTCCGGAAGAAGGGCTGGATTTTACATCAGCAATGCTGAATTCATCACCAAAAACTCTTTTTCCAAGTGTACGAAACTCCAGTTCTGCGAAAAGGGGTTCCAGGACATCCCGATTTGGTTCATCAACGTGCAAAGCATCCACATCAAGATCTACTGGTGCATTCAGCATGATGGTAGCAAGTTTTTTTGAGATCAGACCCTGTTCAGCGAAATTTTCAACATTTTCCCGAAGTTTGCCCTTCAGTTCATGACTATTGCTGATAATATTTTCGATTGAACCGTATTGTTTGATCAGTTGTTTTGCGGTTTTTTCACCAATTCCCGGAATCCCAGGGATATTATCTACTGCATCACCCCATAAGCCCAAAATATCGATTACCTGTTCAACATGATCAATTTCCCATTTTTCAAGAATTTCTTTTACACCCTGAATTTCCATTCCATTACCCATTCGGGCAGGTTTGTAAATGAAAATGTTTTCGGAAACAAGTTGCCCGAAATCTTTATCGGGGGTCATGCAGTAAACTGTAAATCCTTCGATTTCTGCTTTTTTGGCCAAAGTGCCTATCAGGTCATCGGCCTCGTATCCATCAGAAAATATAACCGGGATGTTAAATCCCTCAATCAGGCGGATGATATATGGAATTGCTGTCGAAAGATCCTCGGGCATTGCCTGACGGTGAGCTTTATACGCTGTAAAATCAGTATGCCTTTCAGTAGGTGCATCGGTATCAAATACCACGGCCATATGACTGGGATTTTCTTTCTTAAGAACTTCCAGCAACGTATTTGTGAACCCCATTATGGCTGATGTATTCAGACCACCGGATGTGAACCTCGGATTTTTACTCAATGCAAAATGGGCTCTGTAAATCAGGGCGAATGCATCTAGGAGAAATAGCTTTTTCATTATCAGTATTGAATTTCGGGAATATTCCCTCTAAAATTTATCTGGCTATGCAGCCTTCAATATGGTCGTTTACCATTCCTGTTGCCTGCATATGCGCGTAACAAATAGTTGTTCCAAAGAATTTGAAGCCCCGCTTTTTCATATCTGCACTGATGCGGTCTGAAAGTTCAGTTCTGGGCTGCAAGTCCTTGTGGCTGTTTAATTTATTTATAATTGGTTTTTTATCTGGTAGAAATCCCCAGATATAATTGGAAAAGGAACCGAATTCTTCCTGAATTCCCAGAAATAATTTGGCATTGCTTATTGCAGCATTAATCTTTAACCGGTTTCGAATAATTCCCTCATCCTGTAATAAGCGTTCTACATCCTCTTGGCTGAAAGCGGCAACTTTAAGGGCATCAAAATTTGCGAATGCTTTCCGGTAATTTTCGCGCTTCCGCAGGATAGTAATCCAGCTGAGACCTGCCTGTGCACTCTCGAGAATTAAAAATTCGAATAAAGTCTGATCATCATAAACGGGTTTGCCCCATTCTTCATCATGATATCTGACGTAAAGAGGGTCGGTGCCACACCAGGCACATCTGACAATATTTTGATCTTGATTCAAAGTTTGGGTTATTTAAAGATAAATACAAGGCCTTCATTAATTTAAACAAAATACGATATGGCTCACGATAAATTACTATTGAGTTCTTCCCAATATTCGAGAGCTCTCCGGTAATGAGGAATAACAATAGAACCTCCTACCAGATTTGCAATCATAAAGATCTCATTCATTTCAGCAGTATCCATAATCCGTTCATTCATCCGGGTACGGTAGCTGTTGAATTCATCGATCATTTTTCCCATAATTTTATGCAATTATATTTTGCAGGCTTTTCGGTTTTTAGAGTTCAAGTTCAATAGCGGGATCCCAGAATAGATTTTTGAAATCAACAATTTTGTCATTATTCACTTTAACCCCTTCGTTTTCAAGTAATTGCTGCATCATGTCTGCTGAGCCGAAATGAAATTTACCGGTGAGCAAACCATTTCTGTTCACTACCCGCTGGGCAGGCACTGGCGGAAAGGTCGTATGTGCAGCATTCATTGCATAGCCGACCATTCTTGATGAGCCTCTTGTTCCAAGATAAGAGGCTATTGCACCATAAGAACTTACCCTTCCTTTCGGTATGAGTCTTACAACCTGGTAGACCTGATCATAGAAACTAAGCTTGTCCATTTACTCAAAACTAAACTTCAGGTAATTTATATTCTTGTCATTTGCAAGATACTTTTTCTCATAATAGGTTTTGATTGAAAGTATATCATCCGCAAAAGGGGATTTGTAAAGGTCGGCAGTACTAATATGTGTAACAAGACCGAGCTCTTTTATTTTTGCAAGAGTAAAGATATATAAAAGGTCGCTATCTGTTTTTAAATGTATCGGACCACCTTTTTTGAGAACCTTTTTGTACATATCCAGGAAACGGCTTGAAGTCAGGCGTTTTTTCTCCCGGCTAATCTGTGGCTGAGGATCCGGGAAAGTGATCCAAATCTCAGAAACCTCGGTTTCAGAGAAATAATCCAGCAGATTTTCGATCTGAATTCTGAGGAAGGCAACGTTTGGGATATTTTCTTCAATAGCGGTTTTTGCACCCCTCCAGATTCGGTTTCCCTTATAGTCTATTCCAATAAAATTGATTTCAGGATACAGTCGGGCAAGGTTTACTGTGTACTCACCTTTACCACATCCCAGTTCGAGAATCAGGGGATTATTGTTCTTAAAATGATGTTCAGCCCAGTAGCCCTTTAATACCTTTCCATCTTCAAGCTCTATGACATTTTCAAAAGCTGTGATTTCTGCAAAGCGACGAAGTTTATCCTTACCCATTTCTAATCTAAAATGCCAGTAAAAATAGTTCTATCTTTGCATACTCTATAATAATGGATAAAACATCTAAAATATATATTGCAGGCCATCGTGGAATGGTGGGTTCTGCCATTTTTAGAAAACTCGAAAAGGAAGGTTATTCCAATCTTGTGACACGAACTTCATCTGAATTGGATTTGAGAGACCAGCCTGCTGTAAGAGACTTTTTCCATAAAGAAAAACCGGATTATGTATTTCTTGCGGCAGCCAGGGTTGGGGGTATAATTGCTAATAATACATTCAGGGCCGATTTTTTATTTGAGAATCTGTCTATACAGAATAATGTAATCCATCAATCCTATCTGAACGGAGTAAAAAAGCTAATGTTTCTGGGCTCAAGCTGTATTTATCCTAAACATGCACCGCAACCACTCAGGGAAGAATATTTATTGACCGGATTACTTGAAACGACAAATGAGCCATATGCGATAGCAAAAATTGCAGGTATTAAGATGTGTGAAGCTTATCGTTCTCAGTATGGATGTAATTTTATATCTGTAATGCCTACCAATCTGTACGGTTTTAATGATAACTATCATCCACAGAATTCACATGTTTTGCCGGCTCTGATTCGAAAATTTCATGAGGCAAAACTAAATTCTGCAGAACATGTCACTATTTTAGGAACCGGAAGTCCAAGGCGTGAGTTTCTGTTTTCTGATGACCTGGCAAACGCATGTTATTATCTGATGCAGAACTATGATGAGCCGGGTATGATTAATGTTGGGACAGGCGAGGACATTACTATTCAAGATCTGGCTTTGTTAATTCAAAAAGTAATTGGTTTTGAGGGTGACTTGGTTTTTGATCCTTCCAAGCCTGATGGTACTCCCCGTAAACTTTTAGATGTTTCAAAGCTACACAGCAAAGGCTGGAAGCATGAGATTGATTTGGAACAGGGTATCAGGATGGTTTACGATGATTTCATAAAGAATTACGCATAAAAAACCTCCCGAATAAGATTGGGAGGTTCTTTCTAATAAGTTTCACTATCCGGTGGAATTCCATAATCATCAATTCCAGGCTCCTGTTTTTTCTTTCGTTTAGTTGATTTAATCCATTCCGAAAGTTTATTTATCAGATCGGTTACAACATCCTTGTTTACTGTTTTCGCAGTATTCTGGGAAAGTAATTCGACCACTGATTTTAGTAGAAATCCTGATTTCGGGAATATAAATTTATTCATTACTACCGGCAAACCAATTCGAAAAATACTGGTTACCCAGTCCTGCTGCAAACTGCCAGGTTCATTTCTGTTTGGCTTAAACATTGGACTAACCCAATCGTTAACTTTACTGAATAGCATAAGAGGTACACGAAACCTGCTGGCAATTCTGTCAGTTTCAAATTTCAATTCACCCTCTATCTCAGAACGTACAGTTCTTAAACGAAGAATCTCGGTCCGTAGATCGTCACTATTTTGAATCCTTGTTCTCATGTTGTTCTTCATTTCTATCCTTGAAAAATTTTTCAATCACTAAATTAATGATCCGCTTCTCCAAATATTTCTCTTTGATGGAATTCAAAATTACGGCTCCAAGTAAATAAATACCTGCTACGATTAAGAAACCGCCATAAGTGTTATTTAAAACTTCGGATAAATAGAATCCGAGGGCAAGGCTGCCGAATAAACAAGCAAGAACTGTAAGTACCAGAACCAGGCCATCAGTAAGTAAACCGGCAAACAATTGCGATCCCTTATCCACAGCACTGAGCACAGATAGCTCTGTTCGAACATGAATATATTCTTTAATTTTCTCAATGATATTTTGTGGATCAACCTCCTGTTCTTCCATGACCGTAGAAAAATTTAAGAATTTTTAACCTTATTATACGTACGTTCTGCATCATCAGCTGCATTGCCTACAGTTACTTTCGCCTGGGTATAATCATCTTCTGCTGACCTTATTTTTGTACGGATATTCTCAACAACTTTTTCTTTGAATTCAGTCAGGTTTTCAATTTCTTCAGCGGCACGGTCTTTAATACTATCTCCAAGATTTTTTAAGGAATCACTTAGTTTATCACGGGTGTCTGATCCTTTTTCCGGCGCGAATAATATTCCTAAAGCTGCTCCTGCGGCCATCCCGGCAAGCAGTGCAAATAAAATTTTCGAGTTGTCTTTCATTATTTATAGTTTAATATTAGGTATAAATGGTTTGTTTTTACAATTATTTCAGTATGCCATTAAAATCATTCATTCCCTCCTGATCTCAGTTTTTCAAGTCTTTCTGTTGCCAGCTTACTCGTTTCATAAATCCGGATAGTTAGCATAAAGTACGATAATAATAACGGTCCGAATACCAGACCTAGTATACCAAAGATGGGTATACCAATAATCACGCCAACTACTGTTATGATTGGATGCGTATTTGAGATCCCCTTTGCAATTATTAAACGCAAAACATTATCAATATTGGTTATTACAATAAAACCAAATAGCAGGATTCCCCAGCCAGCGGTATCATTTCCATTGGCTAACTCAATTATTGCCGCCGGTACAAATACAAGGGGCGCTCCAATAGCTGGAAGAAAACAGAGAAATGTGGCTATTACTCCCCAAAAGATGGGATCACTGATTCCAAACAGAAAGAATGAAATACTAAGAAGGGAGCCCTGAACTATGGCAATATAACCTTGTCCCAGAACATTAGAATAAGTGTTTTTCTTTAATTCTTCTGCGAATTTCAAAGCATTCTGTTCACGGAAAGGAGCGTATTTAAGCAATCCTGCTTCAAATTCCTTCTTTTGAACCATCATAAAATAAAGCAGAAAATACATAATTACCAGTCCGAGAACAATGTTAAAAGCACCACTAATCAGTGAAGGGAATAATTCTGCAGCAAACTGACTAAGTTTTGCCATTGCTTTATCCAGGAGATGCGGTTGGTCTAATTTAGAACCAATGAAATCGTCAATTCTTTGCATAATGACCATCATTCGCATTGGATCAGCCTGAAATTCTGTAATCTTATCGATAACCATCAGGCTGAGCATTAAGAACGGAAGCACTATTACCAGAAGTGAAAGAAGAATCATGAGAGTTGCAGCTATCCGATCTTTTACCTTATATTTTTCAACCAGTAAATTATAGACCGGAAGGAGAAGGGTATAAAGTACAATGGTACTTAGTAAGGTACCGGCTATTGTTCTTAGGCTATATAATACGAAACACCCTAAAATGATGAGGATGGCAAGGACTATGTCATTTCTTTGCTTATAGCTGTATATCGACATATTCTTTTTCTGCTGAATGTCCCTAAATTGGGGTCTTTAAAATAATAAAACCCGCCTGGTCCTGAAGCGGGTTTATCTGATTTCTCCTTTTGTTTGGTATTTAGTCCAGATTGATCGCTTTCATTTTATTATAAAGTGTCTTTCGGTCTATATTCAAAATTTTAGCGGCCTTTGTCTTATTGAAATTCACTTCTTTCAAAACATTCAGAATGGTTTCATATTCAGCTTCCATTGCCGCATTTTTAAGGTCATGCTTGTTTGGATTAACAGCAACATTAGAGCCAAAACTACTTTCAAGCGCAGAAGCTTTTGCAAATGTTGAGATTTCAAGTGGCAAAGCCTTGAGCTGTATTTCATTTCCTTCAGTGATCAGGGTTGCGCGTCGAATCACATTTTTTAACTCTCGTACATTTCCTGGCCAGTTATAAGTCATCATACAGTCTATCACTTCTGAAGAGAAGCCAGTGACGTTTCTGTTTAATTCAGCATTGGCCTCTTTTAAGAAATGTTCGGCAAAAAGCTGGATGTCTTTACCACGATCGCGCAATGGAGGTATGGTGATATTAAATTCATTGAAACGATGGAATAAGTCTTCCCGGAAGCGGCCTTTTTGAATCGCATCACTCAGGTTTTCATTCGTGGCAACCAGGATACGTACATCGAGATCGATTTCCTTAGTACTTCCAATTCGTTTTACTTTGCGTTCCTGAACAGTTCTTAACAATGCTGCCTGAATCTCATAAGAAAGATTCCCAACCTCATCCAGGAAGAGTGTTCCTCCGTTGGCCATTTCAAAATGACCTATTTTGGTATACATTGCACCTGTAAATGACCCTTTTTCATGACCGAAAAACTCACTTCCTGCGAGATCCTTTGTCAGGGAACCACAGTCCATCGCAATAAATGGTTTATCTTTTCTGGGACTATTAAAATGAATGCTTTTTGCAACCGATTCCTTACCTGTACCGCTCTCACCATTAAGTATTACACTGTAATTGGTTGGAGCTACCAGTTTGATTTGTTTCAGTAATTCAAGAGAAGCCGGACTTTTCCCGGCAACAAATTCTTCAGGAATTACGCTTCCACTATTTTCCCTGCGCTTTTCTGCCTCTGGTTCTTTCGATTCAGTTTGATTAATTATTTTTTGAGCCTCAAGTGCTTTATTGATGGTATTTAGTATTTCATCCGGGTAAAGCGGTTTGGAGATGTAGTCAAAGGCCCCCATTTTAATTAATTCAACAGCCAGTTTTATATCAGAATAACCCGTAATGATAATCACTCCGGTATTGGGATAGGAAGTTTTGATCTTTTTTAACATCTCCCTTCCATCGGTGTCCTCGAGTCGAAAATCACAAAGAACCAGATCAAATTCCTCCTTTGTCATTAACTCCAACGCACTGATTCCGTTGGTACTTGTTTTTACTTCGAATCCATTTCTGGTCAGGAATTTTGATAAAAGAATGCCAATGTTTATTTCGTCATCGATTATTAATATTTTATTCATGGGTATATAGGTAAACCGAGAGGCTGATAACTAGATGATTATGTTGCTAATTTAAGCATTTTATTAATAATTGGGAAATATTTTCTACACTTTTTAATAGTAGTTTTCTTACCGGCCTGTAAATTCAGCCTTTCTTTTACCCAAAAATGCAGCTACTCCTTCCCTGAAATCTTCTGATCCGAAGCAATTTGAGAACTCTGAAATCTCCGTTTCATAGCCATTGATACCATCTGCTGAAGCTGCATTAATCGCTCTGATGGCACAGCCTACTGCAAATGGGGAGCGGGTCATTATCTTTTTCATGAGTTCAGCGGCCTTTGTCAGAAGATCGTCTGCTTCAAAAACATGGTTTACAAGTCCGGTTCTGTATGCATCTTCCGCATTGATCATATCTGCTGTCATGATCATTTCCATGGCTCTTCCCTTACCAATAAGTTCGGTCAATCTTTGTGTGCCACCATAGCCTGGTATAAGCCCTAAACTTACTTCAGGAAGTCCCATTTTAGCTCCGGATGCTGCCACCCTGATATGACAAGCCATCGCAAGTTCAAGACCACCACCTAATGCAAAGCCGTTTATAGCAGCAATTACCGGTTTTGAATGGTTTTGAATAACATCAAATACCTTAATTTGTCCTTCGCGGGCAAGTTCCCTTCCTTCGTCGGCATTAAAGTCAGCAAATTCAGAAATATCTGCCCCAGCAACAAAGGCCTTTTGTCCGGCCCCGGTTATTATCAGTCCCCCAACTTCATCATCATGGACTGAACCTGTAATTACATCATGAAGTTCGGCCAGAGTGGCTTTATTAAGTGCATTAAGTTTGCTTTCGCGATTGATTGTTATATATAAAATTCGTTCACGATTTTCGATGAGCAGGTTGGAATAGTTCATTATTCAAGAAATTATAATTAGGGCTGATCTTCGCCCGGTTTTTATTAAGAATTTGGGATTAGAACTTTCTGTTCTCTGACACCCATTTTTTGATGAAAGACACTATCTCACCGGTATTTGTACCGGGTTGAAAGAGTTTACCCACCCCCAGATCATGAAGGGTTTTCATGTCATCGTCAGGTATTATTCCTCCACCAGTAACAAGAACGTCTGTCAGACCTTTTTCTTTCATAAAGTGAATTATTTTTGGAAAAACAGTCATGTGGGCACCCGAAAGAATTGAAACGCCAATGGCATCCACATCCTCCTGCAGGGCGGTATTAACAACCATTTCTGGTGTCTGACGGAGTCCGGTATAAATCACCTCCATTCCTGCATCCCGAAGAGAGCTAGCAATTATTTTTGCACCACGGTCATGACCATCCAGTCCGACTTTGGCAACCAGTACCCGAATGGGGCGATTTAGGGATTCTGTCATAATTGATATTATGTAAAAGTAAGAAGAAAATTGAATTGTATACCTCATTTCGTTTATGGAACAGATTGGAATTGTCCTGAAAACGAATAAGCTGTCCCCGCAAATAAATTTTGTTATTTTTGCAGCCTCGAAATCTGGTTATGAGTGAAGAAAGATCATTAAATTTTTTAGAAGAGATCATTGAAGATGATATTCGGAATGGCAAAAACGGTGGTCGTGTTCTGACACGTTTTCCTCCTGAGCCAAACGGCTATTTGCATATCGGGCATGCTAAATCAATTTGCCTGAACTTCGGTATCGCAGCGAAATATAATGGTAAAACCAACCTCAGGTTTGATGATACCAACCCTACAACCGAAGATGTTGAATATGTCGACAGCATTAAGAAAGATATTCAATGGCTTGGTTTTAAATGGGATAAAGAGTTGTACTCATCAGATTATTTTGATCAGTTATATGATTTTGCCCTCGAACTAGTCAAAAAGGGATTGGCTTATGTGGAAGACGGATCGGCTGAGGAAATTGCCGCCGCCAAAGGGACACCCACTGAACCAGGAAAGCCTACGCCATCCCGCAGCAGGAGCATTGAAGAAAATCTACAGCTTTTCAGAGGTATGAAGGAGGGGAAATACCCTGATGGAGCCAGGGTGTTACGTGCTAAAATTGATCTTGCTTCACCCAATATGCATCTTCGCGACCCGCTGATGTATCGTATAAAACATGCCCATCATCACCGTACAGGTGATCAATGGTGTATATACCCAATGTATGATTTTGCCCACGGGCAGTCTGATTCGCTTGAAGAAATCACCCATTCTATATGTACTCTTGAATTTGTTCCGCATCGCCCGCTTTATGAATGGTTTATCCATAAGTTAAATAATTTTCCTTCTAAGCAATATGAGTTTGCCCGTCTGAATATGAATTATACAGTGATGAGCAAAAGAAAGTTGCTTCAACTGGTTAATGAAAATCATGTAAGTGGTTGGGATGATCCAAGGATGCCGACTATCAGTGGCTTGCGCCGCCGTGGTTATACTCCACTTTCAATTCGCAATTTTAGTGAACGTATTGGTATAGCCCGACGTGAAAATCTCATAGACCTGAGTTTACTTGAATTCTGTATCCGTGAGGATCTGAACAAAAGTGCCTGGCGAAGGATGGTGGTACTTGAACCATTAAAACTTGTGATCAGTAATTATCCGGAAGGAAAGACCGAATTAATGGAGGGTGAAAATAATCCTGAGATGGAAGGTGGCGATGGATTCCGTCACATTCCGTTTAGTTCTGAGCTATGGATTGAGCGGGATGACTTTATGGAAGAGCCCACTAAAAAATACTTCCGGCTGGGTCCAGGCCTAATGGTGCGTCTGAAGCATGCTTACATTGTTCGTTGTGATAGTTTTGTAAAGGATGAAAGCGGTAATGTTTCGGAAGTTCATTGTACTTATATTCCTGAATCAAGGAGCGGGACTGATACCAGTGGGATTCATGTTAAGGGAACAATTCACTGGGTTTGTGCCAAAGCAGCACAAACAGCAGAAATACGATTGTATGATCGATTGTTCAGGGTAGAAGATCCTTCCAATGAAGACGGTAATTTCAAAGACTACATTAACCCGGATAGTTTAACGGTGATCAGCAATGCTTTTATTGAGCCTGATCTGATGAATCCTGAGGCGGACCGGGGTTACCAGTTCATTCGCAAAGGGTACTTTAGCCTGGACAGTGATTCAACACCAGGTAGACCGGTATTTAACCGGACAGTTACATTAAAAGATACCTGGGCAAAAGAATCTCAAAAATCCTGATCTTAAACTATAAGTATTTTTTATACAGATTGAAGAGAATTTGTTTTTCCTCTTCATTAAGAATACCTGTCAATTCTTTCTGCACAAAGTGAAGTTGGAATGATTTAATAGCGTTTTCCGGATTTTTGATGTCATATCCAATGATTCTGAGTGCTTCGATCGGGTTGAACGATTCTGGAACTGAATCTGTCAACACCTGATCCTGCCAGAGCCCATATCCATTTTCTGCTAGCTTTTTCCATGGGAAAGTAATATTGGGATCAACTTTTCTGCCAGGTGCTATGTCTGAGTGTCCGATGAAATTTGCAGCCGGAATAGTATGTGTTTTCTTGAGGTTGGCCAGAACAGTTAAAAGGCCATTGATTTGCGCTTCTGAGAATGGCTCAAAGCCATTATTATCGAGTTCTATTCCTATAGATGAAGAATTAATATCAGTCAGATTCCCCCATTTTGCTGCTCCTCCATGCCATGCCCTTAAATAATCATTCAGCATTTGATAAATCACGCCATCCCTACCGATCACATAATGGGCGCTCACCTGAGTTTTTGGTGTAATGAATGTTTTTAAGGTCTGCTCAGTGGAATTTTGGGCAGTATGGTGAATGATCACATAATTTGGTTTTCTGAGCCCAAAATTGGTTGTTCCTACAAAGTCCTGGCCTGTAGGATTCACCGGTGTAGCTCTGATTGTTTTACTCAGTTCTTTTGTTTGATTTTTATAGGCCTTGTTCGTTGGCCCGTATGGTCCTGAAGAACATGATATTGCAGTGAGGGTCAGTCCGCAGAAAAATAGCTGTATGAATTTTTGTAGCATTGCTTAAGGAAATTAAATCCTGCAATTTACAAAATTATAATTCGGTAAAATCTTGTTTTGCTCGCCTGAAAATCCTTAATTTTTTAAGACCAGGTTATTGATGAATGAGCTACCCTCATTTACCTGCAGTGCCAAATGGCGAATGCTTGTTTGCTGAAATGCATTTTGAAGGGCATCTCTGGCTATTTTGTATTGATCATGCATGGGGCATGGGTGTGAAGCTGAGCATTGTTTCAGACCAAGCCCGCATTCTTTGAATACCGACATACCATCAATCGCATTCACAATATTTATAACTGGCTGTTCCAGTTGAAATTCTTCAATGAAGAAACCACCATAAGGTCCCTTCAATGAGGTTATGATGCGGTGCTTATTAAGCTCCTGTAATATTTTTGCCGTAAATGCCTCTGGTGCATCAACTTCGCAGGCTATTTGTTTGACATTAAGCTTAATACCATCATTACGCCTGGATGCGATAAAAATAGCTGCGCGTATTCCGTATTGACAAGCTTTTGAAATCATTGATTATCAGAATATTGGCCTGGTAGAATTTTGTTTGATCTGTTCAATTTTATGCATGAACATACTTGCCATTATGCCTGCCCTTGTTTTGGCATCTTCAGCCACAGATCCTTCAAAATGTGTATTAACCGTTTCGTTGAATAGGTTCATCCATCGTTCGAAATGCTCTTCGCCAAGTTCCATCGTTGCGTGTTTGATGAATGGATTACCATTGTACCCTTTTACACCGAATAATGCTGCATTCCAGAAAGTATACATCTTTTCAAGATGCGGTTCCCAATGTGTTGAAAGTCTGAAATTAAATATAGGTGCCAGTAATTCGTCTTCACGAACCTTCTGGTAGAACACATCAACCATAATTTTGATATCATCTATTCCCTTTATATCTGTCTTTTGGCTCATAATATCTTTATTATTAGACAAATATATGGCATTTTTTATAAAAGATAAAACCATCTTTTATAAAATTTATTTACCTTCGGAGATAATCTTCACATAAGCATAAACCCTGATTACGAAATCGATCAGTAGCAGCAAAATTTGGACAAAACTCCATTTATAAAATAAATGCCTCAGCCTTTTAATAAAATATGTTTGACTGTATTCTATTCATCTGAGGAATATAAAATACAAACCTATGCCGGTGAGTACAGGGATTTGAAATGCCTTATAGAAGACAGATTATTTACAGATGATTTTGGGCAATGCGGTGGAATGGGAAGATGTGGTACTTGTATCGTTAGAATTGAAGGGTTTGAAAAAGCTTCCGGATTTATGAGAAATGAGGCAACAACACTGCTCAGGTTGGCTCCAGGAATCGATGATATCCGACTGGCCTGTCAGATTCCTGTTGACGATAGACTCTCAAATGTGATAATCACAGTAATGTGATATCATTGATATCCCTATTTTAGAACAACAGATTTAGTCGATTTTGTACAGGCATTAAAAATACCCAATGCTCTATTACTGAAATTAGATTCCGGGTTTGCCGGAGCCACCGGGGGGCCGCCGTTTCCGCCTATCTGGCTGAGGGCAAAGAAGTATTTGAATACGTTCCGGTCAATAGATTGCATTTCTATATCCACAATATCTCCCGATTTTATATCGTCGTCACCATCATAGATGATAACATCAGAAACTGTGTTTCCGTCATTGAAGCGATCCTCAAAAACAAGATCACCCTGAAGTTTCCCATTGACCCTTAAAATGTAGCGGTACTGGTTTTGAATTTTTGGAGGATCATTATAATAAACCGTAGGATAGATATTTGAATTTCCAAAGAATGAAAGGGTTTTGAATCCAATGGAATCCGGAATTACCGGAGAGGGCATGGTTGATTTTGCAGAATAAGTTTTCCCTTCAACAAGAACATCCAGGGTATAAGTGAGACCTGGTGTCCCTCTCAAACGAGGGCTTCTGTAAATCCCTTCGGTTACTTCCGTAAAGGATACTGACAGGCCTGCAGAAGATTTTAATGTAACCTGTGCCCCTTTTACCCCTTTGAAGCTTGCTGATTGGTGAAATGGAATTGTTTTCGATATTCTTACAAAATGGTTTTCACTTTGATTACTGACGGTTCCTTCAATAACAATCAAAGGATCGGCATTTTTTAACTCAAGATCGATCACCTTTTCGCAAGAAGAAAGGAGTACTATACTATTAATCAGGCAAAAGATTAGTCTTAAATTCTGAGTATACTTTTTCATGATTAAAATTTGAAATTCCAGGTAATTGAAGGAATAATTCCGAACAGTGTTGTACGCACAGCCTGAGTTCTGGTTGGATTATCCAGGTCATCCCTGAAATCTATGGAGTAAGCATTTTTTCGGTTATACAAATTATAAATGCCAAATGACCAGCTCGACTGTAATTTCCTGCCGGGTTTACCTTCGAGGGTAGCCGACAGATCCAGACGATGATAGTTAGGCATTCTGTCAGAATTACGTTCAGGATAATAATAAACTGTTTTATTGTTTAGCTGATATTTACCTGCCGGAAAAGTAACTGCATTCCCGGTATTAAATACAAAGGTTGATGAAAAAGTCCATCTTTCAGTAGCTTTATAAATACCAACCAAAGAGAGGTCATGGGTGCGATCCTGTTTGGCATTGAACCATTTACCCAGATCAATATCATTAAACTTACGCTCAGTTTTTGAGAGTGTATATCCTACCCAACCATTTAATTTGCCAAATCGTTTTTTAAGAAATAGTTCTATACCAAAGGCCCTTCCACCACCAAAAAGAAGTTCAGACTCAACATTGGTATTGCCCCTCAGATCAGTACCGCTTCTGTAATCTATCTGATTCTGCATCTGTTTGAAATAAAGCTCTGTAGAAAATTCATAATTATCATTATTGAAGTTTCTGAAATATCCCAGGGCTATCTGATCAGCGATTTCAGGTTTGACATTATTACTGCTCATGATGTATAAATCAGTTGGGGAACTGGCTGTTGAATTCGACATCAGATGCAGATTCTGAGTATTGCGGGTATAGGAACTTTTTAATGATGAAAATTCATTCAACTGGTAGCTTGCAGAAATACGGGGTTCAAGATTAAAATACGACTTTACCAGCTGACCGGAAGTATAGGCTTTGGATGAAGTTGTTATTCCATTCTTGTCATAGGTAGGAAAAACACCCGGCCCAAAAAGATAGAATGAGCTTGCTCTTAATCCATAAACCAAATTAAACTTATCGTTGACTTCCCATTCATCAGAAATATAGGCTGCTATTTCATTTCCCTTACGTTTTTCAATGGTTACTTCGTTTACACTTGATGTGGCGCTTGCGGTAATATTTCCTGGTGCAATGGTATGATGGATCAAATCGAGTCCAAAACGGATATTGTGGCTATTATTTAAAGCCAGCTGAAAGTCCTGCTTTAAATTCATATCCCTGATGGAGGAATTCACCCGGAAGTTGTTCTCCTCCAGAAAGTTCTCGATCACATAATTATAATTGCTGTAAATCAGGGAAGTATTTGAAAATAAGCGATTGCTGAATAAATGATTCCATCGAAGTGTTGAAGTCGCATTACCCCAGTCGAAGCCAAAAGTTTCACTCAGCCCCAGTTCATCGCGGCCAAAATATCCCGAAAGATAAAGAGTATTCTTATCGTCTATCTGGTAGTTGACCTTTGCATTGAGATCATAGAAATAGAGAGTATTTTTATTGATGGAACTATCTTTTGAAAGAGCTAGAAAAGCATCGGCATAAGTTCTGCGGCCACTGATCATGAAAGAGCTTTTGTCTTTAATCAGCGGGCCTTCAACTTTTAATCGGGATGATATAAGTCCAATTCCTCCTTCGGCGGTAAACTCCTTCTTATTTCCATCATTCATTCTAATGTCGAGTACAGAAGAAAGTCTTCCGCCATATTGCGCAGGCATCCCTCCTTTAAAAACGCTAACATCCTTAATTGCATCAGAGTTGAAAGTAGAAAAGAAGCCAAGTAAGTGCGAAGCATTGTAAACGGGTGCCTCATCAAGCAGAATCAGATTCTGGTCGGTCGAACCTCCACGAACATAAAATCCGCTGTTTCCTTCACCTGCCGATTTTATCCCCGGAAGCAGTTGCAGGGTTTTCAGAACATCGCGCTCTCCGAAAAGAACCGGAACATTCCTGATTTCACTTAGATTAATCTTAGCAACACCCATCTGAGCATTGACAATATTGTCATTCCTTTTTTCAGAACTGATCACAATCTCTTCCAGAATATTATCAGGGACCATATTCAGGTCGAGCCTGAGATCTGAATTGATGCTGACCTTCCTGTTTATGGACCTGTAGCCAATATAACTAACGCTCAGAGTATATTCACCCGGAATAAGTTTATAGGAGTAGAAACCATAGGCATTAGTGCTGGTGCCGGATTGGCTTGTTGCGGTAAATTTGAGTGTGACTCCAATCAGGGTTTCACCTGAAAGGGAATCTTTCACGAGCCCGTTTATAGTATAGTTATCCTGAGCATTTACACTGAACGAACAGAAGAAAAGCAGAAAACCAAACAGCAGCACATTTTTCGAAAAGGGCATCAATCAAATTTATAGGATAAAGAAAGTAATAATGTATATGTACGATATTTCGGCAAATCTAATCACTTTATTTCTCTAATTATTAGTCGATTGTAAGCCGAAAGTAAGATAATTGGAATTGATTAGCTTGAGTTGAAATTCAATTACTAATCCTTGAATTGATGCTCTGGACCTGCCGGTTTAACCGTCAAATAGTGAAGAATACTTATGCAAGGGCACAGAAATTCAGCTTTTAGAACCCCACACCATATTTTTACTATATTTATTCTTCCTTAAACTAATCCGAAAATGAAATTTAATTTAAAAGAGACCCTGATTTTGGGGTCAATGGCATTAATCTTTATTTCTTCCTGTTCAAACAATTCAGATAAACAGATTTCGAAGGAAAATGACAGTTTAAAGGCTTATGTGGCAGAAAGGCTTCCGATTTATGCTAAGGTGAGACTCACTACAGATATTGAAAAACTTAGCGAGAATGAACGCAAAGTTTTACCACTGCTAATCAGGGCAGCTGAGATAATGGATGAACTTTTTTGGATGCAGAGTTATCCGCAGCGGGATAGTTTGATGTTGGCTGTGAAAGATGAGAAGACCAGAGAATTTATTAAGATCAACTACGGTCCCTGGGATCGTTTGAATGACAATAAGCCTTTTGTAAATGGAATAGGGGATAAACCATTAGGTTCAGGCTTTTATCCTGTCGATATGACCCGTGAAGAGTTAGAGAAATCAGATGTTTCTGATAAAAAGGGTTTGTATTCCATGATACGTAGAAATGAGTCAGGAAAACTGATATCCATTCCCTACAGTGTTTATTTTAAGGATGAACTTAAAAAGGCTGCTGATTTGCTTTTACAGGCAGCTCAGATCACAGAGGAGATTCAGCTAAAAAAATATCTGACCTTAAGAGCAGAGGCTTTTCTTACTGATAATTATATGCCTAGTGACTTTGCCTGGATGGATATGACCAATAGCGGACTTGATATCATCATTGGCCCGATAGAGAATTATGAAGATGGATTATTCAATGCCCGTGCTGCTTTTGAGAGCTATGTACTGGTAAAAGACAAGGAGTGGAGCAAACGTCTCGAAAAGTACGTAGCCATGTTGCCTGAACTTCAAAGGGGACTTCCTGTTGATGCAGCCTATAAAAAGGAATCCCCGGGAACCTCTTCACAACTTGCAGCATTTGATGTGGTATATTATGCCGGTGATGGTAATTCAGGTGGAAAGACTATTGCTGTTAACCTTCCGAATGATGAAATGATCCAGCAGAAAAAGGGAACCAGGCGTTCACAATTAAAGAACGCGATGCGGGCGAAGTTCGATAAGATCATGCTGCCTATAGCGGCTGAACTAATTGATGAAAGTCAGCAAAGTCACCTTAGTTTTGATGCTTTTTTTGCCAATGTAATGTTCCATGAGGTTGCTCACGGACTGGGGATCAAATCTACAATAAATGGCAAAGGCTTTGTAAGGGAGGCACTGCAGGAGCAGTATTCATGGCTGGAAGAAGGAAAAGCTGATATTCTGGGACTTTATATGGTAAATAGTTTGCTGAAGAAGGGTGAACTTGAAGGGGATATTAAAGAATATTATACCACCTTCATGGCCGGTATCCTACGTTCGGTTCGATTTGGTGCCGGTGAAGCACATGGAAAAGCCAATATGCTTTGTTTTAATTTCTTCAATAAAAAGGGTGCATTTGAGAGAACAGCAAAGGGCCGGTACAAAGTAAATTATGAAAAATTTGAGTTGGCGATGAATGATTTGAGCAGAGAAATACTAACACTTCAGGGAAATGGCGACAAGGCTGCTGTTGAAAAGGTTCAGAAGGAAATGGCGCTTGTTCAGAATGATCTCCAATCAGATCTCGATCGGCTTAGTAAAAAGGGAATACCGGTAGATGTAATTTTTGAGCAGGGACTGAGTGTACTGGGTTTAAAATAATTTTGAATCAATACAGAAATCAGACCTGTTCAATCATTTGGGCAACAGTGTCTTTAGAAATGGGCTTACTGTAAAAACGAATGATAGAAGGATAATTTTCAAGTCTGTTCTTATCATTCTCATTGATTGAAGAGCTGAATAAGAAAATTGCAAATTTTGACTGAATCTCTTTAGGGAGCTGTTCAAATACCTCTACAAATTGAAAACCATTCATTACAGGCATTTGAATATCCAGAATAATTATAGTGATGATTGAATCATCTCCAATAAGCCCATTTTTTATTGCTTCATAAGCCTCTGTTGCCTCCATGTAAGATTTTACACTGGAGTACGTTCCCGAATTCTGTATGATCTTTTCGGCTATAAAACAGTCCAGCCGACTGTCATCAATTATAATAAAGTTTGGAATCTGAGCCGACATCTCATTTATTTTGAACCAGAACCTTAAAATGTGTTCCCTTATTTACTTCTGAATCTACGGTAATTTTTCCATTTAATTTAGTTACTGCAGCTTTTACATTATATAATCCAAATCCCGAACCAACATCTTGTGTACTTGCCCTAAAGAACATATTGAAAATGTCACCAAGATAATTTTCGGCGATACCTACACCATTATCGATAACATCAATTACGGCATAACCATTTTCAACCAGTATATTCAGATCAACGATTTTATTCTTATTATCTTTTTTCTGATATTTAAAAGCGTTAGACAAAAGATTATTCAGAATAAGTTTAACAGATAAAATATCACCCCTGAAAGTTTCTTTTTGTATGATTTTCGTGTTGAAAGTGACGTCACTCATCAGGTATGTAAAATTGAAGATTTTAATTTGCTCATCAACTAATTCATTGAAATCGATCTCTTTAATTTCAAGATCTCCTCTATTCAAATTATAATAATCGTGAATACTTTGAATAAAGTCATCCAGATTTCTGACTGAATCCTTCATCATCATCAGCATTTTTCTGATCTCGGTAATATCATCCATATGCTGAGCGGCTTCAATGGCACCAAGAACACTCAATAGCGGCCCCCTCATATCATGAGTCACGCTGTATGAAAATTTATCAAGCTCATTATAAGCCCGTTGTAGTTCTTCGTTCTTTACAGCGAGCAGTGAATTTGAGACATAAAATTTATTGGCTTCATTGATAGCACCAAGAATATCATCATCTGCCCAGGGTTTTTTTACATATCTAAAGACATTACCGAGGTTTATGGAGTCGATTACTGAATCGATATCGGTATAGCCCGTTAGCAATATCCTGATTGGTTTAGGATAACGGCTTCTGATCTCTTCAAAAAACTGAACCCCGGTTTTTCCGGGCATTCGCTGATCGCAAAAGATAACCCTGATATCCGGATGAGAACTCAAATGCTGCATTGCATCAGTCGCATTCACGGCAATCATGATATTATAATTCATCCTGAATGATGCCTTAAAACCAGTTAGGTTGTTAATCTCATCATCAACATAAAGAATTTTTATTTTTTCCTGTTTTTCCACTTAAATTTCTGCTGTAAGATCGAGAATTATTGGCAATTCCAGAATAAATTCTGTTCCAAGGCCCGGAGTACTGTTAACCTGTATTTCGCCCTGATGTCTTTTGATTGTATTGTAAGCAATTGACATTCCAAGACCAGTTCCTTCGCCTACATCTTTTGTGGTAAAAAAGGGTTCAAAGATCTTTTTCTTTGTGATCTCATCCATTCCAATACCGTTATCTTCTATTTTAACGAATATGCTTTTCTCATTATTGCTGGTACTTATCTTCAAAATACCACCCTGTTCATCGCCAAACTTCTTATCAATTGCATAAATCGCATTTGAAATAATATTCAGAAATACCTGATTGAGTTTACCCGGGTAACATTCAATCATTGGAATATCACTGTATACTTTTTCCAGCTTAATTTTGTTACTCAACAAGTTATTTATCACAATTAATGTTGAGTCAAGCCCATCATTTATATTGGCTTTCTTCAGGTCGTCCTCATCCAATCGGGAGAAAACCCTCAATCCTTTTACAATTTCAGAAGTTCTGGAAGCTCCTTCGTGTATCCCTTTAAGCAGTTGTGATATTTCCAGTTTTAAATAATCATAATCAAGTTCCTCTTTTTGCTCCTCAATTTGTTTTTTCTTTTCTTCGACCGAGAGATCAGATAAACCTATTTTTTCCATTTCCTCAATAAAGTCGATTAATGTATCAACATCCCGGTTAAGAGGTGTTATGTTGGATGTAACGAAGTTAATAGGATTATTTATTTCATGAGCAATACCCGCTGTTAACTGTCCAAGTGATGCCATTTTTTCTGCTTCTACCAATTGTCCTTCTGCTTCTTTCAGATCAATGAGTGTCTGGCTAAGGTCTGAATTCGCCTGACTGAGTTCCTGGGTACGTTCATTTACTTTGGTTTCAAGGATTACATTTTGCTCCCGGATGATCCGTTCGTTTTCCTTCAATGCCACTAATGTCTCTTCCTGTGATCTTTCCTTTTCACGTTTAAAGGTATTAATCTTGTCGGCAAGAGCAAATGCCAATACGACCACATTTAATGCAATACCACCTTCTTTGGTATAGTTACTAAAGTCATTGTATGGGATCACTCCAATATTTCGAAGTACAAATAATAATAAACCCGTAAAAAATATACTGAAAGCAAGTAAGAATAAAATCGCCGGACGATACCCTTTTAATGATAGTGAAATCGTCACAGTGAAAGTAAGCAATACAGTGGTTACCGCTGCAATATCAATTGCCCTGTAACTTGCCTGATCATAGCCCAGTAAGCGTAACACTATTGCCGCGCTGTAAATAAATATGGAAACATAGGTTGCTTTATGAAGTTTAGGGGTATTCTCCCTTGTTTGCAGGAAGTGCATCATAAATAGGTTTCCCGTCACACCGGCTAGTCCGGCAAACAGAATAATGCTGAGATGGTTTAATCCGGGAGAATCAGATAGAATGAAGCGATAGGTGTATCCGCTAAGGGTTACCTGTGTGAGCCCGACAAATAAACTGTAAAAGACATAATAAAAATAACTGGAGTCCCTAACCGAAAGCCAGATAAAGAAATTATAGACAACCATGACCAAAATCAGACCAATGAAAATTCCCCAGGCCAGGTCATTCGTAACCAATTTCTCAGCCATGGTTTTTGCTGATCCAAGAATCAGTGGGAGGATCATCTGCTCTGAACTTTTTACCCGTAAGTAATACACAGAAGTCGCTCCTTTGGCAAGATTAATATCGAAAATGAAATTCTGGTGTTTATATTTCCTTTTGGAGAATGCCTCATCATAACTTAATTTCTGGACACTTCTATCTGCCATTGAATAGAACTCACAGGTACTAAGCATCGGGTATTCGAGTGCAAGTAAGATTTGCTCCTGATCGCTTTCATTTTTTATGCTGAACCTGATCCAGAAATCAGACCGGCTTAACTGAAGGTTAGGAATAGGAACATCTGAGAGTACAAAAGCATCTGAATCGACAACTTCTTTTATGCTTAAGCTATTTGTTTTGTCTTCTAGAATAGATACATGATTACCAATAACCAGGTTACCACCCTTAAAAATGACTACTTCCTGGGCGGAAGCCATCATTGAACAGAGCAGGGGTAAAATTAGAAGGATCCAGTAGTACTTCTTCATTCTTAATATTTCAAAGCTGAATAATCCATTGTTCATTTAGCTATTCGTCAAAACTCAGAATATCTTTAACAGGCAAGCGATGAGCTTTTAATACGGGCTCTTTCGCTATGGCTATCTTTGTAAGAAATACCTCCGCATCGTTATTCCCGGTGCCGGCAATTTTATTAAAAGCTTCTCTTAAATACTGAAGCTCTTTGATATTTTTTTCATCGAGTCCCTCACCTTCACCATGCAAAATACGCGAAAAAAGGTAGAGCGGAGAAATTACCGGATGAATAGCCAGATTGAGGTTTGTAGCCTCAAGCCAGAATCTTTCCATAGAACGCCCGCCTTCAAAGAAATTTTTCAGATCATATCCCGGGATGCTGATCATACATAGTGCCGATGCTGTTGATACGGTACGCATTGCAAGCATACCAAGTGCATTGCCTCCTCCAAACTGCTTTACGGCATCGATCACTTTTTCACTTTTAATCACTCCCATCGCTGCCATCAATGAATTTCCAAGCTCCAGAGTTCGGATATCTATGCCGGTTAGTGTTTTTTCTGCATCCTCCGGAGTCCAGCGCATTTCACGATGAACAAAATCGTAATGTCCTTCAGGATGAAGCAATCGCATACGGTCACAGGCTCCGATAATCCGGGCCATACTCCTCATATCATTTTCATCAGTAAAGAACCTGACTTTTGCACCCGGTATAGATTCAGCCAATGTTGCCAGCCTTGTATAAATATCAACTGATATTTCGCCCTTTGGAGCTATAATCCTATTAGTATGGCGTTTGAAAATTGCCTGATCCAATGGCTTCAAAAGATCACTAAGCGAGTTTGGATTTAGTTTTCTGAATCTGATTGTGGCAACTAGTTTTTCTGAAGATTCGTCAGGAAAGAATGAATAATAAGGTTCAATTCCTAAGCTAAGGGCATGGACATACAGGTTTTCATAAGCCGCTCCAAAGGTAATGAAGGAGGCTGTTTTCTGAAAATCACCAAATGAATGAGATCTGAACTCATCATGAAAAAGGAATAAAGTACCTTTTCTATAGTACCATTTCCAGGGCTGGTCGTTTCCTGTTGAGGGGGCCGCTGTCGCTGCCGCTACTATGCTGCTGATACTTTCTTTATCGGGGTAAATATCATCAGGCATTAATGGTAGAAGCACTCTCGAGGCAATTTTTTCCAGTTCTTCAACCGTTAATGGCTTGAAAGGGTTCAGTCTTGTTACCGGTTTATCATCTGAATGTTTTTCTTTATCGGCAATGAGTTCTTCCAAATCGATATAATAACGTCCTGAGTCATGATATTGATCCAAAAGAATCCGCCGGCTGACATCTGCCCCTACTGCGCCTCCAAGAGCAACTGAACTAGCAAGCTGAGGCCAGGTATTGATCGTTTGTTCAACTTCTATCATTGATGCTTTAGCTCTCAGGGAGATGTTTTCAACTCCAAGCATTTGCAGCATCACCGGTATTTTATCTTCGGTACTTAGATTTTTAATGTTTTGTGGATCAACATTTTCAATGGTTCCATGCAGTAAAGGTCGGTTTGGTTCCAGATCAAAGCGTTCAACATCAAGCATACCGCGGTCGCTGGTATCCATAATAACCGGAATTCGAAGTTCCCTCGCCTTGAAACGAGCCAGTATTTTTATATCCAGACCATCACATTCATCAACCAAAAGATCTAATTTCCCGTTATCGCTGAAGAAACTATCCATGTTTTCTTCGTTCAATCCGTTAAAGAAGCAGATGACTTTAAGGAAAGGATCCATTTCAGCGATTTCTCTTGCTGTGATTACCACCTTTGGTATTCCAAGATTGTGAACACCCGAGCGGATCCGGTTCAGATTACTTAATTCAAGTGTATCGAAATCAGTAAGACGGAGTTCCCCAAAACCACGCTCCATGGCTAGTGTTAAAGCAATTGACTGACCCACAGACAAGCCAATGATACCAATGCGCTTCGTACTTAATATTTCCTGCTCTTTTAAGGTTATTTTATACTGATTTCGGTTACTTCTTACCCTGATAAATTCTTCCTCATCCAGCATATGAACCAAACGCCTGCTCCATGGATAATATACCCATACCCCATAAGAATGGATATCCCGGCCTCCTAAATGCTTTTGTATTAACTCAGGATATTCCTCAGGTTTTATGCGCACTGCCGGATTTTTCATTTTAACCAGTTCCTGCAACTGACCATAAATTTCATCATGAAAAAAGGACACCTGATTCTCAATCAACTGATCGAGGGCTATTTTTTCTAATGGGTCAGTTATTCTGAGAAATACGGGTTTATAAACAAGCTGCATCTGTCCGGATGCTTTTATCAGCTCAGAAAGCCTGGTATTCATAGGTTAGATTAGGTTAATGTAATAATGTTTAATGTACCAAAATACCAGATATTGACAAATTTTAAATCGATTTACAGTAAATTGATGTTTTGCTCATCAATGCTTTTGGTAGATGTTAATTTCTTAGCATTTGCAATAGTTGCCTGTAAATCCCATTTATCCATATTGGGTATTTCGATATCGTAGTGGATTTCAATTTTCTTATTTCGGAGCTCTTCAATACGTACACATTTTAGATTTTCACGCAATGAAATGATGGCTTCCTTGTTCTCATCATCTGCCGCACTCAGGTTCTTCAGATCTCTCAGAATTAAGACAGTAGCAACAAGATCGAGTTTTGGGTAATAAAAAGTGCCATTATTTCCTATTCCATATTCAATTTCATAGCCTACACTCTGAGCCATCTTTACAGTATATGGAGCACATAGACCAAATAATGAATCAAGACCGATTTGCCTGGACATAGCTACCCCAACTCTTGTCAGAAATATACTGCCAATGCCATAGCCGGCGATTTCCCTTGAATTCCACAGTCCGCAACCCTCTCCGGTACCTTTCTGGGCATACTGCCATACCAGTTCATAAATGGAAGGATCGAGTGCTCCGGTAGCCTGCTCAATAGGAAGCGGCTCAGATCCCCCCGCCACGTGTATCCTGGCACCTCCGTAGACATTTTGCTTATCCAGTGATTCCACAATCATAACGAATGCAGCAGGATTATCCATCCACTCATTATTGGATGAGGTTACTTTTTCAACTCCGATGCTCGTTAAAACCCGCTTATGACCCTCCACAAACAACTCACATGATCTGCGATCATCAATTGCCCTAAAAGCTCTTAATCTGACTACCGGATTGCCATTGTTAAATTCTATTTCCATTTTAAGGTGGTATATTCAGCATTATCCTTCAGAAGAATGCTTATATTCTTATTTGATAATTTCAACAAAAAAATGTTACGAAGTATAATTTACTTGATAAATGGTAAGCTTTTTATTATTTATACTTATTTTTGCTAAAATTTTAATGTTGTAACAAATGTCTGATAAAAAGATCGATATACTGTATGTTGATGACGAAGAAAATAACCTTGTTTCTTTCAAGGCTACTTTCCGGCTTAAATATAATGTATTGATTGCTTCAAGTGCAGATGATGCAATTAAAATTCTGGAGACCAAACCGGTTGAAATTATCATTACTGATCAGCGTATGCCTAATATGACAGGAATAGAATTCCTGGAAAAGATCATTGAAAAGTACCCTGATCCTGTCCGAATCCTCCTTACCGGTTATGCCGATATGAATGCGGTTATTGATGCGGTAAATAAAGGTAAAATATACCATTACCTCAGTAAGCCCTGGAGTGAGCAGGAGCTTAATGAAACCATAAAAAAGGCTTTTGAAGTTTATCAAGCAAATAAAGAGATCAAGGAAATGAACAGTAAACTGGCTGTTTCCAATGATCAGCTTGAATTCTTACTTCGTCAGAAATTGCTTTCCTAAATCCCCGGAATTCCCATTTCCAATTACGAGTTAACAATTACGAATTACGGATTCCTTGTTATCGATTTCCTATTTCCTATTTCCCATTTCCTATTTCCCATTCGCTATTCCCATTCCACGGTAAAATAATCAATTTCCGTTTTCACCGATATTTTCCCCTTTTTCACCGAGTTCTCAGCCTTACCTGCCTAATTCCTATAGGCTGGCTCTGATATCCGCTATACATTTGAAGAAAAAAAACGAAACTATTATGAAAACAATACTTAACACACTAATCGCATTATTTATCCTTTTTCTGAATACCGAATCGTTCTCAAATGTAAAGCACATGGACGATCACTCAGCAAAATGTACACACTCCTTTATACCGGTATCACCACGTGATTGGACGCCAAATGAACTTGATGTTCCTGAGAACTTAAAATTTGTAAAAGCTAAATCGGCTTTAATACCGGTAGCTGAATTTGTTTGGGGAAATCCTGATGCAGAAGCTCCGGCAGAATTAGCTAAAGATTACAGAACCTTTTATGTACCAGTTCCTGCAAAGGTTTGGGAAGAGGCTGCGATAAATGAAGTACCTGAAAGCCTGGGTCTCATCAAAGCAAAGTTTGCGCTGGTACCGGTACCTGCACGGACATGGGATGCTATCATTATCTCCGCTGATGAAATAAGCGAATTGAAGTAAAATCTAAGTAATATAATTCATCCGGAAGTAGCATTTAACTTAAGCCCAACGTCTTAAATATAATTGCTTTCAATTATTTAAAAAAAATGAAAACTGTATTATTTGAAATTCCAACCATGACCCGAATGCACAAGCAGCAGGTGGTATCTGACTCCATCAAAAAGCTTGGGATCACTCATGTCATAACAGAAAGAGGAAGAGCTGAGGTTACCTGCCCTGATACGCTGCTAAAAGTTGAGATCATCAGGGCTATTGAAGATGCGGGACACGTAGTGAGGTATTAACTATTAAATGAGATTTGAGTTTATTATTACTGAATCTTAAAATCAAATCACCTCCCTCTCAGCAATTAATTCAAGTTAAATTTCTCCTGCTTAAGCACAACTTGTTTGTCTGTAAGGATCAGGATCATAATAATCAGCCCCAGAATAATTGCAATTATAATCTGAAGTCTGGAAATAAAGTCGGAACTCAACTGGCTCTTGACTGATTCAGCCAGCAATTCTTTACCTATTTCAGATTGAACCTTTGTCAGTTCGATCAAATCCTTATCCATTTCATCATAAAGTTGTACCGTAGTATTCAGGTAAAGAGTTTTTGCCAGCTCCTTATTCTCTGAAGCAGCATTGATCAGCAGCAATTCATCCCTTTCAAAAGTTTTAAGGTTTTTTTTGAGATTTTGAAGATGATTGGTTTCGGCCTTAACCAGATGAGTATTCTCATACTTACTGATCAGTGAATCCAATTGTTTATTTGAAGAACTTAGGGCAATACTAATTTCCTTCTGACTAATCTTTCCGGTAAACAGGAAAGTTACCAGCTTATTGCGTTTGGTATGAATATGACTTGAAATAGCGTATAGATCAACCGCCGGAATTAGTCTGTCCTCATAAATCGAGTTAAATGATTTAGAGATTGCGCTCACATTGTATGACTCCATCAAACTAAATAAGATGACAAAGAGCATCATGATAGCCAGCACGATGGCTAACCGGATTTTGCGTTGTATTGCGAAAGCCCATTTCATAGTTCAGAGGAATAAATGGATTGATAATCAGACAGTTTATTAATCATAAAGCCTTCACAAGGAAGGCTTTATGATTTAAATAAGATTAATAACTAGCGACCACCGGCATCAGCCAGAATCTTTCCATTCAGGCGGATGTATTCAGCATTGTTCATTGCTTTGGCAGCTTCAATTCCGGCTTTGGCAGTTTGCGCAGCACCGGCTTTATCTCCCATTTTTAACTGAATACGGGCTTTCTGATATTTGAACCAGGGTGCTTTCTGATCTCCAGCTTCTGCTATGCTAATCCATTCCAATGCCTTGGTCAGATCTTTGCCATTCTCAAAATAATATACTGCCGCCGGATAATATGGTTTTTTCTCTCCTTTCATAGCCTCGTCAATTCCGGCCATTACTTTCGAATCAACATCTGTTGTCATATTTACCGGGACTCTGATATTACCCCATATTAAATCAAGCCTTGCTGTTGAGGTTGTTACATCGTTAAAGGTGATTGTGAAGGTTTCTACTTTTTCTTTCAGTTTGGCAGTTTTAACTTTAAAACGTAAAACATCTTCTGATTGTTTATAACTGTAGGCACCCCACTGTTTGGTTTCCTTATTCAAAATTATAGTCCACTCATCTTTACCTGGGATTGTAAACAATGCGTATTCGCCAGCAGCTACCGCATTTCCTTCGAGTGTAACCGCATCGCTGAAGCTTATTACTGTAGCATCATTGGCACCTGTACGCCATACTTCTCCATATGGTGCAAGGTCGGCCGAAATACTTCTTCCCTTGATATTGGGCCGTGAATATTTAACAGTTACTTTTCCCATTCCGAATTCCTGGATAAGGGTTTGAGAACTGCTCGACTGTGGCATGCGAAGCTGAGCATCAGCATTCAGGGTGATTAAACTGCAGATTACTGCAGTAAACAGGATTGATATTTTCTTCATAGTTTTAATGGTTAGTTTAATTTTTAAAATACCGAAGATATTGGAATATTGAGAGTTAATTGTGTAAAAAATGTAAAAACATCTTTTTATAAATGAGTCAGAAATCAATCAGCCTACTCTCTTATCAGTTCATTAAAGGCATATTCAGTAAGCATTTCATGATTTCCCTCAAAAATGGTCAGACCTAAATTGCCGGATTGTTTTTTCAGAAATACCTTTCTGCCTGCAATACTTCCGAATTCGCCAAGGGCCTTTCTGTGTTCCAGTAAGTTAAGCTTCTCAGAATTACTTACATAAATGGAACTATCACTTACCAGCTTATCTTTTAATACTTTATTGTAAAAATTGATCGAATGAGTAATTGGTACACTGCCCTGAATTCCATCATAAACACCGGCATAGATTTGAAATTCAGTCGTGTTCAATTTTTCAACAGGGGTTTTCCAATAAATGGGAGATTTCTTAATCGCAATTTCCATGTTCAGGCTGTCCTTAGAACTTGTGCAATCCAATATGTTTTGTGCATATTTTGTACCCATGATTTTGCTTTGAGCATACCAGGCAGGCAGATCAGAAATCGGAACCCAGGCAGAAAAGCGTCTGATTAAATGTCTTGATTTCATAAAAGTTGCCAAAGTTGCATAACCACCACCGCTGGAACCGATCACATATATTCTGGAGAGATCTACGTTGGAATTTTTGATCGCATAGTCGATCGTATCATCAATATCAGCCAAAGCCAGATCGCTGCAGCAAGCGTCTTTTGTCCAGTTTACCCCTCTGAAATCCGGATGGATATAGTTCAGGTCTTTTGTTTTTGAGAGTGCTGCCAGTTCATCTTTCTGTTCATAATTGCCGCTCCAGCTATGCAGACTCACCACTAATGGCTTAGGCGCAGAAGCATTAGATTTAAAGAAATAGGCCTTTTGTAAAGAATTATCCAGTGTCGATTGTATATCAACAACTTTAAAATCGGTATCCCAATTGCTTTGGCGGGTATCATCAAAGGGGGTGAAGGTATCGGTGAATGGTTTTTTCAGGGTATTCCATATCGTTTCGTTCTGGCTGATGAAGATTCCTGCCGCAAGGCCAAGGATTAAGATCAGGATGTATGAAGCCGGTTTTTTCATGTTCAATTTATTTGCAAATCTTGAATTGTAGGGTTTGTTAAGTGCAAATAAATTTAAACCTTTTTTGGATATACCCGAGGGTGATAAACACATGTCAGGTTTTATATGGAGTGTAATTAGGAAATTTAATCAAAAGAATTCCTCGAAGCTCTGCTTCGGGGTTCTGGCCTAATCTTATATTTGTTTTATGAGTGAACATATTCATAAACGTCATAATAAGAATTTGCTGTTGTACCATTTGGTTTGTCCGATAAAATATAGGA
>NZ_JAUXXZ010000041.1 GCF_030684675.1 Daejeonella sp. | reverse complement strand
CCACATAATTGACCGGGGTGGCCGTACCGTTATAGTTAAGTACTGGGGTGAAAGTCACCGTACCTGTATTTGAAGCCGTGTAGGTTCCTTGTCCGCTCACCGTAAAAGTTGTCTGAACCCCCGCTGTAACCGGATCAAGGTCCACAATCGTTACATCGATCGTTCCGTCTACATCCGTATCATTACCCGTTACACTAAAGGTCACCGGGGTGTCTTCTGCCGTCGTGGCTGCATCCGCTACGGCAACAGGGGCATCATTCACTGCCGTGACCGTGACCGTGATAGTCGTACTGTTGCTCAATGAACCGCTATTATCTTTAACCACATAATTGACCGGGGTGGCCGTACCGTTATAGTTAAGTACTGGGGTGAAAGTCACCGTACCGGTATTGGAAGCCGTGTAGGTTCCTTGTCCGCTCACCGTAAAAGTGGCCTGAACCCCCGCTGTAACCGGATCAAGGTCCACACTCGTTACATCGATCGTTCCGTCTACATCCGTATCATTGCCTGTTACACTAAAGGTCACCGGGGTGTCTTCTGCCGTCGTGGCTGCATCTGCTACGGCAACAGGGGCGTCATTCACCGTTATCGTAAATGTCTGGGTTGCAAAGGTATCGTCTCCACCGTTGGATGTCCCGCCGTTATCTGTTAATATGACTGTTACAGTTGCATTGCCTGCAACGTTAGCCGCAGGAGTATAGGTTAATGTTCCATCAGTCGCTATAGCAGGCTGCACACTAAATAAAGGATTATTATTATTAGTCACTGCAAAATTGAGGGTCTGACTGCTCTCGTTAGCAGGGCCTTTACTAATCACTGTCGCCCATCCATTTACAGTTTGTGCCGGGGCATTTTTATTCACGATCTGGTTGGCGCCCTTTGTAAAGGAGGGCTCATCATTCACTGGTGTAACTGTTACTGTGATATTGACAGAACTACTTGTTAATCCACCATTATCATTTATTGTATATTGAATCGTTGAGGTACCATTGAAATTAGCCACCGGCACGAAAGTTACCGTGCCATTTCCATTATAGGTATAAGTCCCTTCACCTGTAACTGTGCGGCTTGTCTGAATAGGCGCCACGGAAGGATTAAGATCTACACCAGTTCCGGTGTTCAGCGTACCATTACCATTTTGATCTGAATCATTATTAACTATATTAAACGTCACCGGAGAATCTTCAAGGGTAGTGGTTGCATCAGCCACCGCAGTAGGAGCTACAGCGACGGCGGCCAGGATATCTATATTACGGATTTCGTGAAAATTGTTCGATCCACCGGTAGAGGCCGCGAAACCATAACTTAAAGTTGCCGGTATTCCATCATCAGGTATATAAGAAAAGTTGTTTACAACTGTATGGAGAGCTAATGTACCGGATGTATTTTCAGTAATAATTACTGTAATATTAAAACCTGTTCCAAAACCATTCGGAACAAGATCCATTTTTACTTTGCGGTAACCTGCATTGGCAGATGTCAGTCCTCTGCCATTCACTCCACCGGCAATCTGAAATGCAGTTGATGCAAATGCATTAGTCATGGCAGTCTGATTTGAAGTCTGAATGGAAGTTAAATACTCATAATTGGTTGCTAACTGAGCATTTCCATCACCTGATCCCCTCAAAGTGACTGAACTTGGGACAAAACCCGGCCCACCCTGCCTGCCTTCTGTCGGGTTAGAAAAATTACCAAACTCATCCAAACCTATCGCGACAAAACCCTTACTTACCCCCGCTATAGGATCATTCCTCTGGGTATAACCAAGTGACCCTCCAAAAGCACCAATATTGAAGGAACCGACGCTGGCGTCATAGAGGAAGAAAACAATCCCATCTGCTCCGTTTCCTCCATAAGTAAAATATTCGAACTGCACTGAAACCCCATTTGTAGAAGAGAAACTGCCTGTACTACGTGCAAAACCTGTTTGATTCAGTCCATTTGTTGTCAAACGAAGAAAACCTGATCCGGATGCATCTCCTCCTCCATTTGCAGTCAGGATAGCACCAGGAGAACCTCCAAATACTATATTGGTAGCTGTCGCATTTGTAAAGCTTTCAGATATTGGCAAAGCATTCTGAGCCAATAAAGGCTTAGAAATACTAACTAGAAAAAGCCAGCAAAAAAATATTGCCAGACTTCTGAAGAACTTTATTTTAAATCTATTAAACATTACAATACTAATCATCCAAGGTTTTTATAAAATCTCAAGAACATGTAATTATTAAACACAATTCTAGCATATCTTTAATCTCAAATATTAAACCAATCTCAGTAGAGTTAATATATTTTTATAAATAGATTGAATTCTGCTATTTCAATATTGCTTTTAGTTTTTTTTCATTTATTAAATGTGCAACCATAACGGAATAAACCTCCACAACTATGAAAATATTCCACGATTTGGGCAATTTTTTCTACAATTCTTAATCAGATCCTGCCGGATTTTCGCTTAGTAAAAACACTAACCAACAAATACAAGCCAATAAAAGCAACGATAAGTGAAATAACATCCATAATCGTTACTCCGTCATTTGGATTCAGATAAAACAGCGTAAACATTTCAAAGTAAGGCGGGGCAGGCATAATGATCATACCAAAACCCAAAAGAATAAGCAAAAGCGCTATAAATATCCTGAGCACCTTAGAAATAAGCTGCCATATTACCACTTTCTTTTGTGTCTTTCTATCGAGGTTATTCATTATTAAAAGCTGCCCAAGTTCCGAATCTGCTTCCTCAGTGATGAAATTATTTTTCATCCTTTTATAAGGTTCCAAAGCAGTTGAATCGGAGACAGATCGAAGGGCAGAATTGAACTTTATCTGCAGTTCTTGTAGTAATACATTATCCGGCCGGGCTTCTGAGAGAAGAACAAGGAACTCATCCATCTTCTTATGGATTTGTGCATATTCTAATCCTGCTCCCTGATTGAATTTTGAAAATTCTTCTTTACTATTTTGATTTTCCAAGACGTATAATGATTAAGTTTTATTTTTTTTCTGTTGTCTTAAACAATTATTGTTCCAAGCAATACCATGAAACTATATGTTAAAAGTAAAATGGCGTTTATGGCTATCAGTTCTAAGCAACCTGCCTAAAATCAAAAAATATTAATAATTAACGTGAACTCGACATAATATTTTAAAAACCACATAGAAACATAGCATTTTATAGCTTCTAACCTAGATTTTAGACACAGATAGACTTGAAGCTTCGCTTTAATCTATATGATTTACAATCTATGTTTCCTTTAAAGCATAATAAATTCAATCTATGTGGTTAAATATTAATCTTTAGATAGTTTAATATTCGAACTCACGTTAATTAGAGATTTTTGTTGTCTCGCATCTCATGTCTCATATCTAATATCTAAATTTTCCTATCTCAAATATAGTAATATATTGTAAATCAGTAAACTAAAGGCTAATAGTGTCAGTCTTTTAATCCCCATATTTTTTTTCTTAATTTGAACCCCAATTACCAGACATATTGAAAAAGGTTACTATCATCACTGTCAATTTCAACCAGCCGCTGCTTACTGAGCTGTTTTTAAATTCTGTTGCGGCTAGCAATACATATCCATCTATTGAGATCATCGTGGTCGACAATGGCAGCCATGAAAATCATATTCCAACCTGGCAATCCTCTTACCCTGAGGTCCGATTTATCCGATCTGAAAAAAACCTTGGTTTTGCAGGGGGAAACAATTTAGGTATGCGTGAAGCAAACGCTGAGTATCTCTTCCTCGTAAATAATGACACTGAATTCAGTGCGGGTCTGATTGAAAGTCTTGTTTCTGTTTTGGATTCCAGGCCAAAAGTTGGAGCTATAAGTCCGAAGATTCTCTATTTCGATGAACCCGATATTATTCAATACGCCGGATTTACCAAAATGAACATGAATACCGGACGGAATCACTGTATTGGACAAATGGAGCATGACATTGGGCAATATGATAATACTACCGGGCCTACAGGCTTTGTTCACGGTGCAGCAATGATGATTAGGAAAGAGGCGATCAATAAGGCAGGACTAATGCCTGAACTGTTCTTTCTGTATTATGAAGAAATGGATTGGTGTGAGAAGATCAGAAAAGCAGGGTTCGAAATCTGGATTGAACCCAAAGCTAAGATTTATCATAAGGAGTCCATGTCAGTTGGGAAGAAGAGTCTTCTGAAAGAGTACTTCATGTGCAGGAACAGGATCCTATTTATACGAAGGAACGCACCCTGGTTTTCCAGAATTATATTTTACTTTCACTTTCTGATACTTGTAACACCCAGGAATCTTCTTGGCTATTTATTGACTGGCATTAAAGCTCATGCAAGGCAGTTTATCAGGGGCATATTATGGAATTTTAGAAATGGGACGGAAAGTAGGGTATTGGGGTATGAAGAGAGTTGAGACCGATAGCTATCGGGTGGAAAATTGACAGTTGACAGTTGATAGTTAAGGACATGTCCGTGCCTGAATAAGGTTGACTTTTTAAAGGTATACAAACCTGTTATTATTATTGTTGTAACTGTGGGAATGTGGTAAACTCGATAGAGTTTTCCATATTTCCACAGTTTTTTTCTTTTTTGCTTCTTTTTTCTTT
>NZ_JAUXXZ010000030.1 GCF_030684675.1 Daejeonella sp. | reverse complement strand
GCAAATGATTTGGTACTTAATAAGGATACTGCTGCAATTGCGAATGTTATAATTACTTTTTTCATCTGTTTGTTTATGTCTGTTTTAATTTGTTGATGTTGATAAGCTATAGACAAATTACAGACCAAGTGCCAAAGGGGCTAAAAAGAAGTTTTTTGAGAAAAATGAGGAAATTATACGGGATAATTTTTCCCGAATGGGGAATGAGGTACTCAAAGGAGTAGTGAGTAGTGAGATTTGATACGTATTCGATTGGTATTTATTGGTAATAATGAAAATTTGAGTAAAGATTACTCAATTGGTTTAGGGAATGCGTAACCCGTAATTAATCATTCGTAATCGATAACCCGTAATTCGTAATTAATAATCCGTAATTAATAATTAATAATCCGTTTTGCTCCAAACAAAAAAGGCTTGCGTGTTAAACGCAAGCCTTTTTTGTTTGGAGATAGAAATACTACTCTCCTTTCTTCTCTTCAGTATCAGCAGCAGGAGCTTCTTCAGTTGAATCAGCTTCTGGCGCTTCCTCAGCAGCTTCAACTTCTGCTACAGGAGCTTCAACAGCCTCAGCAGTTTCAACTTCAGCTACCGGAGCCTCAACAACTTCTACTTCTTCAGCAGCAACAACTGCTTTTGGAGTTTCTTTATCAGCCGTAGCTTTAGCGGAGGCTGATTTTGCTTTTGAACCACGACGGCGGGTTGTTTTCTTCTCGGCAGCTGCTGCATCACCACCTGTATAGATCTCGTTATAATCAACAAGTTCAATTAAGGCCATAGATGCATTATCACCTAAACGATTACCCATTTTAAGAATACGGGTATAACCTCCGGGACGGTTTGCAACTTTAGCAGCGATGTCGCGGAAAAGGATTGAAACTACTTCTTTGTTCTGTAAGTAACTGAATACTGTACGACGTGAGTGAGTAGTATCGTCTTTAGATTTAGTGATGATTGGTTCAACATACACACGTAAAGCTTTTGCTTTAGCAAGTGTAGTTGTGATGCGCTTGTGTAGGATAAGCGAAGAAGCCATATTAGCCAGCATCGCTCTGCGGTGACTGTCTGTACGACTTAAATGGTTTACTTTTTTACCGTGTCTCATTTTTTGTTGGGTTTTGCACGCGCATACCGTCAATCAACCTTTCGGGATCGGGAATTATGCATTTCGCTTATAATTATTCTTCGTCTAATTTAAATTTGGAAAGGTTCATACCAAAGGATAATCCTTTAGATTTAACCAGGTCCTGTATTTCTGTCAATGATTTTTTACCAAAGTTTCTGAACTTAAGCATGTCAGCAACATCATAAGAAACAAGATCAGCCAGTGAACGGATGTCTGCAGCTTTCAGGCAGTTCAATGCACGAACAGAAAGATCAAGATCAACCAATTCCATTTTAAGGATCTTACGCATGTGCAGGATTTCCTCATCAACTTCTTTAGTTTCTTCTTTAGCCTGAGATTCAAGCATGATATTCTCATCAGAGAATAACATGAAGTGATGAATCAGGATTTTAGCTGCTTCCTTCAATGCTTCCTCAGGATGAATTGAACCATCAGTAGCGATATCAAGAACCAATTTCTCATAATCTGTCTTCTGCTCAACACGGAAGTTTTCGATAGAATACTTCACATTTTTGATTGGAGTGTAGATCGAGTCGATTGCAATAACACCTAAAACAGCATCTGCATTCTTATTTTCTTCTGCGGCAACATAACCTCTGCCCTTGTTTACTGTCAATTCGATCTCCAGAGTTACTGAAGTCTCCATATTACAGATAACCAGATCAGAATTAAGAACCTCAAAATTATTGGAGAACTTACTGATATCACCAGCTTTAAACTGATCACTACCATTTATGATTACGAAAATCTTTTCATTATCACCAGATTCACCGGTCTTTTTGAAACGTACCTGCTTTAAGTTCAGAATAATCTCAGTTACATCTTCTACAACACCTTTAATTGTTGAGAATTCGTGGGATACTCCCGAAAAACGAACTGAAGTTATTGCAAAACCTTCCAGGGAAGATAAAAGTATTCTGCGTAATGCATTACCAATGGTTACACCGAAACCAGGCTCTAAAGGTCTGAACTCGAATGTTCCTTCGAAATCCGTAGATTTCTGCATGATAACTTTATCAGGTTTCTGAAATGCTAAAATTGCCATTTATCAAATTTGTTTATTGTTTATGGATATGAGATTTGAGATATGAGATTTAAGCTATGAGAAAGTTTACATCTCACATCTTAAATCTAAATCCCATATCTTATTTAGAGTACAATTCGACGATCAGATTTTCCTTGATGTTTTCAGGAATCTCATCACGAGTTGGATAGTTAAGGAATTTCCCTGTTAGGGTACTTGCATCCCAATCTAACCAGCTGAATTTATTTAATGTTCTTGCAGCCACTGCATGCGAAATCGCTTCCAGGGATTTAGAACGTTCACGTACAGCGATTACATCACCTGAGCGTAAAGAGTAAGATGCGATATTCACAACCTCACCATTTACAGTGATATGCTTATGACCTACCAGCTGACGGGCAGCAGAGCGGGTTGGAGCAATCCCTAAACGGTAAACAGTATTGTCGAGACGGGCTTCCAGGAATTTTAAAAGGTTATCGCCAGTAATTCCTTCTTTGGCAGATGCCTTATGGAAAAGATTTTCAAAATAACGTTCCAATACACCATAAGTGTATTTAACTTTTTGCTTCTCCATTAACTGAACTGCATATTCAGATTGCTTACCTCTTTTTCTGGAGGTACCATGCATTCCCGGAGGATAGTTTTTTCTCTCTAATGCCTTATCAGGACCGAAAATTGGTTCTCTGAATCTACGGGCAATCTTGGACTTGGGTCCGGTGTATCTAGCCATGTTTGTGGGTTTTTAAAGTATCTTTCAGCCCAAGGCTGAAGAATCTTAGCTTTAAAAAAATTTATTAATTATTATTTGTTAAACTCTTCTTCTTTTTGGAGGACGGCAACCGTTGTGCGGAAGCGGAGTAATATCCTGGATAGTTGTTACTTCAATACCTGCAGTCTGCAAAGTACGGATAGCAGACTCACGGCCTGAACCCGGTCCTTTTACATATACCTGAACCTTACGAAGTCCAAGATCATGTGCCACTTTAGCACAGTCACTTGCAGCCTGTCCGGCAGCATACGGAGTATTTTTCTTTGAACCTTTAAAGCCCATTTTACCAGCTGAAGACCAGCTGATTGTTTGGCCCTGAAGATTAGTCAGAGTAATGATGATGTTGTTGAATGTAGCATTCACGTGAGCTTCACCAATTGGCTCTACAATTACAACACGTTTCTTGGTAACTTTTTTAGTTTTTGCCATTTTTAGAGATTTGAGATGTGAGACTTATCCCGATGATCATCGGGACGGCACTCATATCTATTTCTTTTTATAATCATGAGCAGAGTATTACTGATATTCTCATATCTCAATACTCAATACTCATATCTAATTACTATTTAGTTGCTTTTTTCTTGTTTGCAACTGTTTTACGTTTTCCTTTACGGGTACGTGAGTTGTTTTTGGTACGCTGACCACGAACCGGAAGTCCCTTACGGTGACGAAGTCCACGGTAACAACCAATATCCATTAAACGCTTGATGTTCAACTGAACTTCTGAACGTAATGCACCTTCAACTTTGATCTCATCATTTATGAAACCACGTATTGCTGCTAACTGATCATCGGTCCATTCCTGTACTTTGATGTTCACATCAATTCCTGCATCTTTAAGGATCCGTTGTGCGGTTGCCCTTCCGATACCGAAAATGTAAGTAAGTCCGATCTCTCCTCTTTTGTTTCTTGGTAAATCAATACCTGCTATCCTTGCCATATTTTATTAAAAAGTTGACAGTTGACAGTTGACAGTTGAGTTTGCTATCGTCTAACAAAACCCACTAACAACGAACAACTAAATTTAATTTTATCCCTGACGTTGTTTGTACTTAGGGTTCTTTTTGTTAATCACATAAAGTACTCCCTTACGACGGATCACCTTACAATCAGCGCTGCGTTTTTTGATGGATGCTCTAACTTTCATCTTTTCTCTATTTGTATCTGTATGTTATTCTTCCTTTACTTAAATCATATGGTGACATTTCAAGCTTCACTTTATCTCCTGGTAAGATCTTGATGTAGTGCATCCTCATCTTTCCTGAAATATGCGCAATAATCTCATGTCCGTTTTCCAACTCGACCCGAAACATTGCATTTGACAACGCTTCCCTGATTATTCCGTCTTGTTCAATTGAAGCCTGTTTGGCCATATATTATTTAAGTTTTTCCTGTTTTTATTAATTCCTGTCTGGCTTGCTTCAATTATTTTATTGTAATTCGTTAAAACAATTGATTTACAATAACATATTATGTCTCTCAGCCAATCGGAACAGGGATGCAAAATTAAATAAAAATTTTTAATTTTTAATCTTTTTGTTTCAAAACTTCCTCAATGTATTGAAATGTTGAAAGAACGTCTGCTTTACCCTTTTTTACAGCCACCGAATGCTCATAATGAGCTGATGGCTTCTTATCAATCGTGCTCACCGTCCATCCATCTTCCCAGAATTTCACTCCGCCCTTCCCCCCATTGATCATCGGCTCTATCGCAATCACCATTCCTTCTTCGAGCTTTATACCTGAACCGCGTCTTCCATAATTAGGAACTTCAGGCTTCTCATGAAGTTTGAATCCTACCCCATGTCCTACCAGTTCCTTCACTACTCCAAAACCATTCTTTTCAGCATGTTGCTGAACAGCGTATCCCACATCTCCTACCCTCATTCCAACTACCGCTTTATCAATAGCCAGGTACAGGCATTCTTTAGTAACCTTTAGTAATCGCAGGGTCTCAGGATCTACATTTCCAATTGGAAAGGTATAAGCCGAATCGCCCACAAAATTATTCAATACCACTCCGCAGTCAACGGAGACAATATCTCCGTCTTTAATCACATATTCTCCGGGAAATCCGTGAACAACCTGATCATTTAAGGATATGCAAAGCGAGTATGGGAATCCGTTGTAGTTCAAAAAAGCAGGAACCCCTCCATGATCGCGGATGAATTCCTCTGCCAATTTGTTAAGTTGTATAGTCTTTACTCCTTCCCCGATAATCTTTGCTACTTCAGCAAGGGTTTTTGAAACAAGAAGATCACTTTCTCTGATCTTCTCAATCTCTTCGAGATTTTTGTAATGAATTTTAGACATGCATTTTACATTACCGGACCACCTGCCTGAACAGGAGTGCGACCTTTGATTCTGCCGGTCTTCATTAATCCATCGTAATGACGCATTAATAAATGACTTTCAATCTGCTGTAATGTATCCAAAACAACACCCACAAGAATTAACAATGAAGTTCCGCCAAAGAAATTGGCAAACTGACTGTTAACACCCATGATGATAGCTATTGAAGGCATAATCGCAATGATAGCAAGAAATACGGATCCCGGTAAGGTGATCTTTGAGATCACAGCATCAATATATTCACCCGTTGTCTTTCCTGGCTTAACACCCGGAACAAAACCTCCGTTCTTTTTCATATCATCTGACATCTGAACCGGATTAACGGTGATGGCAGTATAGAAAAAGGTAAAGGCTATGATCATAAAGGCAAAGGTCAGGTTATACGTCAAGGAAGTATAATCACTGAAAGATGCCAGAAATGAAGACTGTGCTGAAGGGAAGAAAGAGCCAATGGTAGTTGGAATGAACATAATCGCCTGAGCGAAAATGATAGGCATTACACCGGCTGCATTAACTTTTAATGGAATATACTGACGAACACCACCATATTGCTTGGCTCCTACAATCTTCTTAGCATACTGTACAGGAATCTTTCTCACTCCCTGAACAATCAGAATAGTAAACATCACTACCAGGAACAATGCTACGATTTCAACAATAAAGGAAATCAATCCTCCCTGAGCACCCATACGGGAATTGAACTCAGAAAGTATACCGAAAGGTAATTGGGCAATGATACCTACCATGATGATCAGGGAAATACCGTTTCCGATACCCTTATCAGTGATTTTCTCGCCTAACCACATTACAAACATCGTTCCTGCAGTTAATACACACATCGCAGTGATGGTGAATAATGGCTCCGATAATAAACGGGCATCAGGGCTGATCTGTGAACGAACATATCCAATAGCCTGTAATGCAGTGATGATAATAGTCAGGTAACGGGTAAACTGATTGATCTTTTTACGTCCGCTCTCACCCTCTTTCTGTAATTTCTGAAAATAGGGTACAGCAATACCTAATAACTGAACCACGATGGATGCAGAAATATATGGCATTACACCTAATGCGAAAATGGATGCTCTGGAAAATGAACCTCCGGCAAACATGTTCAGCAATCCAAGTAATCCTTCTTTGGCCTGCTGGTCATCAAGAGATGCCGAGTCAACCCCAGGAATTACAATAAATGAACCTATTCTATAAATTAAAAGGCATAAGAGCGTGAAAAGAATCCGCGCTCTAAGGTCTTCAATTTTCCAGATGTTGGATAGCGTAGTAAAAAGCTTCTTCATGTATAATTATAATTTAACTATTGCACCACCAGCAGCTTCGATAGCCTTTTGAGCTGATGCAGAGAACGCATGGGCTTTAACATCCAGTTTGGACTTCACTTCACCTCTGCCTAAAATTTTAATAAGGTCATTCTTTGAAGCTAAACCATGCTCTCTGAATGTATCAAAATCAATTGCAGTTAAACTATATTTATCAGCAAGAGTCTGCAAAGCATCAAGATTGATACTTACATACTCAGTACGGTTGATTGGATTAAATCCAACTTTAGGTAAACGGCGTTGTAATGGCATCTGACCACCTTCAAAACCTACCTTGCTTTTGTATCCTGAACGTGATCCGGCACCTTTATGACCACGGGTGGAAGTTCCACCGCGACCAGAACCAGTACCACGACCGATACGTTTTCTATTTTTTGTTGAACCTTCTGCAGGTTTCAAATTACTTAAGTTCATAATCAGATACTTTCTACTGCTATTAAATGATTAACTTTTCTCACCATTCCGATAATAGCCGGATTAGCTTCAACCTCTACAGAATGGTTTATTTTCTTTAAACCTAATGCCTGCATGGTTCTCTTCTGGCGCTCACTTCTGTCGATAACGCTTTTAATCTGGGTTATTTTGATCTTAGCCATGATGATTATCCGTTAAATACTTTATTCAAATTCACACCACGCTGCTGAGCAACAGTATAAGCATCACGTAATTGTGATAAGGCCAATACCGTAGCTTTAACCACGTTGTGCGGGTTAGAAGAACCTTTAGACTTGGCAAGTACGTTATGTACTCCGGCACTTTCAAGTACTGCACGCATCGCACCACCTGCAATTACACCGGTACCCGGAGCTGCTGGCTTAATGAATACGAAACCGCCTGAATATTTACCGATTTGCTCATGTGGAACAGTTCCGTTAATTACAGGAACTTTTACCAGGTTCTTTTTAGCATCATCAATTCCCTTAGCGATAGCCTCAGTAACTTCTTTTGCTTTACCTAGACCGAAACCTACAATCCCATTCTCATCTCCTACCACAACGATAGCAGAAAAGCTGAACGTACGTCCCCCTTTGGTAACTTTAGCAACACGCTGGATGCTAACTAAGCGATCCTTTAATTCGATCTCGCTTGATTTTACTCTTTTTATATTGATAGTTGACATTCTCTTTATTTTATGATAACACCGATATGATAATAATCGCTGTAACCGATGCTAATTAAAATACTAAACCAGCTTCACGTGCACCTTCAGCCAGTGATTTCACACGACCATGGTACAGGTAACCATTTCTGTCAAATACAACCTGGCTTACACCTGCTGCTATTGCTTTTTCGGCTACTGATTTACCAACTGCTTTACTTTGATCAGATTTATTACCGTTTGCGGTAAAATCTTTTGATAAAGAAGAAGCTGATGCAATGGTTTTGCCGCTATTATCATCGATAACCTGAGCATAGATCCCTTTGTTGCTTCTGTAAACAGACAGACGCGGGCGTTCTGCAGAACCGGTTAATCTCTTTCTGATTCCTCTTTTGATTCGCTCTCTGCGAGATAATTTAATTCCTGCCATGATGATTATTTTTTAGCGGCTGATTTACCAGCTTTTCTTCTTAATACTTCACCAACAAACTTGATACCTTTTCCTTTGTAAGGCTCAGGAGCACGTAATGAGCGGATTTTCGCTGCAACTTGTCCAAGTAATTGTTTGTCGATACTCTCTAATATAATTACCGGATTCTTACCTTTTTCGGAGGTAGTAGTTACATTGATCTCTTTTGGTAACTCAAACACAAAGTGGTGAGAGAAACCTAAAACCAGATCCAGTGTATTACCTACGTTTGTAGCACGGTAACCAACACCTACCAGCTCCTGCTGAGATTTATAACCTTCCGTTACACCAACAACCATGTTATTGATCAATGAACGATATAGACCATGCAATGCTTTATGACGTTTTTGCTCAGAAGGACGCTCTACTGTAAGAACACCATCTTCCTGGCTTATTTTAATATCTGAATCAACATTTTGGGTTAATTCTCCTTTGGGACCTTTTACCGTTACCAGGTTAGCATCAGAAACTGATATTGTAACTCCTGCGGGAATATTAATCGGGGCTTTTCCTATTCTTGACATCTCTTATCCTCCTATTAATAAACGTAACATAAAACTTCACCGCCAATATTCAGGTTCTTAGCTTCTTTATCGGTCATTACACCTTTAGAAGTAGAAATGATGGCAATACCTAAACCGTTTAATACACGCGGCATATTATCAACTCCGGCATATCTTCTCAAACCAGGAGTACTGATACGTGAGATATTACGGATAGCTGAAATTTTAGTGATCGGATTGTATTTCAGAGCGATTTTGATCGTTCCCTGAACATTGGTATCCTCAAACTTGTAATTGGTGATGTAACCTTTATCAAAAAGAACTTTTGTCATTTCTTTTTTAAGGTTCGATGCAGGAATTTCTACAACGCGGTGATTCGCCTTGATGGCGTTTCTTACCCGTGTAAGATAATCTGCTATTGGATCTGTATTCATTATTTATTGTTTGTGATGGTGGTTTCCTTGGACCTGCCATCGGTTAATACTCTATTTTTGAGGCTTAAAGCATAAAGCTCAAAGCTTAAAGCTACTTGCAAACGTACCAGACACATGCAAAGCTTTCAGCTTTCATCTTTTAGCTTTCCGCTTTCTTACCAGGATGCCTTACGCACTCCCGGGATCTTACCTGCCAATGCCATTTCACGGAATGTTACCCTTGAAATACCAAACTGACGCATGTATCCACGTGGACGACCGGTTAATTTACAACGGTTGTGCAAACGTACTGGTGAAGAGTTCTTAGGTAATTTATCCAGACCTTCAAAATCTCCGGCAGCTTTAAGGGCTGCTCTTTTATCTGCGTACTTGGCAACTAATCTGGCACGTTTTACTTCACGTGCTTTTACACCTTCTTTAGCCATTATTGATTGTTTGTATTTTGATTCTTAAATGGTAAACCGAATTGCTTTAATAATTCGAGTGCTTCAACATCTGTTTTAGCAGTGGTTACAAAAGTGATATCCATACCCATGATCTTATTGATCTGATCGATGTTGATCTCAGGGAAGATGATCTGCTCAGTAACTCCTAATGTATAGTTACCGCGTCCGTCAAAGCCTTTATCATTGATACCTTTGAAATCACGGATACGTGGTAAAGCTACAGCGATCAAACGATCAAGGAACTCATACATATTATTATCACGTAATGTTACACGAACACCAATCGGCATTCCTTTACGCAATTTAAAGTTAGAAATATCTTTCTTAGATTTTGCAGGAATTGCTTTCTGACCGGTAATCGTGGTCATTTCATTTATTGCAGTATCAATTAACTTTTTGTCGGTAGAAGCAGCTCCAACACCCTGGTTGATAGCGATCTTCTGTAAACGTGGAACCTGCATTACGCTTTTATACTGGAATTTATCCTTTAAAGCAGTAACGATTTCCTCATTATATTTTGATTTTAATCTTGGTACGTAAGCCATTACTTAATTTCCTCCCCAGATTTTTTAGCGATGCGAATTGATTTACCATCAGCATTTTTCTGCTTGCCTACACGTGTTGGTTTACCAGATTTGGCATCAACAAGCATAACATTAGAAATATGCAAACTGGCTTCCATTTTAACGATACCACCGTTTGGAGTGGCAGCATTCGGTTTTGTATGTTTTGATACCATATTGGCACCTTCAACTATAACTCTGTTAGTAGCTAATTTAACTTCTAAAACCTTTCCTTGTTTTCCTTTAGAATCACCTGAAGTAACTTGTACCAGGTCTCCTTTACGGATTTTCAATTTAGGCTGTGATTTTATCTTCTTTTCCATTTTACAAAACCTCCGGTGCTAATGATACAATCTTCATGAATTGTTTTTCACGTAGCTCTCTAGCTACAGGGCCGAAGATACGCGTTCCACGCGGCTCGTCCTGAGCGTTCAGCAATACAGCTGCATTATCGTCAAAGCGGATATATGATCCGTCTTTACGTCTGATTTCTTTCTTTGTTCTCACAACAACTGCCTTAGAGACAGTTCCTTTTTTGATGTTCCCTGATGGAAGCGCACTTTTTACAGTGACAACTATTTTGTCACCTATGGATGCATAGCGCTTACCGGTACCACCTAAAACACGGATTACTAAAACTTCTTTAGCTCCACTGTTGTCAGCAACATTCAGTCTTGATTCCTGTTGTACCATGTTACTTAGCTCTTTCTAAAATTTCCACTAATCTCCAGTTCTTGGTCTTACTCAGCGGACGAGTTTCCATAATTAACACTGTATCACCGATACCACAAGTGTTAGTCTCGTCATGAGCCATAAATTTGGTAGTTTTCTTAACAAACTTACCATAGATCGGGTGCTTCACTTTCCGCTCAACCGCAACGACAATAGATTTCTCCATTTTGTTACTTACTACCAACCCGGTTCTTGTTTTTCTTAATTGTCTTTCCATTTTGGACTTTTATTTATTCAGAAGCGGACTCTGGCGTAGCAGATGCTTTCGCTTCCGCCTTGCGCTTAGTCAATTCTGTGTTTAAACGTGCTACATCTTTTCTCACTTTTGTGATCCTCAAAGGGTTCTCAATAGCAGAAACCGTATGTGCAAATTTTAATTTGGTGAGATTAGCTTTCTCTTCATTAATTCTGGCAACAACCTCTTCAGTTGTTAATCCTTGTATTTCTGAGTTTTTCATTTTCTTTTGGTTGTTAGTTGGTTAGTTGGTTAGATGGTTAGTTGTTAGGCTTGTCAGACTACTAAATACTAACTACTAAATACTAACTACTAATTTATGCTTCGACGAAATCCCTACGTATAACAAATTTCGTTTGTACCGGCAGTTTCTGAGCCGCTAAACGCATGGCTTCTTTGGCTACTTCCAAAGGCACACCTTCAGCTTCAAAGATCATTCTACCAGGTCTTACAACTGCTACCCAATACTCAGGAGCACCTTTACCTTTACCCATACGTACTTCAGCAGGCTTTTTCGTAACTGGTTTGTCCGGGAAAATACGGATCCAAACCTGACCTTCCCTTTTCATGAAACGGGTAACGGCAATACGGGCAGCTTCTATCTGACGACTGGTGATCCAGGCAGGCTCTAATGATTTGATTCCGAAAGAACCGAAGGCTAATTCTGCACCGCGACCGGCCAGACCTTTCATTTTGCCCTTCTGCATCTTTCTGAACTTCGTTCTCTTTGGCTGTAACATCTTCTTATTTTTATTTTGTTGTTAGTTGGTTAGTTGTTGGTTGGTTAGTTTTCAGTTTGTTGTTAATTTCGTCTTAAACTACTAACTACTATGTACTAACTACTAAATACTAAACTTAATTATTTCTTTCCTCTGAAACCACCTGCACCGCCTGCGTTACCGCCACGGTTCTGGCCTCCTTGTCCGCCACGGTTCTGACCACCTGGTCCGCCGCCACGATTCTGACCTCCGCCACGGTTATCACCACCGCCACGTCTGTCGCCACCGCCACCACGGTTATCCGTACGTCTATCGCCACCGCCACGTCTCTCGCCGCCACCTGCAAATGGTGCCGCTCCTTCTGGTCCTCTTCCTTTAACACCGGTAGTCTGGCCAATGTTCGGAGAAAGATCACGTTTACCGTAAACTTCACCTTTCATGATCCATACTTTAACACCGATCTTACCGTAAGTGGTTAAAGCCTCTGATAAAGCATAATCAATATCAGCACGGAAAGTATGCAATGGAACACGTCCATCTTTATATTGCTCGGTACGCGCCATCTCGGCACCACCTAAACGACCAGAACACATAATTTTGATCCCTTCAGCTCCCATACGCATGGTTGATGCGATTGAAGTCTTCATGGCACGACGGAAAGAGATTCTCGCTTCTAATTGCTTTGCAACTCCTTCGCCTACTAATTGTGCGTCTAATTCAGGACGTTTGATCTCAAAAATATTGATCTGTACGTCTTTCTTAGTCAGTTTTTTTAACTCTTCTTTGATCTTATCAACTTCCTGACCACCTTTTCCGATCACGATACCCGGACGGGCAGTGTGAATAGTGATGGTGATACGCTTCAAAGTACGCTCGATAACTACTTTAGAGATACCGCCTTTTGAAATACGTGCTGCCAGGTATTTTCTGATCTTTTCGTCCTCAACTAATTTCTCAGAGTAATCGTTCCCACCGAACCAATTAGAATCCCAACCTTTGATGATTCCTAATCTGTTACCTATTGGATGTGCTTTTTGTCCCATTTCTCCTTACTTAGTTTTTGGTTCACTGTTTTTACTGTCAACTATCAGAGTAACGTGGTTAGAACGCTTACGAATTCTATGTCCGCGACCCTGAGGAGCTGGTCTTAATCTCTTTAACTGACGTCCGCCATCAACCATGATTGTTTTTACAAACAATTCATTGTCTTCAGGGCGCTGACCTTCATTTTTGGATTCCCAATTTTTGATCGCAGATAATAAAAGTTTTTCAACCCGGATTGCTGCTTCTTTATTGGTATACTTCAAAATATACAAGGCTTTCTCAACCCGCTCACCTCTGATCAGATCAACAACCAATCTCATCTTACGTGGTGAGGTAGGGCAATCGTTTAATTTTGCTATTGCTTCCATTGCTTATTTTTTCTTATCAGAGTGACCTCTAAATGTTCTCGTTGGAGAAAATTCACCAAGCTTATGACCAACCATGTTTTCAGTTACATAAACCGGAATAAATTTGTTTCCGTTATGTACTGCAAATGTATGGCCTACGAAATCCGGAGAGATCATTGACCTGCGTGACCATGTTTTGATCACAGTTTTCTTATTTCCCTCATTCTGCGTAGCTACTTTCTTCGCTACGTTATGATCGATATAGGGACCTTTTTTTATTGAACGTGCCATTATTTCTTCCTTCTCTCTATGATGTAACGATCAGACGACTTCTTTTTATCGCGGGTTTTAAAGCCTTTAGCTAATAAACCTTTTCTTGAGCGCGGATGACCACCTGATGATCTACCTTCACCACCACCCATAGGGTGATCGACAGGGTTCATAGCTACACCTCTTACTCTTGGACGACGTCCTAACCAGCGTTTTCTACCTGCTTTACCTAAAACCTCATTTGCTTTCTCGGAGTTTGAAACAGTTCCGATAGTAGCGATACAAGTTGCAAGGATCATGCGGGTTTCGCCTGAAGGCATTTTAATGATCGCATATTTACCATCACGGGCCGATAACTGGGCATAAGCTCCTGCACTACGTGCAATGATCGCTCCCTGACCAGGGTTCAGTTCGATGTTGTGAATAATAGATCCCAGTGGAATGTTCTTCAAAGGAAGTGCATTTCCAATCTCCGGAGCAGAATCTGCACCAGAAACGATCTTCATTCCAACTGTCAAGCCTTCCGGTGCAATGATGTAACGTTTCTCACCATCGGCATAATTTACCAGGGCGATACGTGCGCTACGATTCGGATCGTACTCAATAGTGGCAACAGTTGCGGGGATATCGTTTTTATCGCGTTTAAAATCAATCAATCGGTATGACTTTTTATGTCCCCCACCGAGATAACGCATAGTCATTTTACCGGAATTATTTCTACCACCGGACTTCTTGATGCTGGTAACTAACGATTTTTCTGGAACGTTAGTAGTTACATCAGAGAAAACTCCTCCTACTCTGAAACGAGTACCCGGGGTAACCGGTTTAAATCTTCTTACTGCCATGTCTTAATTAAATATTGCTGTAAAAGTCAATAGTTTCACCATCTTTTAGCGTAACGATTGCCTTCTTGTATTTTGGAGCATTTCCGGATACAACACCGGCTTTAGTGTTACGCGATTTTGTTTTACCATACACTACTGCGGTGTTTACAGCCAGTATATTCACACCATACATTGTTTCGATCGCACTTTTGATCTCTAATTTGTTGGCTCTGTGATCAACTTTAAAACTAAAGCGGTTTAACTTTTCAGTTAATGCTGAAGCCTTTTCAGTTAAAATTGGTTTCTTTAAAATTTCCATCTTACTTAGCGAACGCCTCCTCCAATGTTTTAACAGTTTCTGTAGTCAGCAATAAAGTTCCTGCATTCAATACATCGAATGTATTCAACTCAGCGGCAGTAACTACTTTTGCTTTCTTTAAATTTCTGCTTGATAAATAAACATTATTATTTGCTGAAGGAAGTACCAATAATGACTTAACATCAGTTAATTTCAAATCGGCAACAATCTTTGCATAGTTCGCAGTTTTGATAGAATCAAAAGTGAACGCTTCTAAAACAACAATGTTATTATCTTTTGCTTTATATGTAAGGGCAGACTTACGGGCTAATGATTTCAGCTTTTTATTCAGCTTGAAACTGTAGTCGCGGGGCTGCGGACCGAATACACGACCACCACCATTGAACAATGGAGATTTGATAGATCCTGCACGGGCACCACCTGTACCTTTTTGTTTGTATAATTTACGGGTAGATCCTGCGATCTCATTACGTTGCTTAGACTTATGCGTTCCCTGGCGTTGATTAGCCAGATACTGCTTTACGTCCAAATAGATCGCATGATCGTTTGGTTCTACTGCGAAAATCGCATCAGGAAGCTGCACCTTGGCACCTGTTTCTTTACCTGATATATTAATAACCTTAACTTCCATGTTCTTATTTATCAACGATTACGTATGAACCCTTAGCTCCCGGAATTGAACCGCTAACTACTAATAAGTTTTGGTCTGCATAAACTTTCAATACCTGAAGGTTTTGAATCTTTACGCGGTCACCACCCATACGACCAGCCATGCGCATTCCTTTGAATACACGTGAAGGCCATGAAGAAGCACCCAGTGAACCCGGAGCTCTTAAACGGTTGTGCTGCCCGTGGGTTTGACCACCCACACCACCAAATCCATGACGTTTTACAACACCCTGAAATCCTTTACCTTTTGAGGTACCAACTACATCGACAAAATCGCCTTCGGCGAAGATCTCAACACTAACTACATCACCTAATGACTTCTCGTCTTCAAAAGTTTTAAACTCAACCAGCTTACGCTTTGGAGTTGTTTTAGCTTTTGCGAAATGTCCTTTTAATGATCCTGTCGTGTTTTTCTCTTTCTTGTCGTCGAAAGCTAACTGAACTGCGCTGTAGCCGTCTGTATCGACGGTACGTAGTTGAGTAACTACGCATGGGCCAGCTTCGATTACTGTACACGGGATGTTTTTCCCGTCAGCATCGAATATGCTGGTCATTCCTACTTTTTTTCCAATAATTCCTGACATTTTCTTTAATCAATTTGTGTCCATCGAAGCAGTAGGGCTTCGTTCAAGACATAGTAAACCCCTCTAAAGGGAGGGCAAAGATAGGAAAGTCTTATTAATTATCAAATAGTTGTGAGTTTATTTTTTAATTTATTTGGGAAGGATTAGGAATGATTCGTTTTTGAGATGTTTAGGCCTATCCCGGTAGCCTGGAAATAAGATTTCTTAATTGAGGGTCACCTCCCCCTCCCTACACTCAGAGCCATACGCGCCCCCCTCCCAAGGGGGACAGCATCACGCCTAATGAATTTTGATTGAAGAGGGAAATGTTTTCTTTTAGCAATATTTCCAGGCGTCCAGTATCCCCCACCCGAGGGGGAATTAAAGGGGGAGGTATGGATATTTTATCTAATTACCGGTTCACCTTCCCTTCGCTCAGAGCCATACGCACCCCCCTCCATAGGGAGACAGCATAACGCCCAGGGAATTTGATTGAAAAGGGAAATGTTTTCTTATAGCAGTATATATAGGCATCCAGTATCCCCCGCCTGAGGGGGAATTAAAGGGGGAGGCGAAGATAATTTTATGAATTGCTGGATAGCCTCCCCCTCCCTGCGCTCAAAGCCTAACGCGCCCCCTCCAGAGGGGGACAGCATGGCGCCCAGGTGAATTCTTGCGACTGACGAATTTATCTTTCATGACGCCCAGGTAAATTCGTAAGTCTGAATTCTCAAATTTTCTCAATTCCTAATCATTTTCGTATTTTTAAAAATCCTATCTGCAAAACATGAAGAATATCAGCCTATTAACTATCATTTTGCTGCTTATATGTATAAGCTCTAATGTCATTGCCCAGGTTCCTGATACCACCCTGGCCAAACAATACGAGGATGTAGTGATTAAATCGGGTTCTTATAAGGTATATAAGAACATCCGGAAAACGAAAATTGAACAGCTCTGGAAGAATGTTACCGACAGCCTGCAAAAGGAAAGACAGATCGCTGCAGACAGCAAAGCACAATTACAAAAAGGTTTAGCAGAAATTCCACTCCTTCAGGCCGAGATCAAAGAATTAAAAGCAGCCAACTCTCCTATAAAAAAACTCAGCAATGTGAGTGATACTACCCTGCTCTGGGGACTGATCGTTTTACTTACAGCCGGAATTGTTTTTGTGATCTACCGCAGTCGCAGCACAGTGCTGGAAGTGAAAGAACAGAGCGAACGCTATGAGGAACTCAGCACAGAATTCCGCGAGTATAAAAGTAAAGCCGCCGAAAAGGAACGCAAACTCGCCCGTGAACTTCAGGATGAACGGAATCTGGTGGATGAGTTGAAGGCACGGTAAAATTTATTATCGAGGGTTTGATAGAATTGGCGACTGACGAATTTAAAATGCATGGTGCCTAAGTAAATTCGTAAGTCTTTCATCGCCTCAATATTTTATGCACCGTACGGTGTTCCCCGGATGAGATTTGCAACAGGTATGGACCAGGTGCCAGCTCTTCAAGATTTAGCTTCAGCAATCCCCCATCGGGCTGATGGTCTTTTGAATAGATGAGCTTCCCTCCCATATCCATAATCCCGACCTTAATGGTACCCCAATATTCAGAACCCAGTATCAGATTCAGTTCTGTATCGAATGGATTTGGATAGATCTGCACCGCATCCACAAAGAATGATCGTTCAATGATACCCTGGCATAGCTTATCCGTGTAAACCCTTATCTTATTTAAACCGCTCTTTAAACTCAACTGAAGTTCATTGAGGGATGTTTTGGTCAGTTCGCCGTTCAGTTCTACAAAATAAGTATCCGACCCTTCCAGTTTTAAATTCAGTTTTTTCTCTTCCTTATTTATAGAGGAAAAGAGCGCAAGATCTTTAGGCTCAGTAACGACAATCTCAAAACACTGCTTAAAGGTGCTCTCAGTTGCAATTGTAAAGCATACTTCATAAAGTCCCGGCGACAGATTCTTCAGTTCCAGCGTACTCGAAAAATCATAACGGCTATTCTGACCGTTTCCGGTGATGGTGGCGGTATAATTCAAAGTCTGCAGCGTTTTGATGCTGATGATCCCGTTCATGGTCCCACGGCAGCTTAATCCAGTTGCTGAAACACTAAAGTTATTCGTTGGGAGTGTATAAATAAAAGTAAAACCTTCTTTAATTGCCTGACCCCCGGGACTAGTCAGGCTGATATTGCCGCTCGCTGAACCCGGTGCTACTACAGCCGAAATACTTGTGGGCGATAAAATGCTGAATGATGCCGCTGCCTTACCGCCAAAACTGACCCCTTTCACATCTCCAAGATTAGTCCCACTGATCAAAACACTAACCCCCGCAATGGCTTCACGCGGAAGAAAAGAAGTAATAACTGGTGGCAAAATGAAACGGAAACCATCAAATGAACCTGAACCTCCAAGCGTGGAGACCAGCACCTTACCATCACTGGCCCCATCAGCTACATAGGCGGTAATTTGGGTAGCCGAAAACACTTTGAAGGAAGTCACTGTTTTATTCCCGATGCTGACCGTATGTGTTGTTAAAAAATTTGTTCCATAAATATTGATTTCAGTGCCCTTTCCACCCAAGATTGGGTCAACGGAAGATATAACAGGCAATGGAATGAAAGTAAAGCCTTTTAATTCTCCCGTTCCCCCCACATTAGTCACACTCACCGCTCCCGAAGCCCCTGCAGCCAGCACAGCCTCTATAGTTGTTCCTGAAAGCACCCTGAAAGAGCTGGCCTCAATACCTCCAAACTTTACTGAAGTCACCTGGTCGAAATTGATACCGGCAACCCGTACAGTGGTACCTGCCCCTGCACTCGCCGGTGTAAAATAATCGACCCTTGGTACTATAATATAGGTAAAGCCTGGCGAAGAAACCAAACCATCAGCCGTACGAACCTTAATATCTCCGGTTGAACCCAGGGCTACTGTTGCCGTAATCATACTTTCAGAATCAACTGTAAATGATTTTGCAGGAGTACCACCAAGGCTAAGCTCAATTACTTTTACAAAGTTAGAGCCATTAATCACGACTTTCTGATCCGTTGCCGCGATCTTAGGACTAAAGGAATCTATCCTGAGCGTAGGGATAAAGATAAAGCCCTCTTTTACTCCGGTACCGCCGGGAGTTGTTACTGAAACCTGACCACTAGCAGTTTTACCCATAATCACACTAATCTCATTAGCCGAATTCACAGTGAAGGATACCGGAGCTTTGCCTCCGAAAAGCACTTCTGTTGCTCCGCTGAAGTTCGTGCCAGTGATTTTGACACTGGCACCTTCAGCAGCAAGCTGCGGATTAAATGCAGTAATTGTAGGGGCAGGAAAATAAATGAAACCCTCTTTTGTCGCAATTCCATAAGTAGAAGTGACTGTTATAATTCCACTGGACCCAAGACCCAGAACAGCGGAGATCTTCTGCTCAGAATCTACCGTAAAGGAAGCAGCATCCATTCCGCCGAATTTAACAGACTGAATTTGCCTGAAATTTGTTCCATTAATCACTATGATGTCCGCTCTTTTCCCCGAAGGCGTGAAAGAGCTAATTGCAGGTTTCGGTGCAAATGTAAATCCATTTGCTTCGATTGTACCGGCTAAGGTTTTCAAGCTTATCTTGCCGCTTGCCCCGGCAGCCAGGACTGCTTTGACAGTCTGATCATTCACAACAGAAAAAGAGGCAGCCGGTATGTCTCCGAAACTAAGCAGGTTGGTTGTGTTTAAATTGGCACCCACAATTGTAATGGTATCACCTGAAAATCCAAATTCAGGCGAAAATGAGTTAATGATGGGTGGAGGCAAATAAACAAAACCACTGTAAACTGCGGTCCCGCCCGAAGTATTCACAGCAATCTCTCCGCTGGCACCGGCTGCCAGCACGGCATCAACCTGAGTAGCAGACACAATGGAAAAGGACGCAGCAGCTGTCCCACCGAAGGTAACTGAACTGGCTGTATTGAGATTTTCGCCGTTTATTCTGACGGTAGTTCCGGTACCGGCACTTCCGGGACTAAAACTAGTTATTTTAGGATAAGGGAAGCCACAGGTTGCCGGAATTGCAGCAATCATCGCCCCGGAACAAATACCTCCACCTGCCTGAACACTGAAAGCAACCTGAAAATTACCCGCAGCACTGTTGCTTGGCCCAATTGTACGCCTACTACCGGGAGCAATGGTATAATGCATCAAATCCGAATTATCAATCACATGCCCAAGACTGTGAGCATGCCCCAATTCATGCAGAACCACGGACTGAAAATCTGATTGTGAAGGCCCCGGAAGTGCATCCTCAAAATTCCAGGTACGCTCCTTGTCAAAAACCAGATCGGTTTCAGAGATCTCCCATTTATTACTTCCGCAGGAAGTATAATAGGTGTAGGCAACGCCCAATACGCCTGCAGGTAATTCTGCACCGGTATCAAAACGGACGATATTTATCCCGTCGCGACCAGTCTGGTTAGCAGGAGTGGATGTTCCCACGTTCCAGTTTATTCCGGTAAAGCATTTCCAGGCACTCAGTGATTTAAGAAAGGAATTCTTTGCATTGGACTGTGCATCGAAGCCCTTTTCCAATTGCCAGTTATATCCCCCCTGCGTATTACTATTAACATGCTTAACCTGATAAGTTGAAGCATTGATGATATTATACGAAACAGTCAGGTTGGCCGAAGAAACGATTGTGGTGGTCCCATTGTACACATTAATGGCTCCTGTTCCAGCACCCGAAGGAACAATCACAACAATCTGATTATCAGCCCATGACACATACTCTACAAGGGCCGGCTTAACCCCGGTAAGTCCCCCGTTATCTGAATTGGCAAATTCAACATATTTATTGGCTGTAGCAGGACCCGGGCCAAATCCTGAACCTGTAATGGTAACCTGGCTACCGGTACCGGCGGAAGTCGTATTTGGCGAAAAACTAGTTATAGACTGGCCATATACCCCGGTAAAAACCGTGCATAAGAACAGTAAAACTGTCATGACCGATAGGCTAATCTTTCGCATTTTTACCCGAAATGGCCCTATTTTATTTAAAAATCAGCCTTGTTCATCACTTTATAATTTGAATGTGTCAGTTTTTGCAGGACGGGATAGATCTCTCCTGAAACATTTTTATACACTTTAAATACATCCCTTGCAGTACCAGTGGCAAGATCATAGCGGATAAAGCCCTGAATCTCTGCATAAGGCCTGAGCCGTAAATTTTTGGATGAAGTGGCGAGCTTGGTATTGTTTGGAATACAGGTAAAAACTCCCACAGAGCCTTCCTGAAGATCCAGACCATAGGAAACCTTTTCCATTTCATTTCCTACGATTCCGCCTATCGTGATAACCTCGACAATGGCATTGCTCAATTCACCCTTAAAAACCTTGTAAACTGAAACTAAATTGGAAGTATAAATGTGCCTGCGATCAGTATCCCAGAAAGAGGATTTACGCAAAACCCTACCTTCGAAAACCAGTGTGGAGTTTTCAACCCGCTGTTCGAGCGGCACAGCCTGCAATTGTGCCGACAATTCGGCAGAAATGAGGCTGAGGGCGATAAAAAAGAGTAAAATTTTATTCATATCAGGCTTCTTTCATCATCAATCCAGTTTAAATTGATATACATCCGAGTTGGAGCGGTTGCCCTTGGTATCGCGGGTAATGATCTTCCAGTAATAGGTTTTATTGCGGTCGAGTACCAGATCAGCGAGCACTGCTGTTTTTAGTCCGGATCTGTACAAAACCGGCACATTGGTATTCCCCAGATAAACATCATAGCTGTCGATATCCCCATCGGGGTCTGTTGCCGACCATCTTAATGTTACTGTCGCCGTAGACAGTGGGATTACCTCACCATAGCGCGGCGCTGTCAATTCTGCCGGGAAAGGTGAAAAAGAGGTTTGAGCAGGTGCAGGATTATAGAACTTCCAGAGATCACTGCTAATCTCCTTGTTGATTTGGCTGTTTTTAGACGAAATAAACCAGGAATAAGCCAGATTTCGGTCGAGTTCAAGCTCCAATTGGGTTTTATCGGTGCTATGGGTGCTGATCTGCCCATTATCGAGATTTTTTATACTCAAAACATAGGAATCGCTGTTTTTTGAGGCTTCCCATTTGAACAGAATCTTTGTGCGGCTCGCAGAAATGATAACACCGTCGGCACAGATCTCATTGTTCTTTGGCAAAAGCAATATTGCCTTAGCCGGAAGCGGCTCGGGATCTTTGCGGCATCCGATACAGAGGATCAATAGAAATAAAAATGCTTTTCTCATCTGTAAGGTATATGCCGGGTGACAATTTCTTTGAAATTAAATAATTATCGTTAAAGTATATTATCTGCCGATTACATGGTAATTCCAGATATAAGTGGCTCCGTTAGCTAAACCTGTACCTGAACCTGAGGTAATCTCAAATCTATTGGTAAATCCTTGGGCATAAACCTGTGAGGTTCCGGATAATTCTGCGGCGGCTGGATTTGCCGGATATAAAACAGGAAATGATCCTGCGGGAAATGCTTCAGAATATGTTACCTCAATCAATTTATTACTTGTTGTTCCGGCACCGGTCATTACGATAGTTACAGTACCGGCCAAATTTGTTCCTGCAACGGCAGTAGCAAGACCGACACCAACACCTACCGGTCCTTTAGTTGCTAAATATGCACCATCTCCTAAAAGTGATGACGCAACCGGCTTAACTAATCTGGGATCTATAGATAATACCGCTACACCTGTTCCTGTTTCGTCAGATAAGGATGTGCCTAAGCTTGCAGAAGTGATTGTTCCCACTTGAGTCCCATACAAAGTACCAGAGGCCGGAAGCGTAACAGTAGATCCTGCTGCTGAGTTTAAAGTTATTACGCCGGCTCCTGTTGTTACTAAATTAGTAGCTAATGTGATCGTTCTGCCTGTATTTGCTACCCCAGTTCCTCCAAATTGTCCTGCTACTGGTCCAGCTATAGAAGAGAAACCGTCAAAAGTACTTCCATATATATCAACGTTAGCGGCTAATCTAGTAGCCGTAGCCGCATTTCCACCAATGCTAAGGGTTGCAACAGGAGTAGCAGAAGCCACTACAAATGGCGGAGTGCCAAGTGTAGCTGTTGAAGTAAATTGGCTGGCTCTCATACCGGTTGCATTCAACATACCAGTCGAAGGACGATAAGTAAGTTTTACACTATTAACTCTTTGACCATTATTACCGGAAGTACCTGTAACAAAGGTTGGATAGATATCTGTCGCTGTTGTATTATCATCTGTAATGTTTGTATTGGTAGCACTGGTGGCGGTAGTTGCATTTGCGGCAAGAGTTGCATTTGACGCTGTTCCGGTAAGATTAGCTGTAATTGTTCCTGCAGAGAAATTACCTGTTCCATCCCTTCTTACAATTGTTCCGGCATCATTATTTGCTGTAGAACTATTTGCCAATGCTGAACCAGCCTGTACAGTACTGGCCGCGATACCATTTACATTATTTACATCATTTGCAGTACCCGAAAAAGTTGCCGCGGTAACTGTTCCACCACCAAGATTCAGACTTGTACCGGTAGCAACGCCAATATTTGGTGTGATCAGGGTTGGAGTATTATCCATTACGATCCGCCCGGTACCTGTTTGATTGGTCGTCCCAAGCGGAGTTCCTCCCCCAAGAACCAATGTGGTACCTACCGCAGCACCAATGGAGGGGTTGGTCAGGGTTGGAGAAGTCAATGTTTTATTACTCAATGTTTCTGTACCTGCCAGGGTAGCCAGGGTTCCGGTTAAAGGAAGTATGACTGTACCTCCAAGCCCGGCAGAAGGCCCATTTAGGATAGTTGTACCGCTGGTATTTCCGGCAAGCACCAGTTTACCTACATTTCCTGCTGCACCAAAAGTTTTTATCCCGGTAATGGTCTGGTCTACGTTGAGTACCATATCCCCTGCACCCGGAGATTTGAAAGTAGGTGCCAGTCCGGGTCCGTTTGAAGTCAGAACCAGGTTGGGTACATCGCCATCCACAGAATTTACTATTCCGGTACCATTGCCTACCAGTACTCTTCCGGCAGCGAGTGAAGTACGTCCGGTTCCGCCATAAGCTACACCTACTTCAGTAGCATTCCATGTTCCGGCAGTGATCGTGCCAAGTGTGGAGATAGAGGCTTGTCCTGGATAGGTAGTCGCAATATCCAGCACCGGTGAAACGGTAGGATCGGTTACGGTTATACGGTTAGGTGTACCGGTTACATTAATTACCGTACCCGCACCTGCGGTCGACCAGTTTGGCACATTGCCTGCGCTAACCCTTAAAACTGTACCGGGTGTCCCGATTGGCAATTTTACCAATGAAGTGGAAGTACTGGCATAAAGCATATCACCGGGAGAAAAGATGGATTGTCCGGTACCACCGTTTACAGCTGCCACATTTCCGGTTACTGAGGTCGCAGAGCTCGCATTTCCTATTAGCGCCCCTCTGAAGGTAGTAGCATTCAGTTCGCCGGTTAAGGGAACAAAACTCAGTTTTGTACTGGCTACGCTTGGTGCCAGGGGACCGGAAATCCCCGAAACCAGGGTAGGGTAAACGGTTGCCGGGTTGGTTGGATTATCGGTGATACGGATGTTCACGGTATTCTGTGCATCCACCGAAGAACTGGCGTTTCCGATTACATCTCCGGTGAGGAGTCCGTTAAACCCTCTTGCCGTTAAGATTCCTGTAGCCGGCACATAGCTCAGATTACCACTACTGGTACGCAGTGGCTGATTTCCGGGTGTGGAGTTCACAAATACGGGGTAAGTGGTACCCGGATTTGAAATATCATTGGTCACCGCAGAATTATTGGAATTGGTTGCAGTTGTGGCTAAAGTAGCGGTGCTGGCATTGCCGGTCAGGGGTCCGCTAAAGCTCAAAGCCGTAACCGGGCCATTCACTGTCACTGAATTAAAAATCGCATCCCCATTCATCGAACCGGTGATGTATTCCCATTGGTTATTTTTACGGATATAGAGTCCGGCAGGATCTGTGGTCCGATAGATCATCATCCCGTTAGGCGGATTCAATGCATCAATGGCAATGGTATTAGCCATACGCGGCAATAGAAAACCCTGATTAGCGCTCTCGAGCTCCAGCAAAGATGAGGGCTGGATATTGGCTCCATTGGTTCCGATCTTGATCTGAGCTGTTGCCTTGCCAAGGAAGAATATTCCTGTAAGCATTAAAGCAATGGATAGTAATTTTACTGGACGCATAGTGTTATGTTTTACCTGGTACGTTTTTTCTTTTTATAAAATTATTGTTCCCTATTCATATTATAAGCTGAAAGCAGAAAGCTTAAAGCTTAAAGCAAGAGTTGTATATAAATCCGGATTCATTGTCTATATATCAGTTGTCTGTTGTCAGTAAATCCTTGTTCATTTTAAAATTCATTTCAATATTTTACCTGTCATCCCTGCCTGCCGGCACAATCCCTGGGCACCTTGCTTATCCCCTTCCAGAGGGGGCAGGGGGAGGTATTGGATAAATAATCCTCCCCCTCCATTCGCTCAGGCCTTACGCACCCCCCTCCAGAGGGGGACAATAATCCTGCTTCATTGTCAACTCTTAGCCCGATAGCTATCGGATATCAATCATCTCTTCAGCACAATCCCTGGGCACCTTGCTTATCCCCCTCTAGAGGGGGCAGGGGGAGGTATTAAATAAATAATCCTCCCCCTCCATTCGCTCAAACCTTACGCACCCCCCTCCAGAGGGGGACAATAATCCTGCTTCATTGTCAACTCTTAACCCGATACTATCGGATATCAATCATCTCTTCAGCACAATCCCTGGGCACCTTGCTTATCCCCCTCCAGAGGGGGCAGGGGGAGGTATTGGATAAATAATCCTCCCCCTCCATTCGCTCAGGCCTTACGCACCCCCCTCCAGAGGGGGACAATACCCTGCTTCATTGACAATTATCAACTCTCCACTCTCCACTCTCAATTAAAACAAGTAGCTCGGCATCAACGTATCCTTATCAAATGGAATATGATACCGTAATATTATCTCATGTGTTCCCTTCGAAAAGTTGTTTAGTCTTCCCAGGTTATAATCATACGCATAACCTAAACGAAGGGTTGGCACCAGCCTGAAATCAAGCAGGCCCACCAATGCGCTGTGACTACGGTAGGATACTCCCGCCGACATCAGGTCCCTAAAAAACACATTCGCATTCACATCGTATTGCAAGGGAATACCCTTCACCCCTCTTAACAGGAAGGATGGCTTTAAAATAAAGTTATCATTCAGGTCAATCAGGTAGCCCGCATTCAGGTACATGTGGGTGTTCTGTTTCACATCATACTCCGAGAGGGCCACATCCACTTTCCGAAGCTTTGTCCGCACCAGGTTCGGAGCCGAGAATCCCACATACAATTTATCCGTATTGTAGAATACGCCTGTACCGAAATTGGCTGTCATCGCATTCAGGTTCGTTGCAAATACCGGATCTCCAGGATTGGTGATATTTAATTTGCTGAAATCGGTTTTATAGTTGAGGGCACCCATCTGTATTCCGAAGGCAAGGTTAGAGTTATCTCCTTCAATCCGGTAGGACATGGAGCCCTGGGCCCCGAAGTTCTGGGTAATTGAAATTCGATCGTCAACAATTTTGAGTCCGATGCCCAGTTTGGTATCTCCAATCGGCATATCTCCCGAAAGCATTGCCGTTTGAGGGGCATCCTTGATGCCGTTAAACTGCTTCCTGAAAATGCTGGTAAACTGCACCGACTGCTTAAAACCCGCATAGGCCGGGTTGATCTCCAGCGTATTGAACATGTACTGCGAATATAGTGGCAGTTGCTGTGCCCTAAGCAGCTCAGGCAGCAGTACTGTCAGGGATAGTAATAAAATCCGCGCTGCTTGCTTCTTCATATTAGCGGTTGATAATGAGGTAACCAGGAATGCCTTTGGAGCCATTCACGCTGATCAGATAATAATAAATGCCATCGGGAAGCGTATTTCCAATGAAGCCACCCATATTGCCCGTGCCATTGAAGGTATTCTGGTAATCAAGATCCTGAAAAACCAGAACCTGGTTACGGCTGTAAACTTCAAAGCGCAGCACATCTGTAGGCAAACGTTTCACTACTTCGTACACGTCATTAAAGCCATCCCCGTTCGGAGAGATCGCATCCGGAACGTTCACCGGGGTGCTTTCATCGATATCCTCTTTAATGACGGTTTTGGAGAAATACTCTATGGATTTGATCGCCGTGATATTCAGACGGGTATTCATGTAGGCATCAAATATTGCGGCACGGGCGGTGATGATACCCGGGGTGCTGGTTGTCATCGGGGGTAAAACATCCCAAAGTCCGGTCATGCGTGTATCGTAGCGGCTAACATAGGCTTCACTTCGGTTGCTGAAGTAAGAGCTGCCTTCATCGGCAGCGTTATGCTGCAGGGTAAGTTCAGCGGTAGCTGCGGGATCGGCATTGGCTGTGTTCATGATCCAGGTCTTATTTACATATTCCGGGAAATTCAGCTTATTGTAAACATTATCAGCCACTCTGAATTTGATGGTTTGGGGAGCACCTGTGTATTTTATCGACAGGGGGGTATAGCTTCCGATGGCTGTGCCGATTGGGAAATCGAGTGCCGGACTTGTCGCATTCGTATTTCTGACGAGACTGCCCCCGGTCATCATGGGGCCCGTTACAATGAAATTCGTATGGCTGTGTCCGGTGATGGTTCCTGTTCCGGGACGACCTACATTCACGTCAAATCCATTGAGGATGAGATGACCGTTGCGGAAATCCAGGTTATTGTTGACGTGCAGAGCGCCGAGATCGGATAAAACGTTCAGGCTGTTATCCAGCCTTAGATTTGGAAAGCCGTTGAAGGGTACTGAATTGATATTATTGATGCGCTGGACATTTTGAAGCAGATCCGAAAAGGTAAAAATACCGCCGGTACCGTCAATGCCACGGGCACTTTCATCCGGCAAACGGCTGCCATTGTTATTCTGCCAGATGCTGGCGTAAAAATTAATGAAAGAGGTATTATAGGAAACCAGGGGTCCTGAATGGGAGATATCTGAAAAAATATTCAGGTTAGCATTGGGGTGAGCAACAAGCTACGCACCGGGATAAATATAGACCTGATTGACCGCCTGAGCCTGCAAAAACATCGGAAAAAATAAAAACAGATAGAGCAAGCCCTTCAGGGCCGGCAGGTGGATGCCAATGTGTTTTTGATCTTTCACGTAAAGCTTTGTGGATTGTATACGAGATTTTACGAAATAAGTTTTTTCAAGATACGATATTATTATTTGTTAAAGTTAATACGGTTGGGGGAAAAAGCAAATGAGTTGATAATGGAGAGTGGAGAGTTGAGAATTGACAGTTGACAATGCAAGGACAATGGACAGTGGAGACCCGATAACTAACGGATTGTGGTTTTTAAAGAATAATAGACAATGAAGAAGGATTTACTGACAACAGACCACTGACAACAGACAACTGAAATATAGACAATGAAACAGTAAATTACTGATAACAGGCAACAGATAACTGATAACCCAGAGCCAGGAACCAAGAGCCAAGAAACAAGACTAAATCCTGCTTCATTGAAAAATAAGGCTATTGTACAATGAGCAGAGAAAACTGATAAATACCAATGCATTTGACTGGGAACGTAAGTCCATCTCAATACTCACTACTCACTACTCAATACTACCATCTCAATACTCACTACTCACTACTCAATACTACCTTCTCAATTCTACCTTCTCATAACATCAATCAGTTCAACTTCGAAGATCAGGGCAGAGTAGGCCGGAATAAGGCCGGGGACGCCGCGCTCTGCATAGGCGAGAGCGGAAGGAACAATGAGTCGCCAGGTAGAACCAAGGGGCATGATCTGTAATGCTTCGCTCATGCCCGGGATGAGTCCTGCAGGGGTTGAACGCAGAGCCGCTTTTTTAGCGTAGGTATCTTCAAATTGGCTACCATCGGGTAAAAAGCCTTTAAGATGAATCATAACGGAGTCGTTCAGTTGTGGTCTGATACCATTTCCTGCTTTCATGACCACATAAGCCACTCCGCTAGGGAGCATCCCCACTCCTTCTTTGCCTTTTATATTCTCAAATAATAATCTTTCCTGCTGACTGCTTCGTTGTGAGATCAAACGTTGCTGGTAACCATCGAGTTTCGAAGCAACACTTGCTGCATTAATCAATAATGGTCTGTTCAATAATACATCGTCCATACCCTTTTTAAATAATTCGGGGTTGGTAACCATAAATCCGTTATTGGTGATCCATTGGCCCAGGTAGGCTCCGAGGGTGTATTGCAGAGAGTCTGCAGGACTGTTTAACTTTACAACAGGGGTGCTGGTCCGTACCGGGCTCTTTTGTGCAGACGCAGAAACAGAATAAAGAAATATTGATACAACCAGCAAATATTTAAGTACTGAAGACGATTTAGAACTATTTTTCATTTATATTTTTGTTAGTTCGGGTTTATTATCCGGTTAATTGCTTATTAATCTATTTATAAAGTTTTGGTAAGTATGAGTGAGGTCCCGGCCATTACCTGGGTAGAAGCCGCAGTTTCTGAGCCATGATACAATTGAAGACTGCCTGTTGCCGTAACGATCATTACCCCTTCAATGATTACCAGCATGTCTGAGTTTGCTGTATCAACAGACAATGTTGTACCTCTTGTCGTAGTACTTACTGCCCGCGAAGCGAAACCAGCCACTACCTGTGAGGCGGCGATGATACCATCCTGATCTGGTGTTGCCGTAGATGCTGCTGATCCAACATCGCTATACCGCCAGTTCCAGACAAATGTACTCACCGTCCCTGTATGGTTCACTGCAAACCTGACCCCGGTTGTTGTGACCGATGATTGATATCTCACAAAATACTGGAAGGTATAGGTTCCGGCAGCTACGGTTGTTGTCATCCCTGTAACTACATTCAAAGTAGTTGTAGCATTTGCGGTAGCATCGGTACCAAGAGCGACCACTGTTACAGGAATTGCTGTCTGAACAAATTCAGTGGTAGCTACCTGGGTTGTATTTGTTGCCGCTGCAGCTGTAGGAGCAGTTGGCGTACCTGTTAAGGCAGGTGAAGCCAGATTAGCTTTCAGGTTATCTGCAGCATCCACGTAAGCGGTAGTTGCCACTGCTGTGGTATTATTAGCAGCAGTTTGGGTGACTGCTATTGTTCCTGTTGGCAGCGTTGGTGTACCGGTAAAGGTTGGACCTGCCAGTGGAGCAAAGGCTGTGCTGGTGTAAGCGTTAGTTCCCAGGGTTCCGCCTGTACCGATGTTCAACGTAGATGCGTCTGTTCCGGCTAAAGTTAAGCTGTTGCTGGCAGTCAGGGTTTTACCATCGGCAATAGTTAACGTAGCGGCTGTAGCAGGGGCCGTTAAGGCCACTTTATTGACACTGGTTGCCGTAGCAGCGCCCAGTGCTGGTGCGGTCAGTGTTTTGTTCGTTAAGGTTTCTGCTCCGTCTAAGGTAGCCAGGGTTCCTGTGGTTGGTAGGGTAACTGTTCCAGCTCCTGCTGTTGCATTCGCATTCAGGATTGTTGTTCCAGAAGTACTACCTGCAATGATCAGTTTACCTACGTTGCCTGCTGCTCCGAAAGTCTTGGCTCCGGTAACCGTTTGAATACCCGCTAAGGTCATATCTCCCGCACTTGCTGTGATCCAGCTCGGGGCAAGGGTCGTTCCATTGCTCTGAAGGACCTGACCTGCTGTACCGTTGGCCAGCATCGCTGTGGTTCCTGCTGCCGACTGGTAAGGTAACTGCCCTCCCAGGCCACCTTCCAGGTTAGTGGCTGTGCCCGCAGTCAGACC
>NZ_JAUXXZ010000027.1 GCF_030684675.1 Daejeonella sp. | reverse complement strand
AAACGCTTAAAGGTTTCATTAAAATAACGCACCTTGCGTTGCTGAACTGTTAATCTTTCATATTCACTGACTGTTGCCATCTCATTTTGGTTTATTGTTTATAAACCTCTATTTTCGGTCAACATATTCAGGCAAGGACAGATAATTTGAGAAATGTACTAAATCTCAAATATTAGTATTTCATTTTCTTGGTTCTTGATTCAGGTGTCGGTTATGAGGTATGGCCTTTATTTCCTAATCCCAAATAAAAGCTATGAGTTGCAGCATAGATTTCTCTATAACATGCAACTCATAAAGATAATATTCAATTCCTGTTAGTTAGTTTTTTCTTCAGGGGCATTTGATGCGAGCTGAAAAAATATTGGCATGGTATAGGCGACATTTACCGGCTCTCCCTTTAATATACCTGGTTTCCATTTGGGACTTTCTTTTACAACCCTAATTGCTTCTTCATCAGCTCCGCCACCTATTCCCCTTAAAACTTTGACATCTGTTATACTACCGTTTTTTAGTACAATAAAACTTAGTATTACTCTACCTGTTATCTTGTTTTTTCTTAATCCATCAGGATATTTAAGAGTTGATTGGAGGTATTCTCCCCAGCCTTTCATGCCACCATAAAATTCGGGAAGGGCATCAACATTTCTAAAATCATTGACTACTACTACTTCAGATAACATGTAATTGGTCCCAATTGTTTCAACTTTCTGTGGTTCTCTCATTGCTGAAATAGTAATAGATCCCAAAAAGTAATTTTTACCGGTGGCAGGTAATATTCCAAGATCTGATTCAAAACCTATTAATTGAAAAGCCAGAGCCATAGAATAGTTGGCATCTTCAGCCTGAACAGATTCTTTGAATAAAGTAAAAGTTCTCAGAACCTCATTGTCTATATCGCTTTGTAAGCCTTTAGCTATTCTTACATTGGAGATCTTTTTATTCTGAACACTAAAGTATACGATCTCATAACCTGTTATTTTATTCTGTCTGGCAGAAGCGGGGTATTTTATGTTTTTCTGAATATGATTCCATAAGGCGCTGAAAGTTTGTATGTTTTCAATACTTGAAGAGACCTCTGATCTAATTGCAGAAGAGTTTTTTAGGGTCTTTTTATCTGATTTTTTTTCAGAAACTTTTGGAGAAGATTTTAAAGTGGGAAATACTTCTGCTTTTATAGGACTGATTAGTTTTTTGGCTCCTGCAATCAGGTCAGTGTTTTCATTAGCAACACTGGCTGCTGAGAAGATCAGCATTAAGGCAAAAAGAGGGGCAGAAAAACCATATTTCCAAAGTCCGGTTCTGCGTGATTTATTTTTATTTAGCATGATTATACGTCTTTTTAAAAGTGAGTTATTAAAAAAATTATTACTTAACTGATCGGGTTGAACTCCCAGGGTGTTACTAAACAGCAATAGGGCATAATCTGATTTGCTGAGCATAACCGATGCGGCTACTTCATCAGCAATGAATTCATGAATATGTCTGATTTCCTTTTTGTACAGGTACGCTACCGGATTGAACCAATTGATGATCGAGGCAAGTTCAATGAACAGAACATCGGCAGAATGCCATTCCCTCATGTGAACTTTTTCATGATCGATGATGATTCCCGATTCAGGCAATTCCCTGTCTACAACCATCGTATTGAAGAAGGAGTAGGCAGCCCCTTTTTTGGGTTGGAGTTTGGAGTTCAATAGTACCAGTCTGATTAGGAATCTCAACAAGAGTATGGCCATTACACCTGCATAAACCGATAGAATTACACCTCCGAGCGCCCACTTACTTGTTCCTTCATCCGCACCGACTATAACAGTTTCATAGATCATCTGAGTCGGAACGATAGTTTCTCTTAGTTTTTGAGTAATAAAAAGCTCCTGAAACCAGTTGGAATTGATGAATGGAATTATGAATGAAAGGAGTGTACTCGTATTCAGGTAGATACGGTTCTGTCTGAAGAAAGTCTCATTCTTCAGTACCAATGTATAGAATCCCATGAACAGGATCAGATACAGGTTTGTCTGTAAAAGATAATTCAGGATGTTCATTTTACTTGTTTTTAAGTTTTTCAATCAGTTTCATGATCTCATCTGCTTCCTTCAGGTCGAGTTTTTTCTCCTTAACGAAGAAGGAGAACATATTCTCGACCGAATTGTCGAAATATCCGCTCAGTAGTTTTTCGGTAGCAAAGCTTTTATATTCTTCAATTCCTATAATGGGGAAGTACCTGTGGCTTTTCCCGAAAGCTTCATGATCAATAAAGCCCTTAGTTTCAAGAATGCGGATGATCGTTGATACAGTATTGTAGGCCGGCTTCGGTTCAGGAAGCTGGTCTACAACATCTTTTACGAATCCTTTTTTCAGATCCCATAAAACCTGCATGATCTGCTCTTCTGCTTTTGTTAATTCCTTTATCTCCATATAATTTCCTTTAATGTCTGATACAATTAATTATACCTGATTCGAATCGGTAATATAAAGCTATAACTAAATATTTAGTTATACAACTAATTTGTTAGTTTTAATTTATAAAAAAATTATAAGTTTCTGTAAGTCAATCAGATAAATTCATTCAACGGCTTATGAAGAAGATATTAAAAGCTTCTTTGATTGGTGTTTCCCGTTAATTTATCACTGGACTGTTTGTGCCAATGAGGAGATCCATTATTGAGATTGAATTTTCTTTTTGCTTTAAGCTTTCTGCTTTTACCTTTAAGCCTTCTCTTGTTATTCTCTGAAAATTACATGAAATTGCTTACAGGGAAACCTGCATAAATCTATCATCAATGAAAAGAAGAGAATTAATTAAAGGTCTTACTTTTCTGCCGCTGGCAGGAGCCATGGCCGGATCAACTGAATCAGCAATGGGAGCTGTTAATGAGTTCATCGCACCTGTGCTTCCTGATGGTCCGCTTACACCCGGGCCGCAAATATTCCAGTCGATTGGAGTTGAGCCGGTTATTAACTGCCGCGGGACTTTTACCATTATCGGCGGCTCAATTGAACTGCCTGAAGTCAGAGCGGCAATGGATTCAGCTTCGAGACATTTTGTTCAGATGGATGAACTGGCTGATGCGGTAGGGAAGAGGCTTGCTGAGTTAACTGGTGCACAGTGGGGAATGGTGACGGCTGGTTGCGCCGCTGCTCTCAAAATGGCAACTGCAGCTTGCGTTGCAGGAGGTAATCCTGAGAAACTGCATCGAATCCCTGATCTGAGCGGATTGGATAAAACTGAAGTGATCATACCTGCAGGCTCATTCAGTGCCTACGATTTTGCAATTCAGAATATTGGGGTAAAGATTATACGGGTTGAAACTATTGAAGAACTAAAGGATGCTATGGGACCTAAGACTGCAATGATCAAACTTAGTGGTGGGAATCTGGTTCCCGGACCAATGAGCCTTGAAGTAATTGCTGCAATCGCTAAACCTTTAAATATTCCAATTCTTGCTGATGCCGCAGCCGAAATTCTGACTATTCCGAATGTTCATCTGAAGAATGGGGCAACAATGGTTGCCTACAGTGGTGGAAAAGCAATTTGCGGTCCACAATGTGCCGGACTCCTCCTTGGCCCTAAAAATATTCTCATGTCGGCCTGGCAGGCAAGCTCACCACATCATGGTCCTGGCCGCGATAACAAGGTTGGCCGTGAAGAGACTCTTGGTATGCTTGCTGCGGTAGAAACCTGGGTGAAAATGGATCATGCTGCACGCGAGAAGAACTGGATGAATTGGGTGAATGCTATTGCCAAAAGAGTTTCCGGAATCGAGAGCATAAACACTACAATTCGTGAGCCCGAGGGAATTAATAACCGCAGTGCTTCTTTAAGTATTTCATGGGATCCTGAGAAACTGCATTTGAGTAGTGCAGAACTGATTCAGGAGATGATCAGTTCTAAACCCAGAATTACTGTGGGTGGGGGAAGAAGTACTGATCCGGGAATGGCCTCCATATCAATTAATGCATCGCAAATGCAACCGGGCCAGGATAAACTTGTTGGGGATAAGATCTTTGAATTGCTTTCTAAGAAGCGAAGTCCGAAAGCTGAAACAGCGCTGAAGGCACCATCTTCAAAAATTGGCGGTCGCTGGGATCTGGAAATAGATTATTTCAGCAGCAAAAGTGATCATATACTTTATCTTGAACAGGATGGAAACTGGCTCAAAGGGATCCATAAAACCGACTTTTCGGTGCGTGAAATTTCCGGAAGTATTGAAGGGAATGAAGTGAAATTTCTGAGTCCGGGGCGCAGACCGGCAGTTAGCTATACTTTTGCAGGTACAATCAGCGGAGATACTATTTCTGGTACGATTGATATGGGAGAATTCCTGACGGCAAATTTTTCAGGTAAGAAAAACACGAAAGATCCGGATAGAATACCAATTGTTTTTCCTGAAGGTAGGCCGATGGGGAATTGAAGATACCTGTTGTCTGTTGCCTGTTATCAGTTGTCAGTAATTTTGCTAAATGTCAAATGAAATAGTCAATGTCAAGCGGTTGTCATCCCGACGCAGGAGGGATCTTATTGCTATTAGCATTCATTTTCCTGTGGTAGGTGTTCTCCAAACAGATAGAATTTCCTTTTGGCTTTAAGCTTTATTGTTGCAATATCCCTTTAAGCTTAGCATCCAGCTTTGCGGGATCATTCATGTATTTTGCCAGATTGAATAATTTTACGTTTCTGAATTCAACCGGGTGACTTTCGCTTTGGAGGGAGATGTAACCTTCTTTCAAAGCTTTTCCATCAACCTTAACCGCAGGGTCGAAATTGGAAACGCTTCCACCTCCAATCTGTGGTTTGGTATATTTGAAGACCTCTTTGCCTTCCAGGCGATGACTTACTAGCGAGTCGCCCAAAACTACAATCTCTGCCCTTACCCACTGGTCGCCATGATAGGTTTTTGATGTTGAACTTGTACAATGCGGAGTGAATAATTTCCCATCAAGAAATACATTTGTTCCGGGAGTACATAGATTCAGCGTACTTCTTTCATCTTTTCCGTTCCCGCCTAAAAACTGGGTTTCGAGTGAGATCGGGAAATCCTGATTCAGACCCATACTTTCTGGCGATTGCCCATGCAGCATTACTCCGCTATTGCGGATCGCCCATCCCGGTCCGCCGGGGATCTGATCGCCAGTAAATCGATACTCAACTACGAGCACATATGCTGAAAAAGGTTTTTTATAAAATATATGTCCGTAACGGTCTTTCCATTCTGAATAACCATCGTATGAAACTTTCATTACTCCGTTTTCCACCCGAAAGGTATTGGCATAATTATCATTCAGCGGGTGGCCATTGATCTTCACTTTCCAGGCTTTGAGGTTTTTGCCATTAAATAGGCTTGTCCAGCCTTTTTGAGCAAAACCTGAATTAGTGATAATTGCGAAGAAGAGGAATAAAACTATTTTTTTCATAAAAATTAGATACCTGTGATACACCTGTGTAAAGTACTTGGTGATACCCTGTGGTTGGTGTTATCACCAAGCACTCTTACACCAACCACCTGAGAACTAATATAGTAAAATTAAGATATAGGTTGCCGTGGGTGTATGTGGTTGGTGATAACACCAACCACAGGAAAACACCGACCACAGGGAAAATTGGACTACCTTGTATCTATAACGTTTTCAACATAAACTCCGCGACAGTCCATTTCAAACTCTAGATCTTGTACTGGAGGCCGATTGTAATGCCAGTCAATACCACTTAAGGCTGCGCCTCGCTTTACAATTTCGTTAACCATTATGTGGTGAATGTTATGGATAGTATACAACTGGGTTGCCGTAGAATCTGACCAAGTAAAGCCAAGACCAGCCATCCGACGTTCCATCTCATTAAGCACCCAGCGTCCTTTTTTCATTAAGCCCTCCTGGGATATGTCACCAAGACTAATACTGTGAGTACGATAATCACTCATACCCTCTGGAGCTTCAGCACTACCAGCGATTACAAAAGAGGGTTTTGCCTTAGCATCAGGCATTGTATAAGAAAAAGCATGAATACTCGGACTCAATGGTTTATTCAACTCTGGAATGACATTTGAGCGAGCTATGGGATTGTCACCTCCCTCTTCGTAAATACCCCACTCTTTTAAAGTACCTATATAAAGGTTATTAAAGTCAACAAAGCCTTGTTCGGTAAATGGCTCGGGTGAACGTAATTCGCAGGCTCCAAATGCAGCGAGCGGACGACCTAAAGTGTTGAGATGTTGTTGGATGCGTAAGAAGCCCTCTGTTAGTGGCAGTGGCCGACTGAATCGTACACGTTCTAATCTATAACCATCCAGTGCCGTTATACCAGCAGAATACTGCCTTACACCCCGAAGATAACGATAAGATCCAGGTTCAAAATTTTTTGTATCAGACATATTTATTTACGTATTTTTTTTACTAAAATACTGCAAAAATACTTGGAAATTCAATATGGGAAAATACTGATTACCCTATGGTTGGTGTTATCACGAACCACTCTCTCACCAATCATCTGAAACTAAGATAGTGAAATTAAGGTCCTGTGGTCGTGTTCTCACCGACCACAGGACCAAGAACACAGAGTCCTATCGCAGGGATTAGCTATACAGCGTCAGAGAGAGAAGAGAACGTAAAGTCCCTGATCTTCATCGGCGGAATTAATGCATTCGTGTTCGATTCGCCACTTACTGTACGTTCAGGTTTACCCAGAGCTTCCAGGTTGTTGAGCATAATGATTGGACTTTCATTGAATCTGAAGTTCTTTACCGGGAATTTTATCTCTCCATTCTCGATGTAAAAAGTACCATCGCGGGTTAATCCGGTAAGCAAAACTGTTTGAGGATCCACACTGCGGATATACCATAAACGCGTAACCAAAATGCCCTTTTCTGTGCCCTTGATCAGGTCTTCCAGAGATTGATCTGTTCCTGCCATGATCACGGCATCGGGTGCCGGAGTGGCTTTTATACCTTTCTTCTGTGCCCAGTAGCGCGAATAGAACAGATTTTTCATCACACCGTTCTCAATCCAGTTTATTTTTTCCTGCGGTCTTCCATCGCCACCCCAGGTACTGGTTGGCATTTCAGGATGGAAAGGATCTGAATAAATATTTACGCGCTCATCCAGCAATTTCTCACCCAGTTTGGTTAGTCCGCCGGGTTTGCTCATAAAACTTCTTCCTTCATCCGCCTGACGGCCATCCATACCAAAAAACAGATTTTCCAGTAACACTAGGGCAGCTGCAGGTTCAAGAATTACGGTGTATTTACCCGGTTCGAGAGCTCTGGCAGATGCAGAACTAGCTGCTTTCATAGCTGCTGATGCAGTTGCCTTTTTTACGTCCAGTTTGCTGAAATCATTGTATGATTTGGTGGCGTAGCCAGAACCTTTTCCATCTTCTGTGCGCAAGGTCACATTAAAACTGACACCTGTGGATGTATTGTAGGCAAACAAACCTTTTGAATTCATCATCGCCGCATAGGAGGTATTGTTCTCCAGGAATCCTGCAGCACTGAGTTTATTATCCTTTGAGATCTGCAAGCTTGCCGCTACCGCATCAGCACGTTCTTTCGGGCCCATATTTGCGGTGGACTGTACAAACGTTGGGGAGGCGGGATAGGTTTGCGGACCCAGAAATGATACAAATTCCGGATTTTCGGGCGCGAGCATCGCTGTTTCTTCAGCCCTTTGAACTACTTTTTTAAGAGATTCATCATCAAACTCATTGATGGTGGCTACACCCAGTTTTTTCCCGAAGGCTGAGGATACAACCAGGGTATTCTGGCTGATTCCTCCGCTTGTAGAAACCGAATTGCGGGCATAACGTATATTTCCGGCATCAGAACCATTGAGGTTAACCTCACATTCATCTGCTTTGGAATAGCTGAGCACTTTCTTTAATAAAGCCTGTGCCTCTTCTTTACTTAATATTGACATGATCTTATCCTCAGATTTTTCTAGCTGTATTAATTACATTAACTCCGTTAAAGCGTGTGGTCGCACAACCATGAGATACCGCACTGGTTTGCATCGGCTGTCCTTTGCCATCAAAGAAAGAGCCGCCAAGGCGATAATCGCTTTCATCGCACATATCACTGCAGGCGTTCCAGAACTCCTGGGTATTGGCCTGATAGGCAACATCCTTAAGCATTCCGGCAATTTTACCTTCCTTGATCTCATAATACAACTGTCCGCCAAACTGGAAATTATAGCGCTGCTGGTCGATGGAGAATGAACCATCACCAATGATGTAAATCCCCTTTTCGACATTTTTGATCAGATCATCAATGCTTTTCTTCTGTTTGCCCGGCATCAGGGATACATTTGGCATACGCTGGAACTGAACACTGCTCCAGTTATCGGCGTAGCAGCAACCCTGCGATTCATTTAAGCCAACAATATGAGCCTGATCGCGGATCGCCTGGTAATTTACCAGTACTCCATCTTTAATGATATCCCATTTTTTGGTACCTACCCCTTCATCGTCATAACCTACAGCACCCAGAGATCCCGGTTGTGTTTTATCACCCTGGATATTGACCAGTTCACTGCCGTATTTGAAGTTCTTGGATTGCCATTTATCGAGAGTTAAGAAACTGGTTCCTGCGAAATTTGCTTCGTAACCGAGTACACGATCCAGCTCTGTTGGGTGCCCTGAAGATTCATGGATCGTTAACCAAAGGTGTGAAGGATCCAGAACCAGGTCGTATTTACCGGCTTCAACCGATTTGGCTGTGATTTTCTGTCCCACCTGCTCTGCTGCAGATTTAGCATCTTCCAGCATATCATAGCGACCTTTGTAAAGGGTTGTAATTCCCTTTATTTTATTCTCCGGACCGGCCTGAAGATATTCATAACCCATTCCCATTGGTGCACTTAATGCATTTCTGGTTTCGAATTTACCTGATTTCGCATCAATCTTGGTCAGGAAGAACGTTGGCCAGATCCTGTGTACATCCTGATCGATATAGGAACCATCAGTAGAGGCAAAATATTTTTGTTCGTTTACTAAAAAGAGGATTGAATTGGCATAATTCGCTCCGCCTTTCAAAGCAGCATCGTTCACTGAAAGTAAAAGATCCACTTTTTCCTTCATCGGGACTTCAAAGGCATTCTTTTCTATTGGTGCTTTCCAGCTAACCTCTCCATAACCCTTTTGAGGGGCTAGCTGAACAGGTTCTGTTAGCAAACGTGAGTTTTCTTTGGCGATTGCAACAGCAAGTTCTGCTGCTTTAGCAATGCTGTCGGTGTCCATTTTATCGGTAGCTGCAAAACCCCAGCTGCCATTGGCAATTACTCTGACACCCATACCATAGCTTTCGGTATTGACAATGTTCTGAACTTTGTCTTCCCGGGTTACGACAAACTGGTTTAGATATCGCCCGATGCGGACATCAGTGTAAGTAGCACCGCGTGATCTTGCGGCGTTTAGTGCCACATCGGCCATTCGCTTTTTCAATGCCGGATCGATCCGGTCCAATGCAGCATCCAGAGGGACATCGTGGCCCCATACCGGAATTGAGGGCATCATGGCTGCAGAAGCGCCCATGCCCGTCAGGTAAATAAAATCTCTTCTTTTCATCTAATTGGTTAGTTTAGGAATGCCGCATTGAGGGTAAAGACACCGTCAGAAGCGGATTGGATTAGAATAAATATATAAATAATTTATGCTATGATTTATATTAATATCAGACATAAAGTAGTGTAAAAAGTTACATCTCCGAGATCCGGTTCTTTTTAAGAATCTGTACAATGATTTGAAAAATTTATTCAAAAAAAATCGCATCCTGATTTTTAATATCCGATGCGATCTTATTTATCATCCCGATTAATAGTTATCTGTTGCCAGATGTCTGTTGATATTGAAATATTACTAACTCGCTGTCATCCCCGATCCGCCCCGAACTAAGATGGACATTTCTTTAATTCTTAACCCGATGCCTATCGGATTGTGGTTTTGAAAGAATAATAGACAATGAACCAGGATTATTGTCCCCCTTTTGAGGGGGGCGCGTAAGATTTGAGCGATGGAGGGGGAGGATTGATCCAATACCTCCCCCTGCCCCCTCTAGAGGGGGATAAGCAAGGTGCCCAGGGATTGTGCTGAAATGGAATATCGGGTGTCAACTGTCCATTGTCAACTCTCCACTCTCAACTCTCCATTAAATTCTAGATTTTCCTCCCCGTATTAATCACATTCACCCCCTTAAACAATGTTGTAGAGCAACCATGTGATACCGCACTCACCTGGCTTGGTTGTCCTTTTCCATCAAAGAAGGATCCTCCTGTGCGATAATCTTTCTCATCACAAATTGCTGAACAGGCATTCCAGAATTCCTGGGTATTTGCCTGATAAGCAACATCCTTCAACAGTCCGCCTATCTTTCCGTCTTTGATCTCAAAGCAAAGTTGTCCGCTGAACTGGAAGTTATATCGCTGTTGATCGATTGAGTAGGAGTTACGTCCAAAAATGTAAATCCCTTTCTCAACATTTTTGATCATATCCGCCGGACTGAGTGCTGCTTTTCCTGGTTTCAAAGAAACATTTGGCATGCGTTGGAATTGTACACTACTCCAGCTGTCGGCATAGCAGCATCCCTGTGATTCTGGCAGGCCAAGAATATGTGCCTGGTCTCGGATAGTCTGATAATTGACCAGTATACCATCCTTAATAATATCCCAGTTTTTACATTTTACACCTTCATCATCGTAACCAACTGCTGCTAATGAACCTTTCTGAGTTTTATCGGCTTCGAAATTGACAATATTGCTTCCAAAATTGAATTTCTTGCTCTCCCATTTATCCAGAGTAAGGAAACTTGTTCCGGCATAATTGGCTTCATAACCAAGTACACGGTCGAGTTCTGAAGGATGACCTACAGATTCGTGTATGGTCAGGAATAAATTAGTGGGATCGATCACAAGATCGTATTTTCCCGCTTCTACAGGTTTGGATCTTAGCTTTTCATCAACATGCCTGGTTGCAGTGGTCACATCCTCCAGCATATTATAGCGATTTTTGTAAATGGTAAATAATCCGTCGATCTCTTCTTCTTTCTTCGGGATGAGGTATTCATAACCCATACCCATTGGAGAACTGAGCGAATTCCGGGTTTCAAATTTCCCTGATTTCGGATCGATTTTGGTCACTGTGAAGGTTGGCCAGAGCCTGTGTACATCCTGATCGATATAGGAACCCTCGGTTGAAGCAAAGTACTTCTGCTCATTGACCAGGAAGAGGGATGAATTGATGTAATTGGCACCACCTTTCATAGCGGCATCATTCACCGCAAGCAAAAGTTCAGTTTTTTCTTTGATCGGAATCTCAAAGGCATTTTTCTCAATCGGAGTTTTCCAGCTGACTTCGCCATAACCTCTTTGGGGGGCAAGTTTTACCGGCTCAGTAAGCAGTTTTGAATTCACTTTTGCAATCTGAACTGCTGTTGCTGCCGCACGGGCAATATTATCTTCTGTTAACTGATCAATGGAGGCAAAACCCCAGCTACCATTGGCAATCACACGGATACCCATACCATAGGATTCGCTATTGCTGATGTTCTCAACGCGGTTTTCGCGGGTAGTTAAGAACTGATTCAGGTATCTTCCAATCCTTACATCTGCATACGTTGCTCCTTTTGATCTTGCAGCATTCAAGGCCACATCAGCGAGCCGCTTTTTCAGGGCTGTATCAATAGGGATCAATGCATCTTCCATCGCGATATCCCGGCCAATGACCGGTAGCGATTGCAGCATTGATGCTCCGACTCCAACTCCTGACAGATATAGAAAATCTCTTCTTCTCATAACGATAATTTTTTAATCAATGGTTAATATTGTTATGATTATACTGCATCAGAGAGGGAAGAGAAAGTAAAGTCCCTGATCTTCATTGGCGGAACGATCATGTTACCATTTCGTTCAGCTTTTCCAAGAGCCTCCACATTATTCAGCATAATGATCGGACTTTCATTGAATCTGAAGTTTTTGATTGGGAACATAATTTTCCCGTTTTCAATATAGAACGTACCGTCCCTTGTTAATCCTGTTAACAGTAAAGTTTGAGGATCTACACTTCTGATATACCAGAAACGGGTTACCAGAATTCCTTTTTCAGTACCTTTAATTAAGTCTTCCAATGATGCGGTTCCACCTTCCATGATGATTCTACCGGCACCTGGAATCGCCTTTACACCCTTTTTTTGTGCCCAGAAGCGTGAATAACTCAGGTTCTTAACTACACCTTTTTCAACCCAGCTTGTCCGCTCTACGGGAAGTCCATCACCATTCCAGGTTGCTCCCGGAAGTTCAGGATTAAAGGGGTCTGAATAAATATTAACCTGCTCATTGAATAATTGCTCTCCAAGTCGGGTTCCGCCGCCTTTTTTGCTCATAAAGCTTCTGCCTTCTTCGGCACCACGTGCATCAAATCCCCTGACCAGGTTAGAAAGCATGTCACTGGCAGCAAGCGGTTCCAGAATGACTGTATATTTTCCGGGTTCTATGGCCCTTGCACCTGCCGAGCCATTAGCCTTACCTGCAGCAATTTTAGTTAGTGCCAGAGTATCCAGTTTTGAGATATCGTTAAAACTATTGCTTACGTATCCTGAGCCGGTACCTGCCTGATTTCTGGTGGTTACAGAAAATGAGACATCCGTATCCTTATTATATGCGTAAAGTCCTTTCGAATTCATGATTGCCCGAAAGCTGGTAGTATTTTCCAGGAATCCGGCTGCTTCAAGATTTGCAGCTTTGGCTACCTCCAGACTTTTTCTAACTGCCTCAGCCCTGATATCGGGATTGACTGCAGCAGTTGCCGGATTAAAAGTGATGGACTCGGCAAAGGTTTTTGGTCCTTCAAGTGATACGTATTCCGGGTTTGCCGGTGCCAGTTGGGCCAGTTCTTCGGATCTTCTGACAACCTTCTCAAGTGAGGCATCATCAAATTCATTGATCGTTGCTGAACCGGTTTTTTTGCCGAAGGTAGAACTGATTGCCAGTCCCATAGAACTCATATCGCCTGCAGTTGAAACCGCATTGCGCGCATAGCGGATGTTGCCGCCCTCGCTGCCGTTCAGGCTAACTTCACACTCATCTGCTTTAGAATAGCTCAATGCTTTTTTCAGAATTGCCTGAGCTTCTTCTTTACTTAATATGCCCATATCTTAAATTTTTCTAGCTGTGTTTATAACATTAACTCCATTAAATCGTGTGGTTGAACAACCGTGTGAAACTGCATTCGATTGGCTTGGCTGACCCTTGCCATCATTGAAGGCCCCACCCAAACGGTAGTCACTTTCATCGCAAACTGCCCCGCAGGCATTCCAGAATTCCTGGGTATTCGACTGATAAGCCACATCCTTAAGCATTCCAACAATCTTACCTTCTTTGATCTCGTAGAACATCTGTCCGCCGAACTGGAAATTATAGCGCTGCTGATCAATAGAGAAAGATCCATCACCGATGATGTAAACACCCTTTTCTACATTTTTGATCATGTCGTCTACACTCAGTTTCGCTTTTCCGGGTTGTAAAGAAATATTCGGCATCCTTTGGAATTGTACATCCTGCCAGCTTTGGGCATAGGAGCAGCCTTGTGATTCATTTAACCCAATCACATGTGCCTGATCACGGGTAGCCTGGAAGTTGACCAAAATGCCATCTTTCACAATATCCCATTTTTTACATGCAACACCTTCGTCATCATAGCCAACAGCTCCGAGAGAACCTTTTTGTGTCTTATCAGCTACAACATTGACCAGTTTATTTCCGAAGTTGAATTTTTTGGAATTCATTCTTTCCAGGCTTAAAAAGCTGGTTCCGGCATAATTGGCTTCATATCCAAGAACACGATCAAGCTCGGTAGGATGACCCACAGATTCGTGTATGGTTAGCCATAGGTGGGATGGATCGAGAACCATGTCATATTTACCAGGTTCAACCGATTTGGCCTTCATTTTTTCATCCACATTTGCTGTGGCTGCTTTCACATCTTCAAGGATGTCGTAACGATCTTTATATCGGGTTACAATTCCTCTGACCTTACTGCTTTCTTTAGGTTCAAGATATTCATAACCCATGCCCATCGGGGTACTTAATGAGCGTATAGTATCGAATTTACCACTGCTGCGGTCGATCTTGGTCACTGTGAAGTTCGGGTAGATTCTGTGGATATCCTGATCAATATAGGAACCATCTGTAGAGGCAAAATATTTTTGCTCATTTACCGCTAAAATAACCGAATTGACAAAACTGGCACCGCCCTGCATCGCAATGGCATTGACGCTAAGAAGCAGATCTACTTTTTCCTTGACCGGAACTTCAAAAGCATTCCGCTCGATAGGAGACTTCCAGCTAACCTCACCATAACCCTTTTGAGGGGCAAGTTTCACAGGCTCTCCCTGAATTTTAGCGTTTGCCTTTGCTACAGCCACAGCCCTTTCGGCGAGTTTGGCAATATCTTCCTTTTCGACATTGTTTGATGAGGCAAAGCCCCAGCAGCCATCAGCAATAACGCGGATTCCTACTCCGTACGACTCAGTATTAGCCACTCCCTGCACCCGGTTTTCGCGCGTAGCAACAAACTGGTTTAAATACCGGCCAATACGGATATCAGCATAGCTGGCACCTTTTGAACGTGCAGCATTCAATGCCACATCGGCTAACGCTTTTTTAATTCTGACATCCATGCCGTCCAAAGCCTGCGCCGGATCAATTGGATTACCCATGAGCGATAGTCCGGGAAGCATGAATGCACCGGCTCCCATTCCACTCAGGTAGAGAAATTCACTTCTTTTCAATACGTTGTCCTCCTGTTAATTGGTTAGTAGAGTTTCCCCGAACCAGATTCGGGATTTTTAATTTTTTGAAGTTAAAACTTTTTTGCCTCAAGCCATAAATATGTACAAGAAAGTAGAAATAATATGAAGAAATATACTGGCGGGACTGGCTCGCGGTAATATCTTTCTAAACTGTTTTGTTCATTGTTTTCTGAAAAGGATTCTTCTGCGAATTTTCTATTATTTTTTATTTTTTCTACTGCATTTACGGATGCCCAGTCATTTTTATTGAATACATAGAACCAGCTTTGAGTTGAGTCAGGAGACTTGCCGGTCTCAAGTAAATGCCAGCCTGTTTTCCGGGGCCAGTAAGGGGCAGTCCATTGGAATCCCAGAGCCGCATCCTGGGCGAATTTTAACAGTTCACCATCTGAGCTCGCAACAGGAATAGAATCAGAACCGGTTTCAATCATGATTAATGTTTCCTGATTAATCATCGGTAAAGGCTCTTTTAATGACCAAACTGAATTTAATTCTTTCATCCTCGCAATATCCCCGATAAGCTTTGACCAGTAGGAAGAGTAGGATTTGAGATCATTCCCAAGTATCCAGGTATAGGTATCATTAATACTGCTGAGCAGGATCTTGCCTCTTCCGAATAATTTACTGCTTACAATGATGTTGGCTTTATCATCCTTTACCAGTGCCTGATTCCCATCTTTTGGAAGTATTCTGAATGAGCCTGAAGAGCCCAGTGTCATTTTTTTTGTATGGTAATCATCCCAGTTCAGACTGATCGCTTTTTCATCTGCCCGAACAAATGATCTGGCATCGAAAATTCTATTGAAAAACCCCTTGCCTTTATTCAGACTGTCAGCAATCATGATGAGCCCCATTCCATTGTTAAGCTGATTTTGTACGGCCTGATTCTCTGCCCAGCTCAGGGCCGATAATTCATCCGGATCACTGATAAGTACATCGAAATTTTCAAGAACAGAAGGCGTAATGTGATCCAGATTGATCCTTGTACTATTTAAAAATTCGGTACTGAATATATTTTTGCTGATTGCTGAGCGTACAGCGGTAGAATATTGATTTTCAAACAGCCAGTTCTTCAAAAATTTATTTTCAAAATCAGGAGAGGAGGATAGAATGAGAATCTTCAATGGATCCTGAACTTGTACGAATACCGGTACTTTTTCATTCAGAATGGTGTCTTTTTCAGCAATGCTGATCAAAGCATAAATAGCCTTATCCAGGTGTTTTGGAATGGTTTTTAGCTGAAAATTGTCCGACTTGCTGGCAGGAATGCTCACTGAATCTAAATTCGTTCCCAGACCTTTTAGTATCAGTTTTACCGGTTTACTATCGGTGTTCAGGTAATTCCCGCTCAGCACAAGCTGCTCTCCTGATTTGATAGTGTTGTTCCAATGAACAGACTGCAAGCCTGAAGGCAGGGGAGAAGGGTGGAAAAGCAGATTCTTATCCAGTATCATTTCTAATTCCTGAGCCTCAAGTCCATAGCCCAGAACGTGAAATTTAGAAAATTGTTGATTCATAGCCAGAAAGCCCGCCAGATCCGGTATCAGTTTGACAGATTTATTACCCTTAGCTACCGCAGGATTTGTAGTGAAGACTGGTGTATTTTTAAATTTATTAAGACTATCTTTTTGAAATCCTTCAGTGATTAAAACAATGGTATTTTCATCCTTTGGCTCTGCTTTCTTCTGGTAAGTAATGGGAATTGCGATAAAGATCAGGGCAATAACAGCAAGACAACTAGCAGCAACCCTGAAGATCAGGTTAGCCTTATTCTTTCGTCGGATCTCTTTCAATATAAGAAATCCAAGCAGAACAAGTGTTGATATGATGATGTAGCTGTTCTCCATATTAAGGTCTGTTCCGAATTAAGTTATTGAAATACTCCTTAGAAAGTGCCGATCCCGATCCGGTACTCTTAGCCTGTGGTACTTTCATCTCATCCCTGATCATTTTCTGATAAGCAGCTTCAACACTAAGAATATCTGCAAGCTTAGCTTTACTATCGGTAGTCATGATTCTCCTTAAGGCGGTCAATGCATTCAGAAATTCTGCCGGTTCTGCAGAGGCTTTTTCGGCGAGTAAAGTTCCTGAATCCTTCAGGATTTTACTTCCCTGAGCGCTCAGATTGTCGCCATTTTTTAAACGTGCAAGCACTGCGGTAGCTCTTTTTACTGAGTTTTGCCGGTCATCTGCCTTTGTTGATTTCCGTTCAGCCAAAGGCTGTGTGATTTTGTCTAGTTCGCCGCTAAGCCTTTTTTCTGCCTTAATTTGAGGAGCCTTGAATGCTGTTTTGGCGACGTAAACCCTTGATTTTTGCTGCAGATCTTTCAGCAGGCGAAGGGCTTTATATTCAAAAGGCAGCGCCTCTTCCACTTTGTACGTCCTCAATCGTAATTCAGCACTCCACATCTCAGCCAGAGTTGCTTTAAGCTGTGCTTTCAGTTCAGGTTCGAAGAAGGTGGCATCCTCAGCAATATCATGTTTGTGAGCATAACCGTCCAGCATTTTTTCGGCATTGCCAAAATCAGCAGCTTCATTTTCCACATGATCTTCATGTTCTTCTCCAATCTCTTCATCTGTTTCTTCACCAAGAAATTTGCCATAACGCATACGCAAAAGTTTTTGGTCAATGCCCAGGTTATTACTACGGTTCTTAAACTCTGTTTCACTGGTTTGTGACCTTTCTTTGATCAGTTTTTCAGTATCAATAATGATCTGTCGCTGGCTTCTGAAATATTCCGGAACCAGATTTACTCCAGAAAGCATACCATCCATACTCATCAATTGAGCCGTATCCTGAATGGTGACGATGTAAACATCTGAACGGCTTTCCTGCTTCCGGCTGTCTTTTGCATTGATGAAAAAATATAATTCATCGCCTAGAGCCATTCCCATGGACACAAGATCCAGCGTTTTCTTAAACTGATATTGCCGGTCACCACCAAATGACGCGGCAAGACTGATTTTTTGATCTTTAAACTGTACACCTTCGCCTTTGCCACGGCTTATGGTTGCCGAAATAAATGCATCTTCAATCCCGTAATCATCATTGATCTGCACATTTAATAGAGTCTTTTTCGGCTCACCGATGTCGATGCTGCTGTATTGTGCCGGACTAATGATTCTGATCACAGCAGGCTGATCCCTTATCACTTCAAGTTTGTAGAGTTCTGAAAGTTTACCATCCATTTTCAGCTGGTAAAATCCGGCGCTGTCTATTCTTTTGTTGAATGCCCATTTTGTCCTTTCTTTGTTCAGCGCACGCAGAATTATGCTTTGCTTATCATTGAAAATGAATTCCAGGCTTTTAACCGGCTGGTTAGTCTCAATTTTCCAGCTAAGTACTGAGCCTTCTTCAAGTTTTGCTGAAAATTGTTTTTGTATTCTAGATGACATTTTGGTGTATGCCGGTGGATTGATCTTCAGGCTGAGCGATTCGATGCCGGGGAGCAGGGTCTCTTTTAGTTCAGGCAGATCTGAGCTTTTTCCTGCTATCTGAGCGATATCGATTTTGTTAAGCAGGTCAAACCTGCTTAATATCAATGAAATAATCAGGGAAGCGAAAAAGATCAAAGTAGAGATCTTCAGGCGGCGATAGATTGAAGCAGGAGCTTTAACAGTACTTAATTCGGGTTCAATTTTCCTGATTTGAAGTTTTTCAAGCATGTTGAGGGTATTTTCTGCTTTTAGAAACAGATTCGAACTTTCTTCAAGCTCAGGATAGCTTTGGTTTAACAGCCGGGTAACTTCATGCATGCTAAGATTCAAAATTCCTGATCTCATGACCAATCCGGTCGCCAGGGGAATAAAAATTCCCGGAATCCACCAGAAAGAAACCTGCGCAAATTCAGACCAGACGAAGAAGTTCAGAACAGCGATCGATGCGGCAATTAAAATCGAAGAAAGCAGCCATGAACTGATCCAGAGCTTCCTGATTTTACTGATATATCGTTTCCCTGCCATAATCCCCATCTCAGTTTAAATTTTTTCTGAATGATAGCCAGCGTTCACAAAGAAAAAGGAGTATCAGGCTTATCCAGAATACATCTTTCAGATCTGATTCAGTATTTTTTTTTACGGTTCCCGATTTAATTTCTGCCCTTGCCGGGATAATCCATGATTCAGCTATAGATCTGCTGTCATAAGGATCAGAAACCGAGTTTTGGAGTTTTGGAATTATTAGTGGTACCAGGATTTTTGCAAAATCTTCATCCCAAACCAGTCCATTCCATTCTGGGTTGAAGCGGGAATAAAAATGGTAAAGTTTTAGCTTATTTGTGATTTCCAGATCCAGTAATGGCTGCCCGAATCCGTCCTCCCAGACTGCGTAATTATTTTTTGAACGTTCAGTTATGAGTACTCTTTTTCGTAGCTTGATTTCTTCTTTTTGCAATGAATGTTCCGGCAATACGATCAGGCTGTTTATTTCCTCAGTTTTACCTTTCTGATAAATAAACAGGGATGAACCTGCTTTGAGCTTTTTAATCTGAGATTCAGCCGGCATTTTTTCAGAAAGCCAGAATACAATGTTGTGATCACCTTTTATTAATCCCGATTTGACCGGACTTAATTCGATCTTTCTTTGAGTATATTTTTGAATTGCTCTGATTGCTGCATTCAGGTATTCTGCATCCTTTTTGAAATTATCTGTATAAAAGGCAATATGGATTGTGGAAGTGTCGACGCGCACAGGCTTTTGCTCAGAGGCAGAAATATTTTTAAAGCTCAGACTCGTAATGCCATCCTGAATATCTAGGGTAAATGCTGTGTTTCTATTTAATGGGTCAATATTTGCAGGAATCTTCCTTAGACCTTTTGGTTCAGTTTGAGCTATAATTGCCCTAATTGAGTCATTAGTAAACCAGACATTTTCTATCCATTTGGCGCTGGAATCCTTAGGGGTATAAGTTTTCCAGTCGAGTTTGGTGACAATTTCAGGGCGCTCACCTTTGAAGCGATTAAGCCGGTTTGCTGTGAAAATATAGGCCTCTTTGCCGGATGGGATTTCCTGATCCAGCATTTGGAGAAGCGACCAGTAGGAAAGCTGAGCGGCAGTACTGTCTCTGATGATTTCGGAATCCTTAAGTTTATTAAGATCCTCAGTTTTAAACCCCACTTCAAATAAATGGAGATCATAACCCGCCTGATCCAGAGAGTCTATTTCCTTTTGAAAATTGGAATAGGTTTCTGTAAAATTATCCTTTTCAATCAGAATCCAACCTCCTTTCTGGGCCGGACTATTTGAACTAATCCACACAGGTTCTGCCAGTAACATTGAAACAATTATTATCAGAAGGCAACGTAATAATAAAAGAAGTAAATCCAGAAGGCGCAGACTGCGGGCGTTCTGCCTGGAACTTTCTCCGAGCAGGCTCACACTGCCGATTTTTAGTGTTTTTCCCTTTTTAACATTCCATAAATGGATCAGCAATGGAATGATTATTCCACTGATTCCAAAAAGCCATATGGGGTTAAGAAGCTGGAACATTTAGGACCTTAATTTATTTCGTTGATTTAAAAAATCACGGAGTGTCTGATCCAAAGGCTGGTCTATACTGATCAGTCTGTAATTGATCTGCCTGTCGAGCAAATTCATTCTTAAATCGGAAAGGTGTTTTTCCAGGTTCTCCTGATAGGTATTTTTTGAAGTGTTTGCATCAATTTTAACTGTCTCGCCGGTTTCGAGATCCTCAACTGCAGTGTAACCTTTGTAATCCAGATCGAGTTCATTTTTCCCCATAAGATGGAAAACAATAAGTTCGTTTTTCAATGCCGAAAGAGTGTCGAGCAAATGGAAGATCTCTCCATTCTGTTCGTACAAATCAGTAATAAAGACCAGTAATTCCCTTTTTCTGGAACCGGAATAAATGTCTTTATAGTGGATGGGTTTGGTGAATTTTCCTCCTGCATTAATTCCTTCAAGCTGATGAAACAGTCGGGCCAGATGCTGAAAATCCTGACGGGAAGCCAGTGAAAATAAGCCATCCTCATTGAAAACGTACAGGCCAATAGCATCTCCCTGCAAATTGGCAAGATATGCCAATGAAGCAGCAAGATAGCGGGCATAGTCGATTTTTCTTACCCCTCCGTCTTCATGGTTCATTGATCCGCTGGCATCGATCAGGAACCTGACCGAAATACTGGTTTCCACCTCTGATTCCCGTATATAATAACGATCAGAACGTCCATACATTTTCCAGTCGAGCCAACGTAGGTCATCACCCGGCTGATAGCTTCGGTACTGACTGAATTCAAGTCCGGGGCCTTTTATTGAACTTTTATTAATCCCCGTCATGAACCCATCGACTACAGTTTTTGCTGCCAGCGACAGGTCTTTTATAGCCATTAAGACTTTCGGGTCTAATAATTTACTCATACAAGATGGGAGATATGAGATATGAGACATGAGATATGAGATATGAGATGTGGGACATGAGAGATTTCATTAGAATATTAGTACTTATCTTTTGTAGAATCTCTAAACACTGATCTTTGGTCTTTCGATCGTTCTGATCAGTTCGGCGGTTACCATGTCAGTACTCACATTTTCGGCTTCGGCTTTAAAATTTACCAGGATACGATGTCTTAAAACAGGGTAGGCCATGGTATGAAGGTCTTCCATGATCACGGCATAACGACCTTTTAAAAGTGCTCTGGCTTTTGCGGTCAGGATCAGTGCCTGCCCGGCACGTGGACCGGCGCCCCATCTTACCCATTCTTTAACATAATCTGATGTCGTTGTATCCGGACGGCTTGTACGAATCAGCTTTCCAACATAGTTTATCAGGTCATCGCTGATACTTACATCCCGCACCAGGGATTGAATCTGCCGAATCTCTTCTCCGGTTAAAACAGGTTCTACCGTTTGTGTTTTTGAACCCGTTGTGCTGCTCAGAATTCCATATTCTTCCTGCTCGTTCGGATAACCGATTTTAACAAAAAGAAGAAAGCGGTCTAACTGTGCCTCCGGCAATGGATAGGTACCTGCCTGCTCAATTGGATTTTGAGTTGCCAGAATAAAGAAAGGACGATCCAGAGGATAAGTTTGTCCGCCGTAGGTTACCTCAAATTCCTGCATAGCTTCAAGCAATGCAGATTGTGTTTTAGGAGGTGTCCGGTTGATCTCGTCGGCAAGGATGATATTTGCGAATAGGGGACCTTTGTTAAACTTAAAGAAGCGTTTTCCGGTTGCATGGTCTTCCTCCAGAATCTCGGTGCCTATTATATCGGTCGGCATCAGATCGGGTGTAAATTGTATTCTTCGGAATGATAGGTCAAGCGCCTGTGAAAGTGTTTTGACCATCAGGGTCTTGGCAAGTCCGGGAACTCCTTCCAATAAGCAATGACCACCTGCCATTAAAGTAATGATCAGTTCCTCCAATACCTGGTCTTGTCCTACGATTACTTTTTGAACCTCTTTTTTTAATCCCGGAAGTTTAGCGAGGATTGTTTTAATATTGTTCTCTGAAATTTCCAAATTCTGAATGATTGCTGGTTAGCGGAATGTAATAATTGGGAAAATTAAAAATAAATTGGTTGAAACGAGGAGAATTTATGTCGGTATATCAGCTAATTTACATAAAATAGCCCCGAAAACTCTTTTCGGAATAATTATAGCAATAATTTAGTTGAATGTTTAGTTCAAGGTTCATATTTGCAAGAATAAAATATCGCTCAGGTAACTGGGATACCGATCAGCGTATGCCTGCAAATCTGTTGAACTCACTGGTGGAGTATACTACCGTTCCTATAAATCAGGAAGAAAAAATTGTGGATCTGGCTGATAGTGAGCTGTTTTTGTATCCGTTTACTTATCTCAGCGGACATAAGCTGGTTCAGTTTAATCAGCAGGAAAAGACCAACTTTAAGAAATATGTGGAGAATGGGGGTTTCGTTTTTGTGGATGATTGTAATCATGACATAGACGGCCTTTTTGCAAAATCATTTGAAGCACAGATGAGCTCATTGTTCGGACCTGCAGCTTTGAAGAAAATACCCAATAGCCATGAGATCTACCGATCCTTTTTCAAATTTGAAAAGGGGCCTCCAACTACTTCCTTTGAGCTGAATGGCTGGGGTGATGACCTGGTTCATGATTATTTGAAAGCTATTGAAATAAACGGCCGCATTGGCGTGCTTTACAGCAATAAGGATTATGGTTGCGAGTGGGATTATGATTTCAGGAATAAGCGTTTTTACGCAGAAGATAATACCAAGTTTGGGGTGAATATTATTCTGTATGCGATGGGGTTTTAATGCGCAAATCACTAGTGTCCGGTGAAGGTTTTTGTTCTTCGACCCTGAAGGGGTCGAATGTTTATAGAAACACCGTAAACCTCCGTTTTCCGACCCTGAAGGGGTCGTATGTATTTAAAATTCTCACGTGCGACCCCTTCAGGGTCGAATCTCCGTTTTAATATAATTCTATAAACATTTGACCCCTTCAGGGTCATTATAAAAAATTCCAATCTGGATTCCAATCCTTGCTAGTGCACTCGTGTCGCGTGTGCTTCTTTATTTAATTCCTGGAACGTGCGGCGCGTGCGCACCAGCAGCGCCGGGCTGCCTGTCCCTATGAAAAACAGCTCCGGGTAAAATAAACCTTGCCGGAGGAGGTAGCTTCCGGCTATTCGTAATTTGAAATTGAACGCAATTTCATGCCGGAACTACCCTCGGAGGAAAGGGCTGAACTGGCCTATAACACGCAGGTATTGGTTTCAAAAATCAAAATATTTTTGTCCCATACCCTTATCCGACCATTTATAACCGTATTATTTAACCCTTTCTTATATCTAAACAGGCTAAATAATGTAATCCTGCAGAATAATCAATAAAAGAAAATTCTTTAACCTTTGAGATGTTTTTCCAGCCAGGCATACGCTTTTTCCTGAATATCCCGATTGTAATTATGTACCGTTTTAGGAGAATAAAATGAAGTGTTATCGCCTTTTCCTGCCCAGTCGAAAGCGGACTGGATTTCTGCTTTGGCTTTCATTTTTCCTTCTTCCGGGAAAAGGGGATCTTCTTCACCCACTACAATCATACAAGCATTTGGAGCACTCATAGCTGCAAGATCCGGAATATCCATCCTGTTCAAAACTCCCGGCAATAAACAAAAGCTTCCAACAGCGCCGCTAAGATTATAATGTTGCTGCGTGTCGCCGGTAGTCATCCATCCAACGCTTACTGAAGCCTTTATCCGTGTATCCAGTGCCGCAAGGATATTGGTTCTCCATCCTCCACCAGATAAGCCTGTTACTCCCATTCTTTTCATATCCACTTCCGGGCGGGTAGCTAAATAATCAATACATCTTGAATCGTCAAAGTAGTTTATGCCTGCCCAGGTAGTCCCCGCCCAATTTAACTGCCTTACACCATAATATAAAAGATCACGGATCTTAGTATCAAACTGATTGTATTCCCCGGCTGATAATGAAAAAGGATCAAAGTTAAGAGGTATTCCATTGATGCCTTTAGGAACACGGGCACCGAAATGATGTGCATCTATAACGATAACAGCATAGCCTCTGTTAACCAGTTCTTCTGTTAAATAGGCACCTTCATAGTATTCTTTACGATGTTTCACCAATAGCTCATGATCCTTCCCGCCATTGGCGATCCGGTCTTTGCCAAAGCCCATAGGGCCTCCCCATTCATGCAGTGCAACGATACCCGGAACTGGTTTTTTAATTCCTTTTGGCAATAAGAGGTAAGCCTCAAGCCGATGCCATGGAGTAGTATTAAAAAGTATTTTTTCGAAAGTGTGGGTGCCCCTGTCTTCTTTTTGAATCACTTCTGGTGCCAGGTTTAATGGTCCGGGGTTATAGTGCAGTCCCTCCAGTAGACATTTTCTGGCTGCGGCCTGCCATTTTTTATAACTGCCCTTTGGATTCTTTTTTCTCCAGTTTGCAACGGTCAGATCCATAGGATTGTTCGCCCGGATTCCTTCAAGAACTGGTTCTAAGGAACCATACAGGTTTAATGGATTTTTTATAGATGGAATGCCAGGTGCTATGTTAGCCATTCCCGACTGAAAGGATAATAATCCCGAAGAAGCTATAACGGCAGAGCCGATTGCAGATGTTTTTAGAAAATTTCTTCTTTTCAATTTGAATAAGTTTTAAAATGAATATAATACTTTTCTGGCAGATTTATTCATAATTGTGGGATAACACCAAGCACAGGAATTTATTATACGGTTCGCATTTCGATTCCAGCGGAGGCTGTAATCTCCTAACCCCTAACAACACTTGTCATTCTCGCGAAAGCGAGAACCAACCACAGGAAAATTTCCGCTAGTCCCAATCCAACATTCCCCCTATAATATGTATTTTTGAAAAATTTTGATTTCGCTGGATGACTAAAAACACTTTTCCTGCCCTTGATGGCAAGTATTGTAATTCACTAAATACTTATTCCAGATTTTTAACCCGTGAGGTAACGATCGGTCATATTCCGATGGGTGCTCACAATCCGATCAGGATTCAGAGTATGACCACCACAGATACCATGGATACCATTGGTACGGTTGAGCAATCTATTCGCATGGTTGATGCCGGCTGCGAATATGTGCGGATTACTGCCCCAAGTGTTAAGGAAGCAAAAAATCTGGCTAACATAAAAAAGGAATTGAAGTACAGGGGCTATGATGTACCTCTGATTGCCGATATACATTTTACTCCCAATGCTGCAGAAGAAGCTGCCCGGATTGTTGAAAAAGTGCGAATCAACCCTGGTAATTATGCAGATAAAAAGCGCTTTGAAAATTTTGAATACACCAGCGCTGAATATCAGGCAGAACTTGAAAGAATATACAAGAAATTTGCCCCTCTGGTAAAGGTTTGTAAAGAATACGGGACTGCGATGAGGATTGGAACCAATCATGGCTCGCTTTCAGACCGGATCATGAGCCACTATGGGGACACTCCCCGTGGCATGGTCGAGTCGGCAATGGAATTCATGCGGATGTGCGAGGATTTGAACTATTATAACCTTGTTATTTCGATGAAATCCAGCAATCCTCAGGTCATGGTACAGGCATATCGCCTGCTTGTAGAAACCATGGTGAAAGAGGGAATGAATTATCCCCTTCATCTCGGCGTGACCGAAGCTGGTGATGGCGAAGACGGCCGGATCAAATCTGCTGTGGGAATTGGTGCTTTGCTTGAGGATGGACTGGGAGATACCATTCGTGTATCCCTGACCGAAGATCCTGAGTTTGAAACACCGGTTGCAATTGCCTTAGCTGATAGATATAAGTGGAGAGAGTTATCTGTTAGCAGTTATCAGTTATCAGTTGCCAGTAATCAGTTATCAGTTACCAGTTATCACCCGATAGCTATCGGGTTATCAGAGGAATCCAGCCCGGCAACAGACAACAGACAACTGATAACACATAATCCGTATGAATACAAAAAACGCCATACGTCTGAACTCAATACCTTTATAGGAGGGCATCAGGTTCCACGGGTGGTAATTGATATTTCAAAGAAAAATCTTAAGGATCCGGCAATTTTGTCCGAAGTGGGATATCTGTATTCTGCCCTGCTTGATAAGTATAATATGGCGGAGCAGTCCACCGATTTTGTTTATCTGGCTGATGAACTTCCGTCTTTTAATTTTCCGGGGAATCTGAAGCAGCTTTACAATTATTCAACCTGGAAAGTGCTTCAAAATAAAAGCAATTGCCATCCTTACTATACTCTTAAAGAATATGTTACTGCAGAGGTACGTGATACTTCTTTGAATCTGGTTGCAATCTCGGGTACAGATATTGAATCGGATCTTTTCAATGAGATTCCTTTGGATAATACTCTGGTTTTTGTGCTTGAAACTCAATCAATCTGCGGATTACAGGATCAGCGTCAGGCATTTTTTAAACTGTTGGAAATGGGGCTTGAAATGCCTGTGATAATTAAGCGGTCTTATGGGTTACCAGTTACCGGTTATCAGTTACCCGGCAAATCGGATTTACAGATCGATGAATCCAGCCTGACAATAGACAACAGACAACAGACAACAAACAACGAGAACTTTCAATTATATTCTGCAACTGACTTCGGTGGATTAATGCTGGATGGTTTTGGTGATGGAATTTGGGCAGATGCACCTGATATTTCTGCTAAAACGATACTTTCAACCTCCTTTGGAATCCTGCAGGCTACCCGTTCAAGGATTTCCAAGACCGAATATATTTCCTGTCCGAGTTGCGGAAGAACCTTGTTTGATCTTCAGATCACCACCCAAATGATTCGAAGCCGTACTGATCATCTCAAAGGACTTAAAATAGGAATTATGGGATGTATTGTGAACGGTCCGGGTGAAATGGCTGATGCCGACTATGGATACGTGGGTACCGGTCCGGGTAAGATTACACTCTACCGGGGTAAAGAAGTTGTCAAGAAGAATGTAAACACAGAAAATGCACTCGATGAACTGATCGGGATCATCCGGGATGATGGTAACTGGCTGGAGCCTGAGCATGAGTAAAATAAGTAATGCGATGATCATTTTGATCATCATGTTGAACCTTGGCTTTGATCAGGTCTCAAAAATCATTGTCAGAAATGAAGTCGGTCACAACGAGGTAATTAGCATTTTCGGTAATTGGTTCACTTTAACTAAAGTCGAAAATACCGGTGCATTTTTAAGTGCGGGAAGTGCGCTTCCGGATTTCTTTCGTATTATCCTGCTTTCAGTGTTTCCCATTATTTTTCTTGTTTATGGTTTATACATGGTTCTGGTCAAAAGAGATTTATCCAATTTGCAGATCGTAGGATGGTGTTTCGTCATAGGTGGTGGAACAGGTAATCTTTATGATCGTATCGTACATGGTTCAGTTACCGACTTCCTGCACCTCGATCTGGGACTGTTTCAGACTGGAATTTTTAACCTGGCCGATGTTTCAATTATGATCGGGATGTTTATAATTTTAACCGGACAATTCTTCTATAAAAAGGAGGAATCCCTGACATTACAATAGGTTTAATTCTTTAGCTTAGGCTCTTATTTCTTCGGTTTTTCGGCACTGGTGTGTTATTTATAATCTTTCTAAACGTGTGTGTTTACAAAGGTGTGACACATTGAAAATCGCTTATATGTTACATTTGTATTGGTTTTTTATTTAGGATTAGCAACTTGAAGTATTTAAAAGTTATTGCCTTTACTCATAAGTACGTCGACCTCAAAGATTTAGGTAAGTTTGTTATCTGTAATGAGTGTTTGGAAAGTAGTCTCGAAAGTGTCAAAGCAAAGTTTGATATACCTGAGATATTTTATCTGGGTACTTGCAATCGTGTAGAATTTGTATTTACAGCCGATCAAAACCTTGATGCTTCTTTTGTCAAGGACTTTATTAAGACACTTAACCTGCCGGTTTCCGAAGATCAGGTTGATACCTTTGTGAAACAGGTAGTGGTTTATGAAGATGTAGAAGCTCTCAATCATTTACTCCGAATTTCATGTTCACTTGAAAGTCTGGTTGTTGGCGAGAAGGAGATTCTTGCTCAGGTGCGTAAGGCTTATGAAACCTGTCGCGTTTCCGGATTTACCGGTGATTATTTACGCCTGATCATGAGCCGGGTTGTTAAAACAGCAAAAGAAGTTTATACCAATACAGGCATTGCACGTAAGCCAATTTCAGTTGTTTCTCTGGCATATCGCAAACTCCGTGAGCTTAAAATGTGTACCAACGCAAGAATTTTGATTGTTGGGGCAGGAGAAACCAACCGTAACATTTCCAAATACCTTAAAAAACATAAGTACTCAAACTTTGCGGTCTTTAACCGAAGTATTGAGAATGCTGAAATGCTTGCTGCAGAATTGGGAGGTAAGGCTTTTGGCCTCAAAGACTTAAAAACCTATAAAGGGGGCTTCGATGCTATAATTACCTGTACCAGTGCAACTGAGCCAATCATAACCAATGATATTTATCAGTCACTTTTAAATGGTGATACTTCCAGAAAAGTAATAGTTGATCTGGCTGTTCCGAATGATACCAGCCCCGAAGTGCTCGAAAAAAATCCGGTTACATTTATCGAGGTTCACAGTCTGCAGGAAATAGCAAACAATAATTTAAAGGAAAGATATGATGAGCTTGTTAATGCAGAGCGTATCATTGACCAGAATATTGAAGAGTTCAAGCCTGTATTAAAACAGCGTCGGGTGGAGATCGCCATGCGAGAAGTTCCACAAAGGATCAAAGAGATTAAAGAAAATGCATTGAACAAGATATTTGTCAATGAGATTGAGGGAATGGATGATAATTCCCGTGAGGTATTAGCTCGTGTAATGAATTATATGGAGAAAAAATACATCAGTGTTCCAATGGTTATGGCCAAGGATATTCTGATAAAAAATAGCTGATTTTCAGTTGATCCCAATCATTTTGGCTATTTTTAGCATTCAAAAAAATAATCCGGAATAAATTTATAATCATGTCTGATCATTTGCCCGAGGATAATAAAAAACCAAAAATTGTTATTGGAACGCGCGGAAGTGAGCTTGCATTATGGCAGGCAAATTTTATTAAGGATCGTCTGGCAGAAATTGGGCATGACTCAGAACTGAAAATTATCAAAACCCAGGGCGACAAAATATTGAATCTCAGTTTTGATAAGCTTGAGGGCAAAGGTTTTTTCACCAAGGAACTTGAAGAAGAATTACTGAACGGAACCATCGATCTGGCTGTTCATTCACATAAAGATCTTCCAACTACAAATCCGGAAGGCCTGATCATTGCAGCCGTATCAGAGCGTGAAGATCCTGCAGAGTTATTGGTTATTTTAAAAGATTGCGTTGATATTCAGCAAAAACTGGCTGTTAAGTTCGGAGGTATGGTGGGGACCTCCTCAAACCGTCGTAAATCTCAATTGTTGGCTGTACGGCCGGATTTTGAGATCGAAGATCTCAGGGGGAATGTTCAAACCCGGCTACAAAAATTACGTGATGAGAATTATGATGCGATCATGCTTGCCAAGGCCGGTGTGATCAGGCTGGGTTACGATCTAAGCGAAGAATTCCATGTTGAAGAACTTGAGCCAACTGAATTGATCCCGGCGCCTGCACAGGGGGTTTTAGCTGTACAGATACGCGAGCGTGATACAGCACTATTTGATTTGCTGCAGCCCCTTAATAATCAGGAGGTTGCCGAACAGATTGCAGTAGAACGTAAGGTTCTGAATATGTTTGATGGAGGATGTCAATTGCCTCTGGGATGTTATTGCCGCAAAGATGGCTCATTATTTCAGGTATGGACAGCCAAGGCATCTGATGGAACAGATTTTCCTGACCGCCTTTTTATGCAATCTAAAACGACCAAAGGATTGGCAGAAAAAATTGTATCCAAATTTGCTCCCGACCGCAAATTTCCGGCTAATGTATTTATCAGTCGCGAACTTTCGGAAAGCAGTTATTTGAGAAATGCACTTAAGAAGCATCAAATAGAGATTGAAGACAGGTCTTTAATCAGAACCTTTCCATCGATCCATAATCTCGATTCCTTTATTCTGAGAAATATTGACTGGGTGTTCTTTAGTAGTAAGAATGCAATTGAATACTTCTTTAAACTTGATCCACAGCTACCCAAAAAAGTCAAATTCGGGGTACTGGGCAGAGGATCTGAAGACGCACTCAGACTGCATGGAAAGGTTGCTGATTTTAATGGTGAGGAAGAAGGAATTGATACCAAAGATATTGCCACAGAATTTGCAAAACTGGCAAACGGAAGTAATGTGCTGTTTCCGAGTGCCAAGGGCTCATTGAAGACGATACAGAAAGCACTGTCCGGCGATACTAAAATAATTGAACTGACTGTTTATGAAACGGTTAGTGAAGAAAATGTAGCCCAATCCTATGCCGAAGTGCTGATTTTTACAAGTCCCTCGAATGTGGATTCTTATTTTGCAGAGAATTTACTGGAGCCGGATCAGCAGGTTATCTGTATTGGAAAAACTACCGGCCAGAAATTTGATGAAATGGGAGTGAAATACACCCTGCCTTTTTCGCCGGATGAAATGGGCTTAGCCGAAGCAGTATTTGCATTGGATTATTAAATCCGGTTGAACAAATTTTATAAATCAAAGGATCATATGTTAATCCGTCCAAGAAGATTAAGGAAATCACCCATTTTGCGTGAAATGGTTGCAGAAACCAGGCTGTCAAAGGATATGTTCATCTATCCGTATTTTGTAGTGCCCGGTAAAAATGTAGTGCATGGCATTGATGCTATGCCCGGCGTGAGTCATTTTTCTGTAGATACCTTGCTGAAAGACGTCGAAAAATCACTTTCACTCGGAATTAATAAGGTTTTGCTTTTTGGAGTAGGGGAAGAGAAAACAGAGGACGCAAGTTCATCTTATGATAAACATTCGGTGGTTGCCAATGCAGTTCGGGTATTGAAGAGGGAATTTTCTGATGATCTTTATGTGATCACAGATGTTTGTACCTGCGCTTATACTACTCATGGGCATTGCGGAATTCTGGAGCATGATTATGTTCAGAATGACAAGACTGTTGATGTATTGGCAAAAATGGCATTGAGCCATGCACAGGCCGGTGCTGATATGATTGCACCTTCGGATATGATGGATGGCCGGATACTGGGCATCCGCGAAAAGCTGGATCAGCATAATCTGGAAAATACGGCAATAATGAGCTACAGTATAAAATTCGCATCAGCTTATTACGGGCCATTCAGAGAGGCGGCCGATTCTGCACCCGGCAAAGGGGATAGAAAAGCGTATCAGATGGATTTTCGCAATCCCCGCGAAACAATGCGGGAATCTGCTTTGGATGAATATGAAGGAGCAGATATATTGATGGTTAAGCCCGCATTGGCCTACCTTGATGTAATTAAGAGCCTGAGAGAGAGTACTGATCTTCCTGTGGCATGTTATAATGTTTCAGGAGAATACTCCATGGTGAAGGCCGCAGGAGCCAAAGGCTGGATCGATGAGCAGAAAGTGATCATGGAAAATATGTATGCATTCAGCAGAGCCGGAGCAAACATCATTATTACGTATCATGCAAGGGAGATAATGGAGAAGGGGTGGATTTGAATTGAGAGTGGAGAGTGGAGAGTTGAGAGTTAGTATTGAGTATTGAGTACATAGTATTGAGATACATGACTGCTAAATTTGGAATTTATTACTATATCACAGACAACTGAAAACAGATAACAGACAACTAAATAGTATTGAGACAGATGAGTACTAATTTTGACATTTAGTACTAAATCTCAGACAACAGACAACAGATAACAGAATTGATTAGTTTGACATTTAGTACTAAGTACTAACATTCTCAACTCTCAATTCTCAACTCTCAATTAAAAAATAATGTTAGGATCACTAAAAAAGATGTTTTCAGGTTCGGATGAAGAGACTCCGGTAAATACGGTGGGTAAGCCTGATATTTCCAGAGAGAAGTCTGCCGAATTGTACGAAAAATCAAAAACCTATTTTCCTGGGGGAGTAAATTCTCCGGTAAGGGCTTTTAAATCCGTTCATGGAACACCATTATTTATCCAAAAGGGTGATGGTTGTAATATATGGGATGCTGACGGGAATCAGTTCATTGATTTTTGCGCTTCATGGGGTCCGCTGATCCTTGGGCATAATCATCCGGTGGTTCGTGAAAAAGTGATCGAGGCAATGCAGAACGGGATGAGTTTTGGTGCACCTACAGCGCTTGAAAATCAATTGGCCGAGCTCATCCTGAAGAATAATAAATACATCCGTAAAATCCGCTTTACCAGTTCAGGAACGGAAGCCGTGATGTCGGCGATCCGCCTTGCCCGCGGCTATACCAAACGTGATAAGATCATCAAGTTTGAGGGATGTTATCATGGGCATTCTGATTCATTGCTGGTTAAAGCAGGCTCCGGACTTGTAACATTTGGTGAAACCTCATCTGCAGGTATCCCGAAGGCTTTTGCAGACGAAACCATAGTTGTTCCTTTGAATAATGAACAGGCTGTTAATGAAGCTTTTGAGCAATTTGAAGGGCAGATCGCTGCGGTGATCATTGAACCAGTTCCCGCCAATAATGGCTTGTTGCTTCAGACCAAAGAATTCCTTGAGTTTTTGCGAAGGATATGTTCAAAGAATAAATCACTGCTGATCTTCGACGAGGTTATTTCCGGATTCCGGATTGGTTTTGAAGGAGCTGCAGGTTTTTATGGCATCCAGCCGGATATCATCACCTATGGTAAAATAATTGGCGGTGGTTTACCGGTAGGTATGTACGGTTCATCAGTAGAAATAATGGAAATGATATCTCCGGATGGGCCTGTATATCAGGCAGGTACGCTCTCCGGAAATCCTGTCGCCATGGCCGCCGGCATTGCTCAGCTGACCGAACTATCAAAGTCTGGTTTTTATAAAGATTTGAACAATAAGACTCTGGATTTTACAGAGTCAATCCAACGTTATGCTACAGCAAAAAATTATAAGTTCAGGGTTTTTACTATTGGTTCGATTTTCTGGTTCGCATTTACAGATCAGGAAAAAATCAGTGCTGCAGAAGAAATCGACGCATCAAGTATGGAGAAATTCAAGATCATGCACAGGGAACTGCTGAACCGGGGTATTTATTTCGGACCATCGGGTTATGAAGTGGGATTTGTTTCATCTGTCCACTCCAAAGTAGATCTCGAAAAGGCAAAACGTGCTATTTTTGAAAGTCTCGACATCGTTTTCAGAGGAGCAAGAGCATAGAACTATGAGAAGGCCAATGGTGATTTTTTATTGTCTGATCATTTACGCCATCTTTCAATTGATATGGTGGGGCAGATTATTGCTCATCGCCAATCCTAACAGTAAGGGAATGGTGCTTGGTGAAACCGCTGTTTTCCTTTTCATCTTTTTTGTAGGGGCATACTATTTGCAGAAGGCAATAGATCAGGAGAGAAAGCTGCACCATCGGCAAAAAAACTTTCTGTTATCAGTTACTCATGAACTTAAATCGCCTCTGGCATCCATAAAGTTGTACCTGCAGACTATCCTGAAGCGGGAACTTGATCCGGCTCAGCAAAAGTCATTTTTAACCAATTCTTTGAAGGATATTGAGCGTTTGGATGATCTTGTTGAGAATATGCTTTTGGCAACTAAGATCGAGAGTAACCTATACACATTCCCCAAAGAGAATTTCAATCTTTCTGAACTGGTCAATTCTGTAGCCGGCAGACTTCAGGTTCATACCTGCAGTTCACAGATCATCAGGCTTTCTGTACAGCAGGGAATTATGCTGGCTGGAGATAAATTTGCCTTAACCTCAGTAGTTACAAACCTGATTGAGAATGCAGTGAAATATTCGCCGCCATGTGCTGAAGTGCATGTTAGTCTGAGACGTAGCAACGGGCATATTCAATTTATTGTGGCCGATTCAGGTATAGGCATTAATGATCAGGAAAAATCACGTATTTTTGATAAGTTTTACAGGGTAGGAAGCGAAGATACACGCAAAACAAAGGGTACGGGACTTGGATTATTCATTGTAAAACAGGTTCTTGATAAGCATCAGGCCTCAATAAAAGTAAAAAATAACCAGCCTTCGGGAACAATTTTCGAAGTAACATTCAACGCAAATGCTAACTAAACAAAGAATTCTACTCGTAGAAGACGAAGAGCATCTTCTGGAAGCTATCAAACTAAATCTGGAGATGGAAGGATACAAAGTATCCACTGCAACAGATGGTAAAAAGGCACTCAAAATTTTCAAGGAAGAACGATTTAATTTAATCATTCTTGATGTAATGATTCCGGAGATCGACGGATTTCAGGTTGCTGAGACTATCAGACTTGAAAATACAGAGGTGCCAATTATGTTCCTGACTGCAAAAAATACCAGTGAGGATCGTGTTCTGGGATTGAAAAAAGGTGCAGATGACTATCTGACCAAACCTTTCAACCTCGAGGAGTTGATTCTTAGGGTAGGAATACTGGTAAAGCGTAGTCTGAAAGGCGATGAGCTTAAGGAATTGAATTCCTATAAGATCGGTGATAAAACGATTTACTTTAACTCCTTTGAATTAAAGACTGATGATGGTACCGTAACTCCTCTTACCAAGAAGGAAACCATGCTTCTGAAACTTTTGATTGAGCGCCGTAATGAGGCAGTGTCGAGAGAGCAGATTCTGGAAACCGTTTGGAATTATGATGTTTATCCCTCAACAAGGACAATCGACAATTTTATCCTGACTTTCCGTAAATACTTTGAACCTGATCAGAAAAATCCAACCTATTTTCATTCTATCAGGGGAGTTGGATATAAATTTACTGATAAGCATTAAGAAATGTTAACTAAGAAGGCCCGTTTATGGGTTATCGGGATCGCAGTGATCCTGTTGGGCTGGACAATCAGCAAACAGGTTTATGAGATAGCTGCAGTTATCGGCCTGGGAATTGGCCTCCTGATTTGGGGTTATTTCCGCGAAGGTACTGTCGTGATGGCAGCCCGTGAATTCCACGCAAAAAATTACGATGGCGCAGAGGAATTGCTTAAAGAAATTGAGGATCCTGATCGCCTGGGTAGGCACCGTCGTGGCTTTTATGAGTTCATTTATGGAAATGTAGAGCTCCATCGTCATAATTATGAAGAAGCTGAGAAGCATTTTCAAATTGCGACCAGGTTTCCTTTACGTAATCAGAATGATAAGGCCATTGTGCTGGTTCACCTGGCAAATATCAATCTTCGGAAGAAAGATTATGAGCGGGCGGCAGCTTATGTTGAGCGGGCTAAAACATTTAAAATCAGTTCCCGGGTAAAAAATATTGTAGAAAAAATAGAATCAGAAATTAAAAAAGCATAGTGAGCGAGAAAAATATTCAAGATAGTCTGTTCCTGAGAGCAGCATTTTCAAAAAGTACAGAACGGCCTCCGGTATGGATGATGCGTCAGGCCGGTCGATTCATGCCCGAATACTGGGAAATAAAAAATAAATACTCCTTTCTGGAGATGTGTAAAACCCCCGAGATTGCTGCAGATGTAACCATGCTGCCTGTTGATCTTTTGGGTATTGATGCCGCAATTCTGTTCTCAGATATTCTGGTAACCGGCGAGGCAATGGGAGGTGATCTTAGTTTTACCCAGGGTCTTGGTCCTAAATTTGCAAATCCGGTTCGTAATCAGGCTGATGTAGACAAACTGCTTACGGATGTTGATGATAAGCTGCAGTATGTGGCGGATGCAATTACAGTTATTCAGCAAAGGCTCGATGGAAGGATACCTCTGATCGGTTTTGCCGGGGCACCATTTACGGTGATGAGTTATCTGGTAGAGGGTGGATCATCAAAGGATTTCAAGCTGACCAAGCTGATGCTTCACAACCATCCTGAGCTTGCTCATAAATTGCTTGCAAAGATTGCCAAAGTGACCATTGATTACCTGAATCTTCAAATTGCCGCAGGCGTAAACGCGGTTCAATTGTTTGACAGCTGGGCTCTGGCATTATCATGGGATGACTATAAAGAATTTTCACACCGGTACAATAAACAAATTATCGAAGGTCTGAACAGAAAGGATATTCCGGTAATATCTTTCTGTAAAGGCAGTTCTGTTTTTGCACCAATTATGGCTGAAGCAAAACCGGATGTGGTTTCGATCGACTGGAACGCCGACCTGCTGGATATCAAAAAGAAACTTCCTGTCGGGATGGCCGTTCAGGGAAATCTTGATCCGCATATTCTGTATGCCGAAAAGCATGTGATCAAAGAACGCATACATCGTTTATTTGAGCGGATGCGCGGCGAGGATGGCTTTATTTTCAACCTTGGTCATGGAATTATGCCGGATATTCCCTTTGATAATGTGAAGTATGCGGTGGAGCTGATTAAGGAGTTTAGGTATTAGGGGTTAGGTTTGAGGTACGTGGTCTGAGGTCTGAGGTCTGAGGTCTGAGGTCTGAGGTCTGAGGTCTGAGGTCTGAGGTCTGAGGTCTGAGGTGCTGGTACTATAATACTACTATAGATTTTAAGGATTTTAGTTATAAGTTTATGTATTATATAATTAATGAATTAGCTTTCAGCTTTTAGCTTTCTGCTTTCAACTTTATGACGTACCTCTACCTCAAGTCCATACATATCATCTTCGTGGTCAGCTGGATGGCGGGGCTCTTTTACATTGTACGTCTGTTTATTTACCATGTTGAGGCGAATGAAAGGCCTGAGCAGGAACGCATCACACTTCAGAAGCAGTTTGAGATCATGCAGCATAAGCTGTGGTATATCATTACCACCCCTGCAATGGTGCTTTCGGTTCTGGCCGGCATCGGTATGATCTGGCTTAATCCTGCATTATTGAGCATGAACTGGATGCTGGTTAAATTAGCCTTCGTACTGGGGTTGCTGATCTATCATTTTATCTGCCAGAATATTATAAACCAGTTAAAACAGGGTGTTTTCAGCTGGACTTCCACCCAGTTGAGGTTCTGGAATGAACTGGCAACAATATTACTTGTGGCTATAGTTTTTACGGTGATATTGAAGAGTGCTGTCGATTGGATCTATGGCTTAAGCGGACTGGTAGTCTTTAGCGCGGTCATCATGGCTGCAGTTAAGATCTATAAGTATTATCGGTTGAAAGGTAAATAATTCTTTTCGGTCGACCTCTGATCAAATTTATTTCTGAGCAATCAGAAAAACATTGTGTAGCACATTGACTCTTCCTCTCGTCTTAGTTTAAATGAGTTCGATGTATAAATATTAAAAGATCAATATCTAACCACATAGGTTGAATATGCTATGCTTTAAAGGTCACATAGATTGTAAATCACATAGATTGAAGCGAAGCTTCAAGACTATGTTTGTCTAAAATGAAGGTTGGCAGCTATAAAATGCTATGTTCCTATGTGGTTTTTTAATATTATGTCGAGTTCACAATAGTTTAAATATATGTTTATGAAACTCTCCCTGAAAATTGCATTGATCTTTATAGTATTCACTTCTGTAAGCTGTGATAAAGAAGAAAGACTACAGTCAAAGCTGGAGGGTACCTGGGAATTAAGGCATATTGAAGGGGGTTACAGACCAGCAAATTCCCCTTCTGATTATGAACCCGGAAATGGTAATATCCTCAAATTTGATGGAAATAAATTTCAGCAAAAATACGGGACTAATCCTGCTATAAATGGCACTTACACCATTATTGAAGAAGAAGCTGAAGTAAACGGTGAAAAACTATCTCATAAGATAGATTTTCAAAGCGATCAGAATGTAATTGATCTTTACTTTAAAATTTCCGGAGGTAAATTAAGCCTGTATTATGGACATATTGCTGCGGATGGGTTTGTAAGTACATATGAGAAGCAATAAGGATGAAGGGCATCACCCGATTTTAATGTGAGTCCGATATAACGTTTTCCGTTTTGCGAAGGCGAAATTTTTAGCACTAGGGGCAAGAAATTTCAGTTGGGTAGTGACACTAACCACTTGGCTGTTTTCTTTCTTTAATTTCGTTTTAAGATATTTCCAATAGTTGCGGGTTTTGATGTAGTCGTTTCCAATACTACTTACTAATTCTATTTCCCTGGCAGAGTCTTTTTAGCATTCAACGCACTAACAATCTTATTACCTGTTTTTGCCTCCAGTTCTTTCAGGGCAACCTTGGCAACGTTACCGCCTTGTTTGGCCACTTTTTTACTTGCTGCAAAATTTTTAGGTTCAACAGCAGCCGAAATATCTTTGGTAGAAGCTTCTGCAAGCATGTTTAAAATGAGTTCCGTATTGGTCATGTTATCTCCCTCAGGTTTTCTTTTTTCAAACCTTTTAGCATTTTGTAATCCTTAGTCGTTTTATCGCTCCATGCTTTGGTAATAATATCGGTAAGTGTAGCAAACTGAACACCTTCCTTTAAACCTCTTTTCTTCCATTCATCAGTTAGTCTTTTCGGATTTCTATGCTTTTCAGGCGTTGGTTAATCCAGCTTTAAGAATAACCCAAATTCATATATTGTTCTAAAGCCCTGTCAATGCTCAATTCAGGGTCTTGCATTTCATCCAATCTTTCAGAGGCTACTTTAGCCAACCATAGTTTAAAAGGTTCTGCTTTTGGTGAAGGAATAGATTGAATTAAACGAAAAAGTTGTTCTGTATCAGCTACATCTGTTTTATAATATTTACCATCAGTTGATTGCATTTTCAGTTGGTTACAATTTGTAACCAACTGACTTCCCTCTTTCTTTAGTCTATTCTTTAAAACTTTCCAATAATTATTAGGGTTTGGACTCTCTGTTAGAACACTGACTACATCTACAATTGAAAAAAACCATTTCTCTAAAGTCTCATCCCAAAGGGATCTGGCTTTTTCCTCTTCAAATAATTTTATTTCATTTTTCTTTTCCATAGTATAATAATTAATTATTTATTTATTGAACCTCATTTTTACCTTGCTCTATTTCCTTCATATTCCCAAACAACTCGCACTTCGCGATCGTCAAAAAAACGTATGGAAATTTTTTCCTTACCCATTATTTATTTTCAATTTACTATGTGATGTTGATTTGTCTTTTCATTCATCTTTTGGCGAATTTACAAATTAATGTAAGTAGACTATGTTGGTGCTGTTAGTGGCTTGCCTTTTTTCCTCTGTCCTCATTTAGCTTCAATTGTTAGTTTCCAAGTTTCAAGTTTGCTTCTGTCAAGCGTTAATGAAACTTTATAATCGGTATCGTCTTTACTGAAATTGTCGCCTGATTTTATAGCAGCTGAAAGTCCTGCTGGTATTTTTAGTTTAAGTACCGTAAAAGTTTTTTGAGCTGTTTTGTCCAATATTGATAATCCTTCCGTTTTTTCGGAACTATTATTAATGTTCAATACAAGTTTTACTGTCTCAATGTAAGTTTCACTTTTGCTTTCTAAGTAGTAAGCCAAATTGTTTTGCATACCATTGTCTGAAGAAGCTGAACCAAAAGAATAATAAGGGGACGATGACATCCAACTATAGCTGTCATTACGCCATTGTTTTAATTCGCCAATTCCTACACCACTTAGTTTTGATTGAACTTGGGATACTTCATTGAAAATTTCGGCTTGTCTTGGAACAACGTTTTCTGTTGCTTGTTCTTCCGTCTTGATGATGTGCTTTGTTTCAATCCAGCCTTGATGACTTTCTGAAAGCCAATCGGGGTCAACTACTACAATTTTTGACCAACCATCTTTTGTTTCGTCCTCTCTAACTTTGCAAGAATAGTCAACAGTTGCATATTGAGTTTTATGCATAGCTTCTGTCGCCTTTTCATTTATTATTTTGTCATATTTTTTGCCAGGTCCTTTCCGAATTACAATGTCTTCGCCTTTTATTCCGTAAATGTTGCTTGGTGCGGAATTGTTGTCTGCAAAAGTTGTCGAGGTAGCAGTCTGTTCGTTAGAGTTGTCGTTTGTTGATGAACCGCAACTTGTCAAAGTAATCGCAAGTCCATATGTCGCAATTATTGTAAATGCTTTGAGTTTTAATATCATTTTACTTATTGTTTTTTGTCGCCTTGTGTGTCGTCATAGCCTTGCCACTAACGACAGTTTGTCTAAAAACCTAAATAAGATTAAATTCAATGGGTCTATAAGATAAATATAAGCGATTTGGAGACATAAAAAAGCAAGCATGTTCTGGCTTGATATATTTAATTGCTAAAAGAGTGATAGCGTATAAAGGCCTAACAAGGCGATTGAGTGAGCTAAAAATACAGACAAGTACTTCCAGGTACTTTTTAAGTATCATTATGGCGGTCCCAAAGGAGGCTTTAGCGACAAAGCAGGATTGTGCTTATACTACGATACCAAAATGATTCTCAGGTGAGTCTCGCCATCTGTTTTTCAATCCGAAATCTGTATTTTTATAGTAATTTGCTCCTGTTAAATGGCCCGGATCTTTCCAATGAAGAAAATTCTATTCTTATTCATACTTAGTGTTTTATTTTATTCTTCAGAAGCACAGATATTAAATGATAGTCTGGAGTACCGGATCCGACCGGATAGTGTTCGAACCGGTGAACTTTACCTGAGCGTTCATAATTTCAATTACATGCGTAATTATGAGTATTTCAATAAAATTCAGGATGGATATACCTTGTTTGGAGCTCAGCTGGAGCCACAGCTCGTTTACTATGCTCATCCAAGGTTGGCATTAACTGCTGGAGTACATTTTCGTAAGGATTTTGGAGGAGAAGGGATTTATAAAAGCTATCCCTTATTCAGTGTAAAGTATCAGCATGGAAATTCCACTTTGGTGAATGGAGTGCTCGAAGGCAATACACATCATCGCATGCTTGATCCGATCTATGATTTTGAAAAGAAGATAACCGATCCTGTTGAATACGGCACCCAGTTCATCATCAATGGCAAAAATTTATTTCTGGATGCATTCATTAACTGGAAGAAAATGATCTATAAACCGAGTCCGGTGCAAGAGCAAATTCTTGGCGGACTCTCAGCAGAGCTTAATCTGATCAAAAACTCAAGCCTAAGTTTGTCCCTGCCGGTACAGTTAACTGTTTTTCATCAGGGTGGGCAGATCGACGTTGCCGATGACCCATTGCAAACCCTGGTTAATTCGGCACTTGGTTTTAAATTAAAACTTCCGTTTGCAGGTTGGGTTAAAAACCTCAGGACCGAGAATTACCTTATTTCTTTTAATGATCTCTCATTTACTGATCTTCAGCCTTATTCTAAGGGATACGGCTGGTATCTGAATGCTGGTTTTGATACCCAAAAATTCGGATCATTAATGGGAACCCTATGGAAAGGAAATTCCTTTATTTCATCCAATGGAATGCCCTTATATCAGAGTGTTTCCCAGCATATTGTTCATCCGGGGTATACTGAAAAGCATAGAAAATTATTTATACTTCGGTATTCCTATCAGCAGAAACTGCTCCCGAATCTATATATGGATTTTCGTTTCGAACCATTGATGGATCTGAACCGTCCCGCAGGCTCAAGGAAGATCGAATTCTCAAACTCCTCATTCCTGATGTATAAACAGGAGTTCAGATTACATAAAGCTAAAGGAAAATAACAGCTGCCAATGCAATAAGTGCAGGAATACCCTGAACGTAAAATATCGATTTCTGAACGCTTAGTGCACCATAAATCCCTGCAATCAAAACACAGCCAAGGAAAAACATGGCCACATTCTTCGACCATGCTTCATCCTGTATGATGAGTGACCAGATCAGTCCCGCGGCAAGAAAACCATTATAAAGCCCCTGATTAGCGGCCATAGATTTCGTTTTCTCAAACATATCGGCCGACATCGATTTAAATGTTCTTCTCCCGGCAGTTGTCCAGGCAAACATTTCGAGCCAGAGAATGTACAGGTGCTCAAGAGCAACAAAAGCGATTAGTAATTTGGCGATTAATGTCATAACTCAAATTTTATGGTCACAAGTGTCCGGTTTAAATAAAATTTCAGATAAAATAGCTATTTATGTCCTAATATGTTTTTATTGTGCGATAAAAAACAAGCCCCTCTTCAGTATAATATCAATTTTTATATTTTCACTGACTTAAAACCTGCAGTATTTTAACCTATACTGACAGGACTGTTCATAAGTTTTGGCCTAAGCACAAAATCTCCGTTAACGTTTTTTTCCGCCTCAGCTGGTGCGGTAGGCACAGGGCAAGCCAAAGCATTAACTTTAATAGCATTCCCGAACCTTCGGGACAGCGGCGGCATTTATTCGTTTTTGTCTATTGTTTTTTAAGGTACTCATGGTCTCGTCGTTCCTCCTCGGCATGTTACTTTTCTGCCCGTCCGAACGGGTTCATCAGGGCGGGCTGCAGGAAAAGTAAAGAGAACAATGATGAGTTAGGATTATGATCATTATTCCTACAATTTCAATTTTCCCCCGGACACTACTGATTTTATGATTAATCAATATACTCATTATCCTCATAAAGACGTAGCCGGTTCTTCAGCATGATCACTTCCTCTTGTAAACTGATCATTCTCTCAAGCAGATGGTCAATGGTATCAAGTCCTTCGGGATTGATCTCCAATTCCCTGTGCAATCTGATCATTCGTTCCAGTTTTTCCAGCTGGTCTTCCGGGATATAATCGGTCTGCTGAACTTGTACAATTTCAACCAATCCAAATTCCTTCAGATTGCTGATGAATGCGAATTCTATGTTATGGTACGCACAAAATTCAGTTACAGAAATTAAGTATGCCTTAGCCATGGCCTTATTTTCTAAGATTTGATAATTCTTTGAACAATTCCTTCTCCTTTTCGCTCAGATCAGTAGGGATCTTCACAGTATAGGTGATATACAAGTCCCCAAACTGGTTTTCATTTTTATAAACCGGAAAGCCCTTCCCTTTGAGTTTTACTTTGGTTCCGTTTTGAGTTTCAGGTTTCACAGGTAGTTTGACTTTACCACTCATCGTATCGACAGTGATTTCGGCACCAAGCACTGCAGTGTAAAGATCAATTTCTACATTTTTGTACAGGTCATTTCCGACGCGTTTGAATTCAGGATCATTTGCTATGGAGAAGGTGATTAAAAGATCTCCAGCAGGTCCGCCATTGATGCCTTGTCCACCATGACCTTTTATTTTAATCGTTTGCCCATTCTCAATTCCGGCAGGGATGGTGAGTCTGATATTTTTACCATTAACGGTAATGGTTTGTTTTTGGGTGGTGTAGACATCTCTTAAATTGAGACGAAGTTCAGCATTGAAATCCTGTCCCTTAAAATTTGCCTGTCTGCTTTGCCCTGATGATTTTCCGAACATAGAACTGAAGAAATCTGAGAAATTTTGATCGCTGAATGAGCCTGTATAGTCCTGCTGCCCGGTACTCCGGCCGCCGGATGGTCTGCCTTGTCCTTGCGATTGGAACTGATCAGCATGTTTCCAGTCTTTGCCGTACTGATCGTATTTTTTACGTTTTTCGGGATCACTCAAAACCTCATTTGCCTCATTGATCTCCTGAAATTTCTTTTGTGCATCCTTATCATTTGGGTTTACATCAGGATGATATTTTCGGGCCATTTTTCGATAGGCCGCTTTGATATCCTTATCTGTTGCAGATTTAGTTATTCCGAGTGCCTGGTAATAGTCGATGAATGCCATGTATAATAGTAATCAAAATTATGCTATAAAATTACGGATAAGTTTGGAGTGTTGAGGTGGCGGGTCAGGCCCGCCATGACAGTCAATTGGTGAGGGTTGTTCCCGCTTTCGCGGTATTCTAGGTTTAACTTATCTCCAAATTTAATTTAAAATAGATTCTATCATGCTGCTCTCTCGTAATTTTCCACATATGATTCCCCTCTTTTAATCAGTGCGAACATCCTTAAGATCAGCTTGAATTTTATATTATTCAGGACAAGCGAGTAGCTTTTATCCTTGAGCTTTCGATCGGCGTATGCTCTGATTTCCGGATCATGTACCATGGCTGTTTTAGCGGCTTGATTCAGTTCCTGCTTGAGCTCCTTATGTGCCAGGTGACTGACTCGTTTTCTGCCCTTGACGCTAGTGCCGGAAGTATGTTCGAAAGGGATTACCCCGACATATACAGCATATTTGCGTGGATCTGTAAAACTGGTGAAGTTCTCGGTAAATGCTAAGGTCATCCATGCATTTACTTTGCCTATCCCTTTGATACTGCTGATAATCCGATAGCTTAGTAACCAAGTATCATCGCTTTTAATTATCTCGGTAATTTCCTGCTCTGCCTGGCTGATATATTTATTATTTGCTTTGATCTTTGCCATCGCAGTATGAGTAATGGTATCGACCTTCTTTAACGGATACATGTGCTTTCGTTCCTTTACTGTACTTATCCATCCAGCATTTTCCCGAACAAGCCTTTTTCGGAATGAGAGTAATTGTCTAAGGGCTAAAATAGTATCATTCAAAGGTTTTGAAGGTACTAAACGCTTACTTTTCTCTTGACCGTACTGGCTGATTCGGAAGGAATCTACCTGGTCGCTCTTACCACGAACCATACCCATGGATTGCTTAATCTCTAATCCGGGGACTCTGCAAAAAGGAATGGAAAGTGACTGACAGAACTGAATGAACCGGTATTCATACCCTCCAGTGTATTCCATTACGATCAGGGTTTCTTTTAAATCAATCTCATGGAGCTTGCACCATTTTCTAAAGGTGTTGAACCCTTTTGTGCAGTTATCAATTTTTAAATACAGGTTGCCCTCTGCCCAACAGATGTCAAGCGTCAGTTTTGAAACATCAACGCCCAAAATAACATTCCAGTTCTTCATACGTTTATTTGTTAGTTAAATGATAAATTGCCTTTGCCTATCACCTTTGTTGATCCAAAGTAGTATTCTAGTTGGGCCTGGGCAATTAATAAAAGGCAGGGACTATAACCACGATAAGTTCTCTAAAACTAGGAATGACAATAGTTCACCCTGCCTTTTATTAAAACGTTATCCACAATGCTTTTAGTTTTTTAACACCCCCCGGACCCCCCATTTCAACAATAACAATAGCTAATAAATATTCTTTCATTGACCAAAGGGAATGACAAA
>NZ_JAUXXZ010000026.1 GCF_030684675.1 Daejeonella sp. | reverse complement strand
AAAGAAAAAAGAAGCAAAAAAGAAAAAAACTGTGGAAATATGGAAAACTCTATCGAGTTTACCACATTCCCACAGTTACAACAATAATAATAACAGGTTTGTATACCTTTAAAAAGTCAACCTTATTCAGGCACGGACATGCTGACAACTGATAACAGGTAACAGACAACTAACTACTCTGTAAAAAATAAGATAGAAACCTCCAATACAATTTCTTTTCAATAGACTTGTATTGCAGGATTTTCAGCACCTTCTTTTTAGACGATAAAACCATTTGAAATGAATAAAATACTACAATCTGTTCGCCAACAAAAAATTTCAAAACTCTATGTCATAGCATTATTAGCTGTGTTTTTCATTGTGTATGGATTTACACTTTACCAAACACCTAAATTGCCTCCGGGTGATCCGAATAATGCAGGACTGGTTCTGCCCGATGGATTTGAAGCCCTGGCAGTGGTTGATAGCCTGAAGGGTGATGCAAGGCATCTCGCAGTAAACAGCAATGGTGATATCTATGTAAAAACCCGTTTGCATGCACTTACCGAAGGTTATGGCAATGTGGCTTTAAGAGATACTGATGGTGATGGCAAAGCTGATATCATTACTCATTTCAACAAATATGAAAGCGGGCAGTATGGTACTGCAATGAAAATCCATAATGGATATCTCTATTACAGTTCCAACCTCATTGTTTACCGTCAGAAACTAAAACCAGGTCAGTTAGTACCTGACAGTAAGGTAGATACGATTGTTATCGATAACCCACCAGGGCATTCCCACCAAACAAAACCTCTGGCATTTGATGGTAAGGGTTATATGTATGTGGGTTGGGGAGCAGGTTCTGATGTTTGTACCAACGGTCGTCCGGGATCTATGGGCGCTGGAAAACCGGATGCAGTTATACCAGGTGAAGGCTGTCCTCAGTTAATTGACCATGGTGGAATCTGGAAATTTGATGAGAATAAACTGAATCAAAAACAGGAACAAGGTTTAAGATATGCGACAGGCATGCGCAGTATTGTTGGAATGGACTGGGATAAAGCCAGTAACTCCCTTTATGCAGTGGTTCATGGAAGAGATAATTTCAGAATGCTTTGGCCGGGAATGTATACTCCATGGGAAAGTGCAGTTCTGCCATCTGAAGAGCTGTTTAAAGTCCACCAGGGTATAGACGGTGGCTGGCCATACTACTATTATGACCATATGAAAGGAAAGAAATTACTTAATCCTGAATATGGCGGCGATAAGATGAAAGAAGGTAATGGTGCTAAATTAACCAAGCCGGTTATGGGTTTCCCTGGTCATTTTGCTCCAAACGATATTCTTTTTTACAAAGGTAACCAACTTCCGGCCAGATATAAAAAAGGTGCATTTGTAGTCCTGCATGGCTCTACAATCCGCCAGCCATACCCTCAGGGGGGATATTTTGTTGCATTCGTTCCAATGGTAAACGGAGTCGTTACCGGTCCGTGGGAAGTATTTGCAGATGGATTTATTCAAACTGATCCGGTATTAACTGCAAATTCAGCAGGTTACCGTCCAATGGGAATTACCGAAGGTCCGGATGGTTCTTTGTATATCAGTGAGACAGAGAAAGGAAAGATCTGGAGGGTAATGTTTAAAGGAGATAAAACAAAATTCGGAGCTGCTCAATTGGCAAAAATGGTGCTCAGGAAGAAAACTGCCAGCAATATCAAAGATCCTGATCCGATAAAGGATGATCTTGACCGCGGTAAACCAGTGGTTGCATCAGCAGTTTACACGATGTATTGCGGTGCCTGTCATCAGCGTGATGGAAAAGGTGATGGCGGAAGATTCCCTCCTTTAAATGAATCTGAATGGGTAAATGGAGATAAGACCAGACTAATTAATGTAGTTCTTAAAGGTTTGTCCGGTCCAATTACTGTTAAAGGATTGCCATACAGTGAAGCCATGCCCGCACATGGCAGCTTCCTGAATGATGATCAGGTAGCAGAGGTATTGACCTATGTCCGCAAAAGCTGGGGAAACAATTCGGATGCAATAAGCCGTGAAGAAGTTGCAGCAGTCAGACGATCAGGGAATTAATGGTTTTAGATAGATCTTAGACATTGTGCTGAAAATTTCTCTCAATCGAAAGAAGTCACTGTATTATGGTGCTGCAGTATTTGCAGGCATTTTGACAATCTTTGGATTTAGCCATTACCGGCAGCCCGCTTTACCTGTTGGTGAGCCCAATAATGCCGGACTCTATTTGCCTGATGGCTTTGAAGCCTTAGTCGTAGTGGATAGTTTAAAAGGTAGCGCAAGACAACTTTCGGTAAACAGCAATGGCGATATTTATGTCAAAACACGCTTTCATGCCCGTACTGAGGGATATGGAAATGTGGCTTTGCGTGACACCGATAATGATGGCAAAGCAGATATCATTACACATTTCTCAAAATATGAAAGCGGTCCATTTGGAACTGCAATGAAAATCCACAATGGATATCTGTATTTCAGCTCAAACCTGATGGTATTTCGGCAGAAGCTGATTCCCGGACAGCTCCTCCCCGAAAAAAGAATCGACACAATCGTGATTGATAATCCCCCGGCTCATATCCATCAGGGAAAATCCATTGCTTTTGACGGCAAAGGATACATGTTTGTAGGCTGGGGAGCCGGATCTGATGTCTGTGCTGACGGAACTCCGGGTTCCAAAGGTCAGGGTAAACCAGATGCTGTAATTCCGGGTGAAGGCTGCCCGCATCTGATCGATCATGGCGGTATCTGGAAATTTGATGAAAATAAATTGAATCAGGTTCAATCCCAGGGTCTGAAATATGCTAATGGAATGAGAAGTGTGATCGGAATGGACTGGGATAAAACCACGAATTCACTCTTTGCAGTAGTCCATGGCAGGGATTATTTGCACATGCTTTGGCCAAAACTATTTTCTCCCTGGGAAAGTGCTGTACTGCCTGCTGATGAGTTATTCAAGGTAGATCAGGGAATTGATGGCGGATGGCCTTATTATTATTATGATCAGATAAAAGGAAAAAAACTCTTAAACGCGGAATATGGAGGGGATAAGATCAAAGAAGGAAATGGAGCCAAATTAGTGAAGCCTCTGGTAGGATTCCCCGGACATTTTGCACCAAATGATCTTTTATTTTATAAAGGAAATCAGCTGCCAGCACGATACAAAAATGGAGCATTTGTTGTCCTCCATGGGTCTACAATCCGCCAGCCATACCCTCAGGGTGGTTATTTTGTGGCCTTTGTTCCAATGGTAAAAGGTGTAGTTACCGGTCCTTGGGAAGTTTTTGCTGATGGATTTATACAAACAGATCCTGTAGTAACTGCCAATTCAGCTGGTTACCGTCCGATGGGAATTGCCGAAGGGCCGGATGGTTCTTTGTATATCAGTGAGACAGAAAAAGGAAAGATCTGGAGGGTGATATTTAAAGGTGATAAATCTAAATTCGGGACTACCCAATTAGCTAAAATGGCTATCAGGAAGAAAACTGCCAGCAATATCAAAGATCCTGATCCGATAAAAGACAATCTTGAACTGGGTAAACCTGTTGTTGCATCGGCTGTTTATACGATGTACTGCGGTACATGCCACCAGAAGGATGGCAAAGGAGATGGAGCCCGCTTTCCCCCTCTTGAAGGTTCAGAATGGGTAAATGGCGATAAAAGCAGGCTGATCAGAATTGTGTTGAATGGTTTATCGGGACCAATAACAGTTAAAGGCATACCATACAGCGAAATCATGCCTGCACATGGCAGTTTCCTCAACGATGAACAGATCGCAGAGGTGCTGACCTACGTTCGTAAAAGCTGGGGGAATAATTCTGATGCTGTGACTAAGGCTGAGATTGAGGCATTAAGATAGTAGATAAATCATTGACATACTTATTCCACAAAAGTCCATGCCAGCATCCTGCTCGACTTCTGTCCCTGTTTCATATCAACCGTTCTAACCTCTTTTGCACCCAACCTTTCCAGGGCCTTATAACATGCAGTTAAAGTTTCTTTTTTTGAGACCAGAGAAGTATACCACCGAACTGATTGGGCATAACGGGCACTCTCTTCAATCATCCTCAGAAGAAAACGTTCCTCCCCACCCTCACACCATAATTCTGCATTTTTACCGCCAAAATTCAGGTCGATTCCTTCCTTTTTATCTTTACCAAGATTTTTCCATTTTCGTGCAGTTCCTTCAGCGGCTTCCTTCATTGAGGAATGAAAAGGAGGATTACAAATACTTAAACTGAATTTTTCTCCCGGGTTAATGATATCTGTAAATATCTGATCTGCATTACGTTGCCTCCGGATACTTATGAATTTTGAAAGTCCATTAGCTTCAATAATATTTGTTGCAGAACGACTGGCAAGCTGATCGGTCTCAGAGCCCACAAAGGTCCAACCGTATTCATAATGGCCAATCAGTGGATAAATACAATTCGCCCCAACCCCAATATCCAGAACTTTAATATGTTTGCCCTTGGGAAGCTTTCCATCCGCTCCAATCAGTAAATCTGCTGCATAATGAATATAATCAGCTCTTCCGGGTATAGGCGGACATAGGAATCCTTCCGGAATATCCCATAAATCAACACTATAAAACTGCTTTAATAAGGCTTTATTCAGTGCCTTAACCGCATTTGGATCTGTAAAATCAATAGAAAGATCCTGAAATTGGTTTGGCGAAACATATTCTGCCAGTTCAGGGCAGGCTATAATTAATTCCGGGAAATTATATCGATGCCTGTGCCTGTTTCGGGGATGAAAACTATCTTTTTCTACAGGTATTGATTTCTTTTTGGGCATTCAGCTAAATTATCTAAATAACCTGAATTCGATATAAAGAAGGGTAAAATAATACAGTTACAATTGGCCAGATAAGGATCCGGAGCAAAAATACTTTTATTATGGAAACCAATACCTGTGTGTTATAGGCTGGTTCAGCCCTTTCCTCCGGTGTAGTTCCGGTAGGAAATCGCGTTCTATTTCAAATTACCAATAGCGGGAAGCTACATCCTCCGGCAAGGTTTATTTTACCCATTGCTGTTTTTCATTGGGACGGGTAGCCCGGCAAAAGGACCCTTTGCTGGTGCGCGCGTGCCGCGCGTTCCAGCAAAGGCAGAACCGAAGAGGCACAGACCCTGCTTTATAAAACAAGAGAAAATTATGCAATTTATACTTACCTCAGCAAGATTTTATAACGAACTCACCCTAAATGAATTGAGCTTCTGATGAGTACCGGCCTTATCTAAATTGAAATTCCATTTTCCTTAAGATCTGTGATATCATCAATATCACTGAGCTCTTCGAGTAAGGCATATGAAATACCCTGATTAATGAAATCTTTGATTGTTTTTTCAAAAACCTGATTCGTACTCCAGGGCTTATCGATAAATACTTCTGGATAAAATTTAGTTAGTCCAAGCAGATAATAGCCACCATCACTTGCAGGACCAATAACAGCTGCATTAGATTCGAGTAAAGCAACCGCCTCCTCCAGAGTTTCAGTTTTTAACTGAAAACAATCACTCCCAATAATGATAATCCGGGTAAAACCCTGATCAAAAAGCTCTTTAAAAGAATTATGCATTCGTTCTCCGAGATGATTTCCATTTTGTTTTCTTTTAGTATAACCGGGAACGCTCCAAAGGTCATAATCACTAACTTCATCAGCATAATAAATAAACTTTCTGAAACTTAAGCCTCTGGTAATTTCAAGGGTATGCTGAAGTAATTGAAGATAAATTGCAAGAGTCCGTTCATCACCAATATCTTTTGCCAGACGTGTTTTTACCTGTCCTGAGATTGGGTTTCTAACAAAAATCACTAAAGCGGTGGTGCTGAGCATGGTCATTTAAATTGTAAGGCTTCCTCCACAACTGGATCCTTCGCCTGCGGTACATCCAAAACAATGCTGCTTTACAACAATATTCCTGTTATTCAGTATCTCAAAATCAAAATCTGAGATATGCTGGCTATCTGAAGCGCTTACTTTAAGATCAAGCATTTGATTAAAATCGCAATCATACAAAGATCCATCCCAACCCACAGAAAGTGTATTGCGGCACATGAGATTTTGAACTGACGCAGGATTAAAAGCTGATATCAGTTTATCCATATATCTGCTATAGTTTCCAGAGCTCAATAAATAATCGAGATAGCGGCTTATTGGCATATTTGTAATCGCGAAAAGCTGGTTAAAAACGATGTCATATCTTGAAGCGAGTTCCATTTTATATTCTTTTTCAAGCGCTACCTGTGATGGAGGAAGAAAAGCTCCGGCCGGATTGTAAACCAGGTTCAGAACCAATCCGCTTCCCTCCTGTCCGTAACCCACGTGATTAAGCATTTGAAGGGCCTTGATAGAGTCTTCAAAAACACCATTACCACGTTGTCTGTCTGTACGATCCTGTGTAAAACCGGGAAGTGAAGAAACTACTTCCACCTGATGATGCTTAAAGAATTCCGGTAAATCATGGAAGCGTTTATTTGCGAGTATGATAGTCAGATTGCATCTCACCATAACATGCTTTCCAAGTTTCTTTATCTGCTCTACCAACCAGCGAAAATCAGGATTAAGTTCAGGAGCACCTCCTGTTAGGTCAACTACATCAATATTCGAGTTTTTAAGCGCATCCAGGCATAATTGCATCGTGATGCGGCTCATCATTTCCTTTCGGTCAGGTCCAGCGTCTACATGACAATGCTTGCAGGTTTGGTTGCACATTTTTCCAAGGTTCAACTGCATGATGTCGATGCCTGAGGCCTTTAATGGATATATTCCGCTAAACGCTAGTTTTTCACTAAAGGTCAGATGAATACTCCCAAGGGAATTTTCAAGCACCTCAAGCTGATTTTCCGAATCCGCTAAAGGATGATGCAAAACTTTTAATGATTTAATCATACACTATTACATTCCAATTTCTTTGACTTTGTTCATCATCTGTACACCATGAACAAGAACCGCACCACCTTTTATTGCAGAGGCCACATGGACGGCTTCCATCATCTGGGCCTCACTATAGCCCTTTTCAAAGGCATCACTACTATAAGCATCAATGCAATATGGACATTGTACAGCATGCGCAACTGCTAATGCAATCAGTGATTTTTCTTTTGCTGTCAAATGGCTGTCCTTAAATACCTCACCATAGTAAGAAAAAAATTTATCGGCCAGTTCTTTCTGGTATTCAGCGATATTACGAAATTTTCCAAGATCACTGGCCTTGTAATAATGATTTTCCATCTTTTATAATTTTTAATATCGGTTTGCTTTATTTACGTGCAAAACTAGTTTTTGGCTTTAAATAATAGGAACTAAACGGCTTAATAACCAAATCTCATATTTTGATCAGGTATAAGCAATCGTTCTCAAATCAGGTCAAATGAACGCGCATACTGACTTAACTCAAAATAGGATTTTGTTTCCAGCTTCTTTCTGATATTCTTACGATGGGTATCTACTGTTCCTATTGAGATAAAAAGCTCTGAAGCAGTTTCGGCAGATGATTTTCCCAATGCCATATACTTAAGTACTTCCCGTTCTCTTTTACTTAGTCTGCAAAAACGATTATAATTGTGCCTGAGAAAATTATTTTCATCCAGAAGTTTGCCTGCCTTGTTGACCATATGATGCATCGCATCTATCGGAAATGACATCGTAATGGTATACAATGGTCTGCTTTGCTCATCACGATAGAATATCCTCGTGCTGCTCATATGCCAGGTCCAATCCAAATGCTCACGGTATCTCACCTGCTGAAAATAGGTAATGATCTCATCATCGTTATTTCTTTCAAGTAAGCCTAAGATTTTCGGAACATAATCTTTTGCATCTGATTCATTAAAATACCGGGAATAATAATCTTCTGCTGAGCTGTTCAAAATTTCTTCCATACTGATTTCCAGCTGTTCCAATCCCATCTTCGACATCCACATCACCCTACCCTGAAGATCATGAATAATCACCACTGTGGGTATCAGGTGCTCTACCGATGCAATTTGTGCTATTTGCTGCTTAAAATCTGTGAAATTTTCGGCCTCTTTCATGTTTAAATCAAAACGCTCCGTTTATTATCAAATCCCTCAAGATAAATAGATAAATGGATATAAAATCAGTATTGAACAACTGAAATCAGGAATACGCTCTAGTTCAATCAATTAGTTTTTTATTATCCTCCCAATTGAAAGCGAATCTTGGAGAAGAGGTGATTTTATTTTTATTAACAAAAAAGGACGGGATTTCTCCCGTCCTTTGAAAACAAAAAAAGATTTTTGTACTTTAATTAGGAACAATATCGATAATTACTGTTCTGTTATAGAAACGCTCTTCAGGAGTGTTGTTATCAAATGGTGATTGATTGATATCTTCTCCATAACCAATGGTTTCATAACGTACATTTCTCTTGCCTGCAGCGTTCAAAGCACGCTCAATTATTTTTTGAGTTTGCATAGCTCTGCTTTCAGACAATGTATTGTTATATTCATCAGATCCGATGATGTCGGTATGCCCATGAATAATCACTCTTGAACCATCTGGAATCAGGGGAACAACTGTTTCGACAAGGAATTTTTCATAAGAATCAATGGTTTTTGCTTTATCGAAATCGAATAAAATACTAAAGCGATATGCTTTTTCTAATGTCTCGGTTTGACGCTCCAAACGAACCATGCTTTCTTTCCTGACAGTTAAACCATTTTTGGTCTCACCAGTCATCACTACTTTATAATTGCCTTCAGCACGATCACCAAGGATATTATTACCCGGTACACTCACTACATCTCTTGTAAAAGGACCCAGATGTTGTGTGTTACCCTGATCATTTGAAATATCCATTGACCAGGTTTTCAGAATTTCTTTAGCTCCTCCTACCTGAAATACAACATGGCTATCCATTGGATCGACCTGAACTGCATCTATATTAACCGGCTTCATCATACCACCACCAACTTCAAGCATCAATTCTGGTGAAGAACTAACAATATCTACACGACGATCTCCCTCGCGAAGAAGTGTAAGTTCTTTTTTACCACCCGGTTGTTCTGAAGGAATTAAAGGTTTGGTACGACCATCTGTGGTTATTCTGTTCGCGTCAATGCCAAATTTATCAACAAGATAGTATTTGATAGCTTCTGCAAATTCTTTACCTTCTTTCGGTCCTTTTAATGAAGCACCACTTAAAGAAATGCTGCTTCCGGGATTTGATCGCATGCGATCACCGATAATATTCAAAATGTTATGGTAAACATTCATCTGTCTGGCAGAACGTCCGGTCATACTTTCAGTTTGAACACTTTGTAATTGTACTTCTCTGAATGAACTTGCCTGGTCTTTGCTCAGCATGACATAACGATTCGGTATTTGGGAAGATCCTTCATCAAAAAATACATAATTACGCAAAGGAAGGGTTTCACTTACCTGACGTTTTATCGGTACGTATTTAGGCGCGCGAACTGAAAAAGTAACATCGCGTACAGGCACTACAACCTGAGGTGCTTCAGGTATAACTGCAGTGGCTTTACCTTTTCCAAACTTTAATGCAACACCAGTTCTAAGTGTAGAAACCGACCAGCTTTCAATCGTACGGGTATCCTGTCCAAAATAAGGATGATAGGAAACAAAAGGAGATAATACTACTTTATTTTCATTGCTTGCAGGAGAAAGCTGGAATTCATAACCTACACCAACCTGACCAGACAATAGTGTGTTACGCATTGCACTTAATTCTCCATCCGTATCCGGCTGCTTTTCCTGGGTATATGAAAAGTCTTTACCTAAATTGAATGCTACGCGCGGACCTGCAAAAAAGTAAAGATTTGAAATCGGCGAACCAAGACGTATACTGGGTTCAACAGTTATATAACTCAGATTGGTTTCAAGTGTAGCCGGGCAGTTACACGGTGCGATCACATCATTAAACTGTCCACCACGGCCATCATAGCCTATATTCAGCATTCCTCCCCAATATGGTCCGGGGCGATATTCCATCAGGAATGATCCAAATGGCTTAATACCTTCACCCTTGTGAAATGCTGTCGGAACAAATAAGGAATTATTCAATCTTTGGGTTGTTCCGCTATAAAAATTGAAATTGGCCGCTCCCGATAGTCCAAACCACCAGGTTGGCTGTGAGGTCTGTGCCTCAGCCTTGCTTTGAGCAAACATGATCATCAAAACTAAGATGACCCATCGCTGCATTATTTTATTTATTGTTAACATGAGATTTCTCTTTAATATTTTGTGTAAATAATATTCCTTTTAAAATCTCCCCGGCATGGCCGGGGAAGATTCATTGAATTTGTTATGGCTTAATTACTGTACTTGCGTTCAATGTCACAGCAGTTTGTGCCAATAACCTTCCTGTAATTGTTGAACCAGTATTCATTGAAACAAGAGTTTTACTCAGGATATTTCCACTAACATTTGCGTTTGAACCGATGGTTGCCTGTCCTGATACCACCCAGAAGATGTTTTTAGCTTGCGCTCCACCTAATAATGTAATTTTCGCATTATTATTAATGGTCAGGTTCTGTGCAATCTGGAATACCCATGTATCATTTGGACCACCAGTAAGTGTTACACCAGCACTGGTTACTAATACACCCGTACTCCATTTGTAAAGTCCCGGAGGAAGAATTCTTCCGCTTATATCACCGGCATATAGGCCAACAATTGGCGCTGGAGTTGTTAAACCATTTGCAGTGGTAAATGCAGTTTCCATATCACTTACAGCCGTTGACATTTTAGAAGGAGTTGGAGCTGCATAATCAGAAGCATAGGCTCTTCCACTTACAATTGGAGTGGTGGAATACTGTCCGCTGGAATGCATAATCAAACCAAATCCTGTCATCCCGGTGGCAGCCATTGGACTAACGCCAATATCACCTGTAATGGCAGTAACACCAGTGGTTGAGATCCCTGCTTTCGATAAGATAGCGAAATCACCTGCTGTTCCAAGATTTACAGCTGTAGGTCCAACTGCAGCAAGTGGTGTGAAATTAGCAGTGATATTCTTATTGGCATTCATGGTCACAGTTAAAGGATTCACCGAACCTGTAGCGTCTCCGCTCCATGATGAGAAGGTATAACCTGCAGCAGGTGTAGCAGTAAGTACCACCGTACTTCCACTGGTATAAGTTGGCTGATTGGCAACTTTTGCAACCGAACCATTCACTGCATTAACTGTAAGAGTATACTGATTAGCAGGTATCGCAGTGAAATTAGCTGTGATATTTTTATTACTGGTCATGTTTACAGTAAGTGGATTCGTTGTACCTGTAGCATCACCACTCCAGGAGGAGAATACATAGCCTGCAGCAGGTGTTGCTGTTAGAACCACATTACTTCCGTGATTGTAAGTCGCCTGATCAGGTGCTTTTGAAACTGTACCATTTACTGCAGTAACAGTCAGCGTGTAGGTATTTAATAAGAAATTTGCAACCAAAGTTCTGTTAGCAGTCAAAGCGAACGTATAGTTCGGACTTGCAGAAACTACCGCTCCACTTGCCAGATCTGTCCAGTTTGTAAAGGTATAACCTGTATTTGCTACTGAAGTTATGGTAACTGATGTCCCGGCTGCATATGCACCTTCACCATCTGTTGTTCCACCTGCAGCAGGACTCGATGTTAAAAGAACTGCAAATTGTGAGGCCGGTATTGCCCTGAAATTGGCAACAAAGTTTCTATTCGCATTTAAAGTGAATTGAATGTTCGAGCTTGTAGAAACCCTTACACCATTTTCTGTCCAGTCGACGAAGGTATAACCTGCGTTTACTCTTGCTGATACGGTTACACTTGAACCGGCATCAAAAGAACCGGCTCCAATTGTTGTTCCGCCTGCAGTTGGATTAGCTGACAATACCACAGCAAATTTACCGATTGGAATAGGTTCAAAATTCGCGATAAGTGTTCGGTTTCCATTCATAGTGAACTGGTAACTCGCACTTGTAGAAACTGCCGGACCATTATCAGACTCAGTCCAGTTAAGGAAAGTATATCCAGCAGCAGGGACTGCATTTACTGTTACCACAGAACTTTGAGCAAATGCTCCGCCTCCTGTTACTGTTCCCCCAGCAATTGGATCTGCTGATACAGAAAGAACCGGAATTGTAGTAAATGTCCATACATAATCAGCAACCATCGCAGTACGTAATGTATCTGTAACAGATTTACTTATTGTTCCGGTATAGGTTGTAAATGGTAAAAGATCCACATCCGGATCAAATGTAAAAACAGCAGCATCAGCTGTTGGTGCTATTTTTCCTGAAATTTGGGTTGTTCCCTGCCTAATAACAAATGTTGAATTGTTAACGGTAGATCCCTTCATTACGGTATTAAATGTTGCTGTTATTACCTTATTAAGCGGCACATTAACAGACTTATCAATCGGATCGGTGGTAACAGTCGGACAAAGGCCAACAACCTCTCCTGTAAAGTCATCCTTCTTACATCCTGCAAGAAAGGCCACAAAGAGTAAAGCCATAAAAGCTATGGATTTGCTGATTGTATAATAGCCGTTGCTTTTACGCGTTTGAGAGCTATTATTAAAAACAGTAATTTTTTTGTTCATAATATATTTTTTATAGGTTCTTTATAGTCCCACAGCATGAATTCAACAGACCATAGGACCATAACAAACCTACCTAAGAAAGCCATTCTGAATCTTATACTATTCTGGAAAAAGATTACATAATTCACACATTCTGTCGCAGCATAGGACTGATAACAGTAATATTTTTATATTGGGAGGGGGTCATTCCGGTTATTTTTTTGAACTGTGACGAGAGATGCGCCACACTGCTGAAGTGCAGTTTCCAGGAAATTTGAGTTAAGGTTAACTCATTGTACAAAATCATTTCTTTTACACGGTCGATTCTGATTCTAATAATAAATTGTTCAATGGTGGAACCGGTGGTTTCAGAAAATATATTTGCGAGATAGGTGTAATCAAAATCAAGCTTATTACTTAAATAATCCGAAAAATTCGTTCTAAGCGGAGCATCAAACTTATAAACCAATTCAATAATGGTATGCTTAATTTTTTCTACGAGTATAATCTTTTTGTTATCGATTAATTCAAGTCCGGCACTTTCTAATGCAAGCCTGAAATCATGGAGTTGCTCAATGCTTGGAGTGTTAATTGTTTTAACCCTTCCCAGCTCAATTTCATGACAATAAATTCCAAGTTTTTCAAGCTCGAGTTTTACTAGCATTTTGCAGCGGGTGCAAACCATGTTTTTTATAAAGATCTCCATCGACCTTACTAAAGCAAAGGGAGTGCCCCGTTAATTAAGGTCTTATAAAATGCAAAACAGGGGTATCCGAAAAAGCTTATTTAGGAAAATTAGCAGGATTAATTAGTCGAAAAATCTACAATTAAGAAATAAAAAATCTAATTAGATAAAATTTTAAACTTTTAATTAATAGTCTTGACTTGAATTTAAATCGATTATCCGACTGTTCTAATTAAATGAATTGCTCATTATAGTGGAAATAGTGTAGTCTTTATAATAATGTAATATGTGATCTGATACTTTATACACCTGAAATTAAAGAAAGAAAATCTTTAGATATGATTACTTCATTACTCCTATGCTCCCGCCTTCAAAATCTGGAAACAATAGTTGCTTGTCTGCGATCTGAAGATGTCGTTCAGCTAACTCCGAGAAAATACTCCTGAAATCAGTAGTAACAGCCAGATCCCTTCCATCTTCCAGATTTTCTGGTGCAAGGGTATCCACTTTTCCATGTACAATTCCTCCGTTCACATCAGTCCCCAGTATAAAATTACAGGATGCACGACCATGGTCAGTACCACCAGTACCGTTTTGCTTCACCGTTCTCCCAAATTCGGTCATGGTCATTACAGTCAGATCATCCTGATAAACTTCCAGATCCTTCCAGAAAGCCATGATACTCTGACTCAGATCAGTCACAATCCTGGCAAATATCCCATTTGCTGCACCCTGATTAAAATGGGTATCCCAACCTCCTGACTCAGCAAATGCAACTTCGAGTCCCACATCCATTTTTATCAGTTGAGCGATCTGTTTCAAAGAATTGCCAAGCGGACTGCTTGGATAAACCACATCATTAGCAGGTTTATAATTTCTTACATCAGTTTTCTGAAGCATTTTAACTGCGTCAAAACTTTCTTTACCTGTGTTTTTTAATAATCCTGAAGCAGTTTGGTCATAAAGCTCTTCAAAGCTTTTCGAAATACGATTGGCGGTCATTTGATTACCCCGTAGTTGGATTGAAAAATCCTGCAGATTGCTGATTGCCAAAGCAGGCATTTCCCCATAAAATGAACGAGGCATTGATGAAGTCAGACTTACAGCCTGAAATGGTGTTGCTTCATGTCCGAGCAGACCAACAGCCCTGTTCAACCAGCCACTGGATGTTCCTTTATTAAAAGGTGTTCCCGATTCCATATAATCCTGGGCATCAAAATGTGAACGCGTATTATTGGGTGAACCCATTCCATGAACGATTGCCAGACGTTTTTCGCGAAACACTGATTCAAATGCCTGCATTGCAGGATGTAAACCGAATCGTCCATCAAGATCAATTAATGAAGGAATATTCCCGCTCTTAACTGCCTGCATAAATAAACCGGGTCTCGCGGCTTTCAGAAATTGATCATTAAAAGGGCTAACAGCCATCAAGCCATCCATAGCCCCACGCTGAAATATGCTCACCAGAATTTTCTTTCTCTTGAAAAGTGCTGGTTCCTGCACAAGATTGGCTGCCTGAGCTATAAAAGCGGGTATTCCGCCAATCCCAATCCCAAAAAGTGTGAGACCTCCTGCTTTTAAAAATGCTTTTCTTGATATCATGATCTCGTAATTTTATATCACTTCCTTTGAAACTCCGGAGAACCCAAAATCACCCCAACTACCTGTGCAAGCATCAAATTATCGGCATTTTGTGTTTGTCCCTGACTGTTTAACCTATTTCCCGAAATGGTTTTACTTATTTTTGGTTCTGTTCCATCACTCATCTGCCGGGCATCTTCATTTACCATTATTGCCTTTGGTTGTTGCACCACATTGAGTGATGCAGCCCTTTCAACCTTTTTAATAAGCTCAGGATCATTTAACATAGGAATTAAACGTGAGATCGTTTTTTCGAGATCCCGTTCAGGAAGAATTAATTCGCTATACTGATGCAAAGCAGATTCAGAACTTTCAGGTTCTCTGTTTTTATTCAAAGCAAGCAAGTTCAACATGACACCAGGAATCCGCTGAGCAGCAAGTGCCAAACCGAAATTCATCCTGTTCAGCAAAGAACCTGTATTAATCCAGTATTGTCCTTTATCCGGAAAACCGGTCGGAGCCTGATAAAAATACATTTTCTGACCCATTCTACTGATCCAGCTGTTCAACTGAAATGGTTGATTGACATCTGCATTCAAGCCTCTGACAGCACTTATAGCCAGTTCAAAAGGAGATTTTGTCTTCTCACGTATAGACTCAGCCGACCAGAATTCAGTGGAAGATACCATACGCATCAGGATCGCTGAAATATCACCATCCTTTTGCTTAAACGTTTCTGCCATCTTTTCAATCAAAGTTTCAGATGGATTATCATTAACAAATCGTACCGCTAGTTTACGGGAGATGAATTTCGCGGTTGAAGTATGATTAGCAAGCATTTTTAAAAGTTCAAAACCCTCTTCATAACCACCATTTGCAGGAAAAGCTTTACCCAGAACCACTTTTTCGCCTCTGTCATGCCGATTTGCAGCAAAAAGGAAATCTCCCTCTATTACAAAGCCTCTTTTCTTCAAGTTCTCTACTCCTGCTTTTTCAATCATATTTCTCAATGGATTTCCATAAGCATTGTCCATCGGGTAAACCGACCAGCCGGTAAGAACCTGCGCGGCCTGAGTTACATCCGACTGGGTATAACCTCCATCCACTCCCATAGTGTGCAACTCCATCAATTCGCGTGCGTAATTTTCATTCAAGCCTTGATTTTTTCTGTTCTGCTGTACTTTTTTCAAAGCTTGAGCTCTCATAGAATTGGTATCGGCCATTTGCATTCTTGCCTTTGCCAAAACCTGACTCCTGACATTATCATTTACAGTCATTATAGTACTCTCACTAGTCCCCGAACTGCTAAAATTATCCAGGAAGAAGAGCATAGCGGGAGATTTAGCTGTGGCAATGAGCAAATCTTCAAACCTGCCATTCGCATTGGGTCTGATCACATCCCGTTCATAGGCCGGGATATATTCAGCACAAATATTTTTGGTGATCGAAACGTTAAAATGGTTGAACCAGAAATCTGTTAAAACTTCCTGAAGCTGATTATTACTGTATACAGCTCTTAAGATCTTTTGATTAACAAGTTGCCTGAAAAGTTCTGCTTGCGGTCTATAACCCTTATCACGCATATATTCTACTAAAGTTGCATGGTACTTCTTCATGTCAGACAGATTAACTGAATCCTTGTTAATCAGACCGTCTTTTATCGCCAAACGTAAAATCTGTGCATTCTTGGGAAAGAGTTTAACCACTTCCGTATTGCTAAGATTGATTGCATCATATGATGCAAGCCTTTTATTCAACTCATCATCCTTCTGCCCGGCGGCCAATTGTTGAGAAAACCATTTCTCCAGTCCAATGTTAACCAGCTCATCAATATCCCCGGGACGGGCTCCGAATGTAAAACGATTCAATAAATGGGCAGCAGCCTGACGTTCGGTCAAACCAGCTTTTTTATAGGGAAATTTGATCCTGTCAGATTCAGAAATTTTGAATGATGAACCGACTATCAGGCAAAAAGCCAGAAAAATGGGCAGATAAAAAAATTTTAGAATATTTTTCATAGTGTTTATCCGAATTTCTTCCTTATGACTATCTAAATCGTCCAGGGATTAATTCTTCCTGAAATAATTGCTTTGCTCCAATCTAAGGAACATTGCCTCGAGGAAATTATTTAAAAATATAGAGAAAAGATTATCAAAATATAAATACCCGGTCGGCTAAATTAGATCCTGCATTATAATTTTACCATATTCCATAATTTATCCAGCAAATGGATTAAATTCATATTTTCCAATCTGTATTGAATATTAATATCAGGCGGCAGATCAATTTCATTGAAAGCAAAATCAATAATTAAAGATGAAGATCAAATACATCATTTTAGCTGCATTATTTATAACTGTAATTTTTGATGCAAGTGCACAAATTGCAGGTAAATGGAGTATAGAAAAAGCTAATAGCTGGCAAAAAGAGAATCCTTGGATCAACGGTGCCAATTTTATTCCAAGCACCGCGATTAACCAGCTGGAGATGTGGCAGGCTCCCAGTTTTGATCCCCAAACTATCGATCGTGAATTGGGATGGGCTGAAGGAATCGGCTTTAATACCATGCGCGTTTATTTACACAGTCTTGCCTATAAACAAGATCCTGTGGGCTTTAAAGGCAGGATCGATCAATACCTCAGTATTGCTGATAAACATAAAATCAAAACCATTTTCGTGTTTTTTGACGATTGCTGGAATAAGATTGGAGTCATTGGGAAACAACCCTCTCCTAAACCGGGCATACATAATTCAGGCTGGGTTCAGGATCCGGGTGATCCGAATTACAGGGAGACTGAGAACTTTTCTGCACTTGAAACCTATGTCAAGGATGTAATGCGTCATTTTGCTAAGGATAAGCGCATTCTTTTATGGGATTTATACAATGAGCCAGGCAATTCGGGCAAACTGGAAACTTCCCTGCCCTTGTTAACAAAGGTTTTTGAATGGGCAAGACAAGTTAATCCTGATCAGCCATTATCAGTCGGACTCTGGAGGTGGGATTTTGAAAAACTGAATGCATTTCAGGTCCTGAATTCCGACATCATAACCTATCATGACTATGAAGCAGCTGAATGGCATAAACGAGTTTTGCAAGTTTTAAAAACACATGGCAGACCCCTGATCTGTACTGAATATATGGCAAGGACAAATAACAGTACTTTCGCCAATACGATGCCCCTGTTGCAAAAGGAGAATATTGGTGCAATTAATTGGGGGCTGGTAGCCGGAAAAACAAATACAATTTATGCCTGGGATAAACCCATTCAGGATGGTGCTCAGCCTGAATTGTGGTTTCACGACATTTTCTGGCCGGATGGAAGACCATATCGTAAGGAAGAAACTGATCTCATCAAAAAACTGAATAATAAATAACCTTCAGTTTTCCCAAGAGGGCACACATCAGGCATTGGAAAATATCAGTTACCTCTAACAACATCCATCTCATATCTCATATTTCATATCTCATCCATAATTTACCCCAATCTGACCATCTGAATAGGCAAAACCCTTATCTTTGCAAATAATTACAAGAGGCCAGTATACGGCCTGAAATTTCAATGAGCAAAAAAGGAAGAGTACTGGTTGCAATGAGTGGTGGAGTGGATAGTTCTGTTGCTGCGGTTATGCTGCATGAACAGGGCTATGAAGTAATCGGCCTGACCATGAAAACCTGGGATTATGCTTCTTCCGGGGGCTCATCAAAAGAAACGGGTTGCTGCAGTCTGGATAGTATCAATGATGCCCGTGCCCTTGCAGTTGCCTATGGTTTTCCTCATTATATTCTGGATATCCGTTCTGAGTTTGGAGATTTTGTGATCGACAATTTTGTTGATGAATATATTGCAGGCAGAACCCCTAATCCCTGTGTTTTATGTAATACGCATATCAAATGGGAAGCCCTCTTAAAACGTGCTGATAAGCTGGATTGTGAGTTTATTGCTACCGGACATTACGCCAATATCCGTTTACAGGATAATGGCAGGTATGTGATCTCTAAAGGAAAGGATGAACATAAAGATCAGTCTTATGTGCTTTGGGGGGTATCTCAGGAAAATTTAGCCCGTACACAGTTTCCTTTGGGAAGCTTTGCAAAATCAGAGATCAGACAGATGGCTAAGGATATGGGACAATTCGAACTGGCCAATAAATCTGAAAGTTATGAGATTTGCTTTGTTCCAGATAATGACTACCGTGCTTTTCTAAGAAATAAGGTTCAGGATCTCGATGAGCGTATCGGTCCGGGAAACTTTATGCTCAGCGATGGCAGCATCGCGGGAAAACACCTGGGTTATCCTTATTATACTATCGGACAGCGTAAAGGATTGGGTGTAGCCTTTGGCCACCCTATGTTTGTAACACGCATACTTCCCGAAAGCAACACAGTCATGCTGGGTACGATCGATGAACTCGAGAAATCTGAAGCTCTGGTAAGAAATATCAATCTGGTAAAATATGACAGCATACCGGAACCAATCGAAGCTATAAGCAAGATCAGATATAAAGATTCGGGTGCAATGAGTACCCTGACGCAGGAAGGCGAAATGATCCGGATTAATTTCCATCATTCAGTATCGGGAATTGCACCGGGTCAATCGGCAGTTTTCTATGAAGGAAATGATTTGATTGGTGGTGGATTTCTGGTCTGACCTGATCCTTAATTGAATCCAATTCTTTTTAAAATTTTCGATAATTCTATCCTTTTTTAGTCCGGAAAATCAATTCTGCTGGACGCTTATTTGTCTTTCCCTTTTATAATCCCTTTATTTGCAGAATATCAAAGAATTTAATGGCCAAAAATTTACTTATTGTTGAGTCACCGGCAAAAGCCAAAACCATCGAAGGATATCTTGGAAAAGATTTTCTAGTCAAATCAAGCTATGGTCATATCCGCGACCTGATCAAGACCGATGATGCAATTAATGTGAACAACAATTTTGAACAGCGCTATGAAGTTCCTTCAGATAAAAAAGCCGTAGTTAATGAATTAAAGAAATTGGCTAAGGATGCAGAAATGGTATGGCTTGCATCGGATGAGGACCGCGAGGGAGAAGCAATTTCATGGCATCTATTTGAGACTTTGGGTCTGAAAGAAGATAAAACTAAGCGCATCGTCTTCCATGAAATAACTAAGACAGCCATTCTCAAAGCAATTGAAACACCCCGAAAGATTGATTATAATTTAGTTTATGCTCAGCAGGCACGAAGAGTTTTAGACCGTCTGGTTGGTTTTGAACTATCACCGGTATTGTGGAAAAAGGTAAAACCTTCCCTTTCTGCAGGACGCGTACAATCAGTTGCAGTACGATTAATCGTGGACCGTGAACGTGAAGTAAACAAATTCACCGCCACTGCCGCATTTCGTGTTGTAGCTGTATTTTCTACCGATAATCAAAAAGAAATTTTCAGGGCTGAATTGCCTGAGCGCTTTGAAAAAGCACCTGAAGCTGAGAATTTTCTGAAGGATTGTATTAATGCAGTCTATACCGTAAATAGCCTGGAAACCAGACCCACAAAAAGAAGTCCGGCTCCACCTTTTACCACCTCCACTCTGCAACAGGAAGCCAGCAGAAAATTAGGTTTTTCAGTTGCCAGAACCATGTCGGTAGCTCAGAAACTATACGAAAGCGGTAAAATCACGTATATGCGTACCGACTCGGTTAACCTGTCAGATACTGCACTGAATGCTGCTGCAGATGAGATCAGATCTGCATATGGAGAAAAATATCATAATTTAAGAAAATTTAAAACTAAATCTGCAGGTGCACAGGAAGCTCACGAAGCGATAAGACCTACCTACTTCGAGCAGCATAGAATCAGCGGTGATTCATCAGAACAACGTTTGTACGAACTGATCTGGAAGCGTTCAATTGCTTCCCAAATGTCGGATGCAAACTTCGAAAAAACTACCGCCAGAATTAATATTTCAACCCGTCCTGAAGAATTTGTGGCTAATGGGGAGGTAATGAAATTTGACGGATTCCTTAAGGTTTACTTTGAATCTAAAGATGAGGAAGAAGTTGAAATCAACCTCGATGAAGAAAACGAAAACTCGATTCTGCCCCCTTTAAGCAAAGGTCAGAAACTGAATTTACGTGAAATGAACGCTACTGAGCGTTATTCAAGACCACCGGCACGCTATACTGAAGCCAGTCTTGTTAAGAAACTCGAAGAATTGGGTATTGGCCGGCCATCTACTTATGCTCCTACCATTTCCACTATACAGAACCGGGGATATGTTGTCAAAGAAGAACGTGAAGGTAAAAAGCGTGATTTTCAGGTAATTAGCCTGAAAGATGGGAAGATTAGTTCAGCAACAAAATCAGAAAATACCGGAGCAGAAAAAAATAAACTATTCCCCACAGATATTGGTGCTGTAGTAAATGATTTTCTGGTAGAACATTTCAAGGGCATTGTTGATTTCAACTTTACAGCCAAAGTTGAAAAAGAGTTTGATGAAATTGCACAAGGATTAAAAAACTGGACAGAAATGCTCCGCTCCTTTTACAATCCTTTCCATACTGAGGTGGAAAACACCCTGCAAACTGCGAATAGAGCCAGCGGCGAAAGGGAGCTTGGTAAGGACCCTGAAAGCGGGAAGAAAATATCTGTGCGCATTGGAAGATATGGACCTTTTGTTCAGATTGGTGAATCGCAGGAAAATGAGGAGGATGAAAAACCACGTTATGCGAGCCTTCGTGCCGGACAAATGATCGAAACCATCACTTTACCAGAGGCTCTTGATCTCTTTAAGCTCCCCTTCCAGCTGGAAGATTACCAGGGTAAGGAACTTAGCGTGGGATTAGGTCGTTTCGGACCCTATATCAAATGGGGTGAAAGTTTCATCTCCTTACCCAAGGGTGAAGATCCACTTTCAGTGAATATGGATCGCGCTATTGAACTTATCGATCAAAAAAATATCGCTGAAGCTCCTATTGCCCAATATGAAAACCTGCCTGTAACTAAAGGTAAAGGTCGTTTCGGTCCATTTATAAAGTGGAATAACCTCTATATCAATGTCCCAGTGCGCTATAATTTTGAGCAGTTAGGTCAGACAGAAATCAATGAATTAATCAGTAATAAAGTCGAAAAAGAGTCCAACCGATTTATACAAGCCTGGCCATCTGAAAAAATAGCACTTGAAAATGGAAGATGGGGACCTTTCATTCGTTTTGGCAAGCAAATGCTAAAGCTTGGAAAGAACAAAAGCAACAACGACAAATACAGTCCTGAAGAACTGGCTTCACTTTCTCTCGAGGCCGTTAAAAAGCTAATCGAAGAACAGGTTCCCGATGCATTTGCAGCGAAAGCTAAGAAGGTTGTGAAGAAAGTAGCAGTTAAGAAAAGCACCAAAAAGCTAGTTAAAAAATAGGCGAAGGGATAGGAAATAAGGTTATATACCTCATGAAAAAAGATTTGCCTGAAAACATAGTCGAAAACGTAGCAATAGCTGTCGTTCTGGAATCCTCTACGCCAGAAGTTAAAAACTGGAAGGTTTATCTGCTGAACCTCAAGGATGAGCCTATTGAAACCGTCCTTGTAAGTTCTAAGGGATATGGTGAAAAAAATGGGAAACAGGTAAAAACATCTGTTTTACGTCATTCAATAGGTATGGTAGCTGCCCGGGATTATGTGGCCATTGAGCTGATTGATGAACAGGTTCTCGGCCTAACTAATGAATATTGGCTTAGTTATTATATCGGCGGACAGATTTTTGACAAGAAATTCATCTTTGTACCTGAAAGTATCATTGATACCAATCTAAGCAGAATTCCGCTGGTGAACATGCCTGGGGTCATGATTGGTTAGTCAATTTACCTAAATCAAAACCTCATATCCCGCAAATAAAATAGAACCTTATCTTTGGGAATGGATTCGAATCAAACCTTAGCCCAGCTCAACGCAGAAGAACAACGTGTTCTGGGTTCTCTCATTGAAAAAAGCAGAACCACTCCCGATTATTACCCTATGTCAATTAACGGTCTCCAGTCTGCGTGTAACCAAAAAACTTCAAGATCTCCTATTGTACAGTATGATGAAGAAACCATTGTTGAGACCTTAAATTCATTAAAGAAAAAAAGTTTAATATCCACTGCAACAGGTGGTTCCAGCCGGGTAGTTAAATACAAACATAACCTTGGAATTGTCTACCCGCTGGTTCCGGCAGAACTTGCTTTAATCGGTTTGCTCCTCCTCAGAGGTCCCCAAACACCTGGCGAACTGAATACAAACTCCGGAAGGTTATATGAATTTGAAAGCATTGAAGAAGTTCAGAGCACCTTGCAGGATCTTTCTAAAAGAGGTTTTGTAAAAGCACTTGAACGTCGCCCCGGACAAAAAGAAGTGCGTTATGTGCACCTGCTTGGAGACAGCGTCGAAGACACTAGTGATTATCAATCAGGTATAAACCCTGCATCTGCCGATCAGCTTAGTGCCCGGGTTGAAATCCTTGAGAAAGAACTTTCAGAATTAAAAGAGGCATTCAATAAACTCCTGTCTGAATTAACTTAGCCGTTTTCTAAGCTTATTTTTATAAAAGGTTTATAATGTGTAATTTTCTAATACTGATAAAGATTCATATATGTTAGAAAGCATTGATCTTCAACAGGTTTTAGTACTCGATGTTGAAACCGTTCCCCAATACCCTTCTTTTAACGAATTACCTGCAGATTATCAGTCATTATGGGATCAAAAGACCCGTTTTCAACGGCGTGATGGCGAAACAGCAGCTGAATTTTATTCCAGAGGAGGAATACTGGCAGAATTTGGAAAAATCATTTGCATTTCGGTTGGAATCTTCTCAAAAAAAACAGAAACACTTTCCCTGCGGGTAAAATCCTTCTATGGAGATGAAGAAAAGGAGGTGATTCAGTCATTTATTGATCTATTAAACAAACAGTCGGATTCCCTTGTTTTATGTGCCCACAATGGCAAGGAATTTGATTTTCCCTATTTATGCCGCAGGATGCTGATCAATGGACTACAAATACCCGTTCAATTGAATATTCATGGAAAAAAGCCCTGGGAGATCATGCATCTGGATACGATGGATCTATGGAAATTCGGGGATTATAAAAACTATACCTCGCTGAACCTGCTTGCTGCGGTATTCAATATACCAAGTCCGAAAGACGATATTGACGGCAGTATGGTTCATAAGGTTTATTGGGAAGATAATGACCTTGAACGTATCAGGATATATTGTGAAAAAGATGTGATTACTACTGCACAAATCCTGCTAAAATTTAAATCTTTAGCTGCCTTATCCTCAGATCAGATTACTATTGTGGAGCCCTGAAGGCATTTCAATGATCATTTGAATGTTATCAAATGGTAAAGAAGCTTATTATTAGCTGCTTAAGCCTTACCTTAGGGGAAATTAGTAAAAAATGTCAAAAAAGAAATCAAATAACTTTAACCTGGTCCTTACCAAACTCATTACTGATGTGTTTGAAAAATCAGGTAATAAGCCATTAAATTATAAACAGGTTGCATCAAAACTTAACCTCCATGATGATGAAACCAGAGTCTTAATACTGGAGGTTTTAAAGGAAGAAACCAGAAAAGGAATTCTTCAGGAGCCTGAAAAAGGCAAATTCATATTAAAACAGCTTAAAACGTTCGTAACCGGCAAAGTCGATATGACCAGTGACGGTTCGGCCTATATTGTCAGTGATGATGAATTTGAGGAAGATATTTACGTAGCACCACGTAAACTGCGCAATGCCCTGCACGGTGATATTGTTAAGGTGTATGTCTATGCCAAGAACAAGGGCCGTAAAAAAGACGGAGAAGTTGTCGAGATCCTGCAAAGGGCCAAAATGGACTTTACAGGAATTATCAAGCTTTCTGATCGCTTTGCCTTTTTTGTACCGGATGACCGGAAGATGCTGCATGATATTTTTATTCCTTTAGACAGACTCAATGGTGCTAAAGATGGTTATAAAGCCATAGCAAAGATTGTTGACTGGCCTGAAGATGCCAAAAACCCGATTGGTGAGATTACCCATGTGCTTGGTAAACAGGGTGAGAATAATGCTGAAATGAATGCCATTTTAGCTGATTATGGTTTTCCTCTGGCTTTCCCTGATGAAGTAGAAAAACAGGCTGAATTAATAAAGGAAGAGATCACCGAAGAAGAAATCGCCAAACGGAAGGATTTTAGACAGGTACTGACCTTTACTATTGATCCGGCGGATGCCAAAGATTTTGATGATGCCATTTCATTCCAAAAATTAAAAAATGGAAATATTGAAGTAGGTGTACATATTGCCGATGTTTCGCATTACGTTAAACCTGGATCAGCACTTGATAAAGAAGCTTTTGAGAGGGGAACATCTGTTTACCTGGTCGACAGAGTGATTCCCATGCTTCCTGAGCGATTATCTAATGGTTTATGCTCACTAAGGCCTAATGAAGATAAACTATGCTTCTCGGCCGTATTTGAGCTCGATAATGATGCCAATGTCGTTGAACAATGGTTTGGACGGACAATTATCCATTCTGATACCCGCTTCAGTTATGAAGATGCGCAGGAAGTACTCGAAAATAAAAGCGGTAAACATAGCGAGGAGCTTTTAAAGTTGAATGAGATTGCCTATAAACTGAGAGAACGTAAGTTTAAACATGGCGCAATCAGCTTTGAAAGTGTAGAGATTAAATTTCGTCTTGATGATCAGGGTAAACCACTTGGGGTTTATGTCAAAGAGCGTAAGGATGCCCATAAACTGATTGAGGATTTCATGCTCCTGGCTAACAAAAAAGTAGCTGAATTTATTGCAAAAAAAGGCAAAGGAAAGCAGAAATTGACTTTTGTCTATCGTTCACATGATTCACCCAAAGAGGATGCTTTATTGAGTTTCTCACAGTTTGCATCAAAGTTTGGCTATAAGATTGATATGAGTTCGGGACGTGAAACTGCCCGCTCACTTAATTTCTTAATGGCTGATGTGGAAGGAAAGAAAGAGCAGAATGTATTGACCCAGCTCGCAATCCGATCAATGGCTAAAGCTGTTTATACGACTAAAAAACATAGTCACTACGGACTGGCATTCGATTATTATACCCATTTCACCTCTCCTATCCGCAGATATCCTGATGTGATGGTTCACCGTTTACTCGAACTATATCTGGCGGACGGAAAATCTGTAAATGAAGAGGAATATGAAAAAATGTCAATTCACTCCTCCCAGATGGAGAAAAAAGCTGCCGATGCTGAACGTGCTTCAGTAAAATACAAGCAGGCAGAATACCTTCAGAATAATATTGGGGAAGAATTCAGTGGAATTATTTCCGGATTGACTGAATGGGGTATGTATGTTGAAATTATAGCCAATAAATGCGAGGGTATGATTCGATTACGCGATCTTAACGATGATTTTTACGTTTTAGACGAGAAGAACTACTGCATCATTGGTCAGCGCCGTAAAAAGAAGTATCAACTGGGAGATGAGGTGACCATCATGGTCAAAAAAGTAGATTTGGGTAAGCGTCAGATAGATTTCACCTTAGTAAAATAAAATTAAGATAACCGGGGGAATTAAACAGAGTCTGAATTAATCAGTTTTGCTAATTTTGCTTCAAGCCATAGTTTAAATTAAATGCATTCGATAGAACAGCTTCAAAACATCATTAATAAGGCTATAGCCGAAACCAAATACACCGCAAAACCTGCAGAATTATACAAGCCAATCAGCTACCTGATGCAATTGGGTGGTAAACGAATGAGGCCGGTTCTGGTTCTTGTTTCAACTGAACTATTCAGAGGGAATGTTTCAAAAGCATTGGATGCTGCGATAGGCATTGAGCTGTTTCATAATTTCACGCTGATGCATGATGATATTATGGATAAAGCTCCCCTCAGAAGAGGGAACCCAACAGTCCATGTAAAATGGAATGAAAGCGCAGCGATTTTATCGGGTGATGTAATGTTTGTAGAGGCCTACAAACTCATGATCCGGGTAGATGATTCGATACTAAGGAAAGTTCTGGATATATTCTCTGATACCGCATCGGGAGTTTGTCAGGGGCAGCAGGCTGATATGAATTTCGAGAAAAGGGATCAGGTAAGCCTTAAAGAATATATTGAAATGATCAGGCTTAAAACTGCGGTATTACTTGCAGGAAGTATGCAGATCGGAGCTTTGATTGGAGGGGCTGAAAAAGAGCAGGCCGATTTATTATATGAATTTGGCGAAAATCTGGGGCTTGCCTTTCAGCTTCAGGACGATATCCTCGATGTATATGGTGATCCTGAAAAATTCGGAAAACAGGTTGGAGGAGATATTCTCGCTGATAAAAAAACCTTTCTGCTAATCAAAGCCAGGGAACTAGCTAATGAAGAAAACGCATCAGAACTTGATAGATGGCTGAACAATTCTGATGTCTTACCCAAAAATAAGGTGAATGCCATCACTTCTATCTATGATTCACTGGGAGTACGCAAGCTTGCGGAAGCTGAAATGGAAAATTACGTCAGGAAAGCACTAAATGCCCTGGATAAAATCACTGTGGAAAATTCAAGGAAAGAACTCCTCAGAGGATTTGCGGAGCAATTACTGATCAGAGAGCATTAAAAAAGCCCTGATTTTCATCAGGGCTTTCATAAATTAATATTTCTTTATTCTAAAATTAAGCTTCTGCAGCATCATCAGATGCTTCTTTCTTTGCAGGCGCTTTCTTAGCTACTGGTTCTTTTTTGGCTGCAGGCTTTTTTGCTGCTGGTTTAGCTGCAACTTCTACTGCTTCATCGATTACAGCTGCTTTAGGAGCTGCTGCTTTCTTTGCTTTTGGAGCAGCATCTTCAACTACTACCGCAGCTTCTCTTGGAAGAATAGAAACATATGATTTATTATCATATCTCTTTCTGAAAATTACTGTACCATCAATCAGTGCAAAAAGGGTATGGTCTTTACCAATACCAACATTTCTGTCTGGATGATGCTGAGTACCGCGCTGACGCACGATAATATTTCCTGCAATTGCTGCCTGACCACCGAAGATCTTAATACCTAAACGCTTGCTATGTGATTCGCGACCGTTTCTGGAACTACCGGCTCCTTTTTTATGTGCCATGTTATTTTATAATTTATGAATTGTAAACAATTCAGGATTTTAAACTTAAACTAATTGTAATCGTTTTGAGTTAAGAGTAAAAGTTAAAACTTATTACTTATTACTTATAAAGAAATGCCTGTAATCTCAATCTTAGTGAACATCTGACGGTGTCCGTTTTTCTTCTTGTAACCCTTACGACGTTTCTTCTTGAAAACGATTACTTTTTCACCCTTTAAATGAGACAGTATTTTAGCACTTACTTTGGCTCCCTTCAATGCATCAGCACCGATTGAGAATTTACCATTGTTTTCAGCTAATAATACGTTGTCAAATTCAATACTAGCGCCTTCTTCTCCCTGTAAACGGTGTACAAAAAGATATTGGTCTTTAACAACTTTAAATTGCTGTCCGGCTATATTTACTATTGCGTACATTATTAATATATTTTTTAAATGAGGTGCAAATATAAGAATATTTCTTTTGAAAGAAAAACTAATTTGGAATAATTAGTCTGGAAGAGAATACCCCATGTTCTGTCCATGCTATAATCCCTGATTTAACTTGAGTCCGATAAAAGAAAAATTTTAAATATTAGGGTTTTAATTGGTCAGGTATGGCTCTTGACCCACAATGGTTTGATTTTGTAAATCAATACCTGTGTGTTATAGGCTGGCTCAGCCCTTTCCTTCGGAGTTATCCGGCATGAAATCGCGTTCTATTTCAAATTTCCATTAGCCGGAAGCTACCTCCTCCGGCAAGGTTTATTTTACCAGGGGCTGTATTTCATTGGGAATTGCAGCCCTGCAGTGTTCAACATTGCTTGCTCAGCCGACCCCGAAGGTGGTCGAATGTTTATAGAAACACCTTAATATCTTGGTTCCCGACCCTGAAGGGGTCGTATGTGATAATTTGAAGTACATGCGCCCGCCCTGGACGGGCGGGATTTCCTTGTGAAATTTTGCTATAAACATTTGACCCATTCTGGGTCATTAGAAAAAATTCCAATCTGGATTGCAATAATCAAGATTGAAAAAAGCCTTGATAATGACAATTCATCTTCGAATAGGCATTCTACCAGATTAAAACCTAAAAATCAATCCTTATCCCTATCCCTCACATCCGATATCATATTACTGATCTCGGTAATCAATGATTTTGCAGCACCTGCCAGCTTAGGTTCCTTATCATAGCTGATGTCATACAGCACATGTTTACTCTTGTCCTTATATCTGAATTCAATATAATAAGTCGGAGAATTTCTGCCTTTAGCTGACCCTACATCCCCTTTAAGTTCATCGGGAAAGTTCCAGAATCCGAGTTCTGCTGCTTTGCGGTGCAGATACAACAGATCATCCTTACGCATTTTAACTTTTGTCTTAATCAGGGAATCATCCTGATTAACATATTGAAAATCACCTGTTTTGGAATAATACTGATTGACCATACTATCCCCAAGTCCGTATTTAAAAGTAATGGATTCAAAATCAGAAAACCGGTAAGGGGCATTCTTCACCATTATCGAATAATAATAAACAGTGTATAACAGAAATGGGGTTATTATACAAATCGCTAAAAATATCTTTTTACCTCTATCACTCATAAATTTGACGCATTTAAAGACATGTGTCTGTTAAAATTAAATTTCATTAATGTTTTGATGCCTGATCTTCCAGATTATGAATCCGGTTCTCATCCGGAGCACTTAATTCTGCCGGAGGATTAAATTCTCCCTCCCATTTAGCAATAACTACAGTAGCCAGGCAATTCCCAATTACATTGACCGATGTTCTTGCCATGTCCATCAGTTCATCGATACCCAGTATTATAAATATGGGCCATACCGGCATACCAAAAGATGCTGCAGTACCCAGCAAAATGACCAAAGAAGCCCTTGGCACTCCTGCAACACCCTTACTGGTTAACATCAGGGTGAATACGATCAGCAATTGCTGACCAAAGGTCATGGGCATTCCAGCCGCCTGGGCGACAAATATCGCGGCAAGTGATAAATATAAAGTAGTTCCGTCCAGATTAAAGCTGTATCCGGTTGGCATTACAAAAGCTACGATTTTACGCGGCACACCAATGCGTTCCATTGCTTCCATTGCCCTAGGAAGAGCAGCTTCTGAACTGGTAGTTGCAAAGGCGATTGAGACAGGCTCGGCAATGGCCTGCAGGAATTTTTTGATCGGAACACCCACAAAAAAAGCGATCGGAAGCAAAACTCCGAGAAGAAATACCAATAAGGCTACGTATAAAGTAAGAAGCAACTGAAAGAGATTCACCAGAATCCCAAGTCCCATATGCCCCACAGTATAAGCTATGGCCGCTCCTACTCCTATCGGAGCAAAATACATGATAATATTGGTGAATTTAAACATCACTTCCGAAAGGCTCTCTGTCGCACGCAGCATAGGCTGACGCTTATCTTCACGAACCATTGCAAGTGCAATCCCGAAAATAATACTGAAAACCACGATCTGTAAAACCTGACCCTCGGCTATAGATTTGGCAATATTCTCAGGAAAAATATGAAGGATTATATCATTCAGGGTTTGGGGTGGAACTTTCTCAAGTTCTTCATGAGCCCCTGTTGGCATTGAAATCCCCATACCAGCCTTCGAAATATTGATTGCTGCAAGTCCGATAAAAAGAGCAACGGTAGTAACCACTTCAAAATACAGGATTGACTTCCATCCCATTCTACCTACCTGTTTCAAATCAGAATGACCGGCAATACCAAATACCAGTGTCGCAAAAAGTAATGGGGCAATAATAGTCTTGATCATCTTTAAGAAGACCTTGCTTAATACCTGCAGTTTAATTCCTATCTCCGGAAAATCATGCCCGATTTCTGCTCCGACTACCATAGAGATCAAAATCCAGGTAGTAAGTGATTTCTTTTTAAACCCGTACATAAACAATCCGGCGATGGCCAGCCACCTCGAAAACATCAATACCAATTCTGGAACATTCAATAAGCTATAATGATCCAAAAAAGTGAGCAAGGCAGAAAATGAAATCACTATGATAGCGATAATTCCGAGATTTGAAAACTTCATAAATGCTGGTTAGTCTATCGAACAAAAGTAATTAATTAGATTTACCAAGCAAATGAAAGCATAAGATGAAGCCAGAGAAACTAAGTGATCTAAAAAAAGAGTTGTCAGGGCTTTCTGTGCACGAATTAACGGACATCTGCCTCCGGCTGGCCAAATACAAAAAGGAAAACAAAGAGTTACTTGCCTATCTCCTTTTTGATGCGGATGACCCGATGAAGTATGCCGAAGAGGTAAAAAATTTCCTGCTTGAGGATTTTAAAACGATGCAGAAGCATTATTACTATAGTACTAAAAGTATGCGCAAAATTATCCGCCTGATTAACCGTTATGCTAAATATACCGGATCAAAGGAGGTAGAAACCGAGCTTGCACTTTGGTTTTGTATTAATTTTTTAAAATATGCGGATTTAAGAACCAGCCATAAACCGCTGCAGGGATTGCTTACCCGGCAATTTGAAAAAATCATTAAATTATTACCAAAACTGCATGAAGACCTTCAGTTTGATTATCAAAAGGAATTCGAATCTCTTGTAATTAATGCCTCCGAGCAAACCCGATGGATTAACAAAAGCCAATATTTGTAACAATTCAGCAATAGCAAAGTCAAAAAAACCTAAACTGATTACTTTTGAGCAAGGAAGCGCAATTCAAGGAAATTTTCCAGGCCAATTCTAAAAAGATCTACCATTTGTGTTATGGTTATACCGGGGATGATGAAACCGCGAACGACTTGATGCAGGAGACTTTCATGAAAGTCTGGCAAAATCTTGATAAATTCAGAAATCAGGCTTTAATATCTACCTGGATCTATCGGATTGCTGTCAATACCTGTTTATCCTATCTGAGAGTGGAAAAGCGGCAGGCAAAAGATGAGCTTACCGACACCATTATTGAAACCAGAGGCGAAGAGATCTCGGAGAAGAACGAGCAGGTTTCAACTCTTTATAAATGTATCGCCCAGCTTGAAGAAAATGAACGTATCATAATCACCATGGTGCTGGATGAATTACCCTATGTCGAAATAGCAGAAATATCGGGTATCTCGGAAGGGAATTTGAGAGTAAAAATTCATCGAATTAAACAAAAACTGACTGAATTATATAACAGACATGAAAGATTTTGAAGCATTGAAGAGTATCTGGCACGACCAGGTTGCACTGCCGAAAGTCAGTCACGAAGATGTATTGAAGAACCTGCGAAAGACCAGGAATGGTCTTGCAAGTAAACTATTAATCGAAATGATAGGCATGGGGATTGCCGCTGCAGTACTCATCTACGTTTGGATAGCGAGTCCGTTTACAATGTGGACCACCCATCTGGCAATGATCATATTTATTTGTTGTTGTATTTACTATATACTGGCAATGATCAGCAATTACCGCAGAATAAATTATGATAAGCTGCTGGACAAGCCTGAATGTTATATCAATCACCTCAAAAAATATAAACACGACCGTTATATTTTCAATACCAGAAAGTATAAAGTGTATTCAATTTTCTTTACCGCCGGATTTATACTCTATTTTATTGAGATTTCTTTTATGACTTCCCTATGGATTACGGTTATGGGAATTTTATTCACTTTCCTTTGGATCGCATTATGCTACTTTGTATTGATGCGAATCTATATTAAACGCGAGGAAGCAAAACTGGAAGAAATGATCCAAAATCTCGAAAGGCTGCATAAACAGTTCGAAGATACCGATCAATAATCCTAAGGCTTTTTAGCTTCCCCCTCAGTTTCTTCCTTTATCTCTTTAAATTGCAAGCTATTGTTTTTGAGTGTATACTCTAACTTCCTGATCGCGGGTTTAACATTTGATGAAGAATCCTTTACTGCATGAAAAGGGAATTCACGGAATAGCTTTCTATCTTTAACATAAATTGAATCTTTCCCCTGATACCCCTCCTTTAAGGATGAATTCAGATCCGGAAAACGAATTTGCTGGCTGGATCCGCTATCCCCAAATTCGTAGATATACATATTCAGATAAGAATCCTTTTCCTGCCCTACCGACTGTATGTACAACTCCGGATTCCCGTCGGTATCGAGATCCATATTCCAGGCATCTACCACCTGACCTTTTAGTTCATCGGAAACAGAGCGATAACTTAAATGAGTAGAGTCTGATCTTAAAATAAGATAGCCTCCAATGGAATCTGATCCCCTGCCCCAGCTAACAATATCCAGAGTCAATCCCGGTTTTACTTCTATTGCTTTGTGAAAACGAAAAGGCTCCGCTGTCTTCTTCGCTTCCTGCTTGACTGGCATTACCTGCTTTTCCTCTTCCGCTCCGCAAGAAATTAATAAACCCGTTAAACAAAGCACAGAAATAAATTTAAAACTATTCATATCAGGAAATTCTCAATAAAGGTGTAATTAGAATTGTTTGCTCATTTCAAATTTAATAAATAAATACAGGCATTTCATAAGCTTGATTAACAATATATTATGCGTCTGATCTTGTAGTGTACACGATCAGAAACAAAAAAAAAGCCTCCGTATGAGGGAGGCTTTAATGTCTTATTTATCCGATAATCAATGACTACCATGTTCTGCAGCTGCCAGGTATCTTTCAGCCTCCAGTGCTGCCATACAGCCAGTTCCTGCCGCAGTTACCGCCTGCCGCCATAACTTATCCTGAGCATCGCCACAAGCGAATACACCAGGAATATTTGTCTTAGTGCTATCTGCTTCCGTAATCAGGTATCCTGTTTCATCCATATCCAGTATTCCTTTGAATATCTCTGTGTTTGGATTATGGCCGATTGCAACAAAAAATCCCGTTACATCCAGCACCTTTTTTTCTTTGGTCAGGTTATTTGAGACTCTTATACCGGTAACATTCTTACCGTCACCAAGAATTTCTTCTGTATCTGTATTGTAATGGATCTCGATATTTGGGGTATTTAAAACCCTGTTTTGCATTGCCTTGGAAGCTCTGAATTCATCCCTTCTTACAAGCATGTGCACCTTCTTACAAAGCTTGGCCAGATAGGTCGCCTCTTCTGCTGCTGTATCGCCTGCCCCTACTATTGCAACATCCTGACCCTTAAAAAAGAAGCCATCGCATACTGCACAGGCAGAAACGCCAAAACCGTTATATTTTTGTTCGCTTTCCAGTCCGAGCCATTTAGCACTTGCACCCGTAGCAATAATTACTGTATCAGCAGTTATTGTCTTTTCTTCATCAATAATTACTTTATGTGGAGTTGAAGAAAAATCGACTTTAGTTACATATCCAAAGCGGATCTGAGTTCCGAAACGTTCAGCCTGTTTTCTGAAATCCTCCATCATCTCAGGACCCATAATTCCATCGGGATAACCAGGGAAATTTTCCACATCAGTAGTTTGAGTCAGTTGTCCTCCGGGAACCATTCCGGTATACATTACCGGTTTCAAATCAGCACGGGCTGCATAAATAGCTGCAGTATAACCTGCGGGACCTGATCCTATGATCAGACATTGTACATGTTCAGTATCTTGAGACATTTCTGTAATTAATTTATACAAATTTAGGCTTTTGGCGGCGGATGGACAACATGGAAATGTCAACTAAAAATACTATCCTAACAAAGGTATCATCACAATTCACTATAGGCGAACAATGACATCGCATTAAAATATATTTATTTAAAATAAACTCATCCATTGTTGTTATTATTACAAACAAATACCAGCTACGTTTTGTTATGCCCAATCCTTTAAAATCAGGAGATCTGAACAACCCCAATTCAATACTGCCTAATCACTCTAATCAAAGATCTAAATCAGTGTTTAAGTACATTATCTTTATTTTTCTCAGTTTGCTGAGTATAAATGCCCTTGCTCAAAAGATAAATTCCAAATACGAACTGAATATCAAACCCGCGACTTCTGAAATCAAAATTGATGGAGATGTGAGTGAGCAGGCATGGAATGATGCTGAACTAGCGAGTAATTTCTTCATGGTACAACCCATGGATACGAGCTTTGCAAAGTTGAGAACAGATGTAAAAATGACTTATGACAAGGATCATCTCTACATTATTGCTATTTGTTATCACGAACCAGGTCCTTATTTCGTAGAATCTTTAAGAAGGGATTTTGCATTTGGAAAGAACGACAACTTCCTGATGTTTATGGATCCATTCAATGACCTGACCAATGGATTTTCATTCGGAACAAATGCAGCCGGCGCTCAATGGGATGGTATTATGTATGAAGGCAGTAAAGTAGACCTTAGTTGGGATAATAAATGGACTTCAGCGGTAAAAAATTACCCTGATCGCTATGTTTTTGAAGCTGCCATACCCTTCAAATCCATCCGCTATAAACCTGGAATCACCCGCTGGGGGATCAATTTCAGTCGTATGGACCTTAAATCGAGCGAAAAATCAAGCTGGACCCCTATTCCAAGACAGTTTGCAACCGCTTCCCTGGCCTATACCGGATCTTTGGTCTGGGATCAGCCACCGCCTGTACCAGGACAGAATATTTCAGTGATCCCTTATGTGCTGGGCGGCATTTCAAATAATCATCTGACTTCCCCCATTCATAGGGATTATCGTGGTGAGATTGGTGGGGATATTAAAGTAGCCATCAATTCTTCATTAAATCTGGATCTGACTGTAAACCCAGATTATTCACAAGTTGAAGTCGACAGGCAGGTTCCAAACCTGGACCGCTTTGAACTTTTCTTCCCGGAACGAAGACAATATTTCCTTGAAAACGGTGACCTTTTTGCCAATTTCGGCTATCAGAATATCCGTCCCTTTTTCTCCAGACGTATTGGATTAGGAGTACCGATTCAGTATGGCGCACGCCTCAGTGGAAAACTAAATAAAGACCTGAGAATCAGTGTAATGAATATGCAGACCGAAAATACTGGTGCAAGTGACCCTGCTCAGAATTTCGGGGTAATTGCATTACAGAGAAGAGTGTTTGCAAGATCCAGCATCAGTGCCATTGTAATCAATAAGCAGTCCCTGAATTTTAGTGCAGCCAATGCAGCCGTTGGGGTTTCAAGATACAATCGGGTGGCAGGATTAGAGTATAATCTGGCCTCGGCCAATAACACCTGGACAGGCAAGGCAGTGAGCATGAAATCCTTCAGTCCGAATAAACGCGGTAAGGATATGATGCAGGCAGCAAACCTTCGTTACTGGACTGGAAACTGGGATCTGAACTGGCAGCATGAATATGTTGGAATAAATTACAATGCAGAAGTCGGTTATGTTCCCAGACGAGGCTATGTCCATCTGAACCCTTCTGCTTCCTATCTCTTTTTTCCAAAAGCGGGCAAACTGGTTAGCCACGGACCAAAATTCTTCAGCAGCAATTACTTTAACGAATCATTTAAACCGACTGATAATACCAACTATGTTGCTTATAGCCTGAATTTTAGAACCAGGGCAACATTTACCGCCTGGACTGCCCATGATTATGTGAAACTTCTACAACCCTTTGATCCAACCAATGCTGGAATTGCAACTTTACCTACCGGAAGCAAGCATAGCTGGAACTCATTTGGTACAGAATTCGTTTCCCGGCCTCAAAGTCTCTACACTTTCTCTTTTTCAACGCGCTATGGCGGATATTATGCTGATGGAACCCGTTTGAATATTACAACGGAGTTTGGTTACCGATTCCAGCCCTATGTCAGTTTTGCTCTCAGTTCAAGTTATAACGACATCAAACTACCCAATCCATGGAACAACCGCAAATTCTGGCTGGTTGGCCCGCGTCTGGATGTTACCATGACCAATAAGCTCTTTTTCACAGGGTTTGTACAGTACAATGAGCAAAGCGATAATATCAATGTAAATACCCGGGTACAATGGCGTTATAAGCCCGCCTCCGACATCTTTATCGTGTATACCGACAATTACCTGCCAACACCCTTTTCTGTCAAGAACAGGTTCCTTGTGCTGAAGATGACGTATTGGTGGAACATTTGATTAGTTGACAATTGATAATTGACAGTTGACAACATGAGGAGAATGGAGAGTTGACCGTTGTCATCTCGACGAGCGAAAATAAATTTTATTAAAGTTGATTTTTCCGCGAGAAGAGATCTGTTTAATTGAGACCCGATAGCTATCTGATGGAGAATTTTAATTGATAGTTGAAAATGAGAAAAAATTAGAGCTGAGAGATTGACTTTTTCTTCAAAAGGATCGTTCATGTCCCCCTTCGGAGGGGGGTGCCTAAGCCATTGCGGTTGCAGGGGGAGGATTTACTTTAGAGTTCAAATTCATCTTGAATCTTAACTCAAATTCCTGCTTTCAGCTTTTAGCTTTAAGCTTTCAACTTTTAGCTCTAAGAAGGAGTCTGATAAAATTCCCTCCCAATATCTTCCTCACATCCTTCCCTAAATACCCCCTTTGAAGTAACGCTTCAGTAATCAGCGGGTATTTGGAAACATCATCAAGGCCTTTGGGGTAGGATTCTGCGCCGTCATAATCAGCGCCTAAACCAACATGATCTGCACCAACAAGCTTGACCATATGATCAATATGATCAATAAGCAAAGACAATGGAGCACGCATATCCTCTATTTCCTGACGGTATTTGTTATTAATCTCCTCAGAAGCTCTTGACCGACTATTATATTTCGCTGTCAAAGCACTCAGTTCATCTTTATGCCTGTCATTATACTGATTTTGCTTACCGCTGTAAGTACTATCCAAAAAAAGGGAAAAGAAGTTCACAAAAACCACCCCTCCTGTTTTAGCAATGGCCCTGATCTGATCATCCTTTAAATTACGCTGATGTGCATTAAACACATAAGCAGAGCTGTGTGAGGCCATTACAGGCTTCGTAGAAGCCTTAATCGCATCGTAAAAAGTAGTCTCACCCACATGCGAAAGATCTACAATTACCCCCAGCTCGTTCATGCGTTTGATGATCTGCTTTCCCAGATCACTGAGACCGATTTGCTTTAAACTATCTTTTTAAAAAGTTTCTTCATATGCCGAACTCGACCATGGGGTACTATTATTCCAGGTCAGGGTCATATAAATCATCCCGCGTTTGGCAAGCGCTTCCAGGTTTTCGATCTTGTTCTCGATCATATGTCCGCCCTCTACACCAAACAAAGCCGCCATTTTCCCTTGTTTCACTGCTGATTTCAATTCTGAAGCAGTTCTTACCTTAGCAATCTTATCCGGGTGACGTCTGATCAGTGCATCCAGCGAATCAATCTGCCTGTTTGCCAATGCGAATCCTCCGGTATAATCACTCCAGACCGAAAAAACCTGTACATCCAATCCACCTTCTTTAGCACGTACCAGATCAAAATTTCCACTCTTCTGCCGTACACCAACATCAATACCCGTTTTGATTTGATCGGATAAAATATCTCCGTGGGTATCCACTACAATAGCTTTTTTATGGAGTTTTGCCCCGGTTTGGGCACTGGCACCAAGCGCCCCCAATAAAAATATGCCGAGAAATAAATGCTTCATCTGTTTTCTTTAGGTCTGTAAAATACCTGCGTTAAAGGACTTCTCTATGGGCGACTGGTTCGCTGCCTCAATCCCCATCGAAATCACCTTCCGGGTCTCCAGGGGATCTATAATTCCATCGACCCATAAACGGGATGCCGCATAATACGGTGTGGTTTGAGCATCATAACGATCTTTAATCTCATTTAACAATTCATCTTCCTTCTCCTGAGTTATTACCTCCCCTTTTGCTTTTAAAGATGCTTCCTGAATTTGAAGCAATACTTTAGCCGCCTGCTGACCACCCATCACCGCGATCTTCGCAGAAGGCCAGGCATAGATCAAGCGCGGATCGTAGGCCTTACCACACATCGCATAATTACCTGCACCATAGGAGTTTCCAATCACTATGGTAAACTTCGGAACCACCGAATTGGCAACTACATTCACCATTTTAGCACCATCCTTGATGATTCCACCCTGCTCCGAGCGACTCCCAACCATGAAACCGGTCACATCCTGCAAAAACACCAGGGGTATCTTCTTCTGGTTGCAATTCATGATGAATCGAGCAGACTTATCAGCCGAATCCGAGTAAATCACCCCGCCGAACTGCATTTCACCCTTTTTACTCTTCACCACCTTACGCTGATTGGCCACAATACCGACCGCCCAGCCATCAATCCGCCCTAATCCGCAAATAATACTCTGTCCGTATAAAGCTTTGTACTCTTCAAACTCTGAATTGTCCAGCAGGCGAAGAATGATCTCCCGCATATCGTAGGGATTCTCCCTGCTTTCAGGCAGCAATCCGTAGATCTCCTCTTCATTCAATTTAGGTGCAGCAGGCTTAATCCGGTCAAAACCAGCGTTCTTTGGACTCCCTAACATGCTCATGACCTTACGAATCGAATCCAGACAAGCCGCATCATTGGGGTGTTTATAATCGGTCACGCCGGATATTTCACAATGCGTGCTCGCACCACCCAGGGTTTCATTATCAATGTCTTCTCCGATGGCTGATTTAACAAGGTAGCTTCCTGCCAGAAATACCGAGCCGGTACCTTCAACAATCATTGCTTCGTCGCTCATAATAGGCAAATAAGCCCCTCCGGCAACACAAGATCCCATAATTGCAGAAATCTGTACGATTCCCATGCCACTCATGATCGCATTATTGCGAAAAATCCTCCCGAAATGCTCCTTATCCGGAAATATCTCATCCTGCATTGGTAAAAACACCCCTGCCGAATCAACCAGGTAGATCACAGGTAAACGGTTCTCCATCGCAATCTCCTGCGCCCTGAGGTTCTTTTTAGCCGTCATCGGGAACCAGGCACCAGCCTTTACAGTCGCATCGTTCGCAACAATCATACACTGCCTGCCCGAAACATAACCTATGCCCGTAACCACTCCCGCCGAAGGGCAGCCGCCAACATCCTGATACATATCTTCAGCGGCAAAAGCCCCGATCTCCAACCATTGGCTATCCGGATCGAGTAAATAACTAATCCGCTCACGTGCCAGCATCTTTCCCTTCTCCTTCTGCTTCGCAGCAGCCTTTTCACCACCACCGGCATAAATTTTCTTTAAGCGGGTTTTCACCTCATAGACTAGCTGCTTATTGCTGTCCTCATTTTTATTGAATTCAAGATTCATAGTAGCATTTAAGTCTTAAAATTGAATGGCAAAATCCCTCATTTCTGATAAATAGCAATACGCCCGTTTCCACCTGTCAGTAATACCAGATCGCCTGCTTTTGCCTTTCTGACCGTATGAAAACCCTGATCAGAAAGTTTCATCCAGGTTTTACCGCCATCTGCAGAACTGTCAGTACCCTTAGGCCCCGTAGCAATTAATTCATTTTTTGATAAATATTCTATAGCAGAGCGATAACCGAATAATGTAACCTGAGGCTTTGTCCAGCCCTGACCCCCATTTTTTGTCAGTACCAAATTATTTACCCTGGAAGTATCCGAAAGAAAATCACCCCCGGCTGCTACACCTGCTTTATTCTTATAAAATGCAATTGAAAATGGCCCGGTACTATTTTTACCCTGGATAATCGGCAATTGTGTGGCTTCCCAGTTTAATCCATAATCATTCGATCTGAATATTCTTGATTGCAAGCCACCCGTTGCAATCCAGACCTTGCCTCCCTTTCCCGTGCGAATATTTGTCCCGCTTGCCGCGAAACTTGCTTCTCCATTTATCAAAGGAATTTTATTCTGAGCACTGATATTCTGCCAGCTCATTCCCCTGTCCCTTGTTTCCAATAAGACCATCTGTTCCTTAATCGGATCACCATAAATAATCCCTCTATCAGCATCCCAGAAATCCATGCCGTCCAGAAAGATATCCTTAGATTCGTTCCGGTAGACTTCCTTCCAGCTTTTGCCGCCATCTATTGTTAACAGGATCACAGCAGGTGTGCCAGCACTCACTATAATAGCTTTGCTTTCCGAAAAGCCCTCAATATCCCTGAAATCGAGGCTTTCATAGCCTTTTATTTGCTTCCAGCCCCAGTTTTTGCCCCCATCTTTACTGACTGCAGTCCAGCCTTTGCTGCCACTTACCCAGACAACAGAATCATCCATAACAGATAATCCCCGCAAACTGGTATCCTTACCTTTCTGTAAAAGCTGTATAGATTGGGCACTCAATCCGGAAACGGAAAGAATGATAATAAAAATCAAACTAATAAAATACCTCATTCCACCCGGGTCCAGGTTTCTGTGCGCCCGAGCAATGAAAAGCCCACAAAACCGCGTACATTGATTTTATTCTTACCATCTGCACTGATTTTACAGCTATAAGTTTTGCCTGTTTTAGGATCGTAAATAGTGCCCCCCTCCCAGATTCCTTCTTTGTAGATAAAATCTTTAAGAAAAACCAGTCCCAGAATCGGACGTTTATTCAAATCATTGTGCGGATTTTCCTTATCCAATTTAGGTTTCCCATTCGCATCAAATGGCTCTTTAAGCCAGGCCAGCTTGCCAAAGAATTTGTTTCCATTGGCGTAAATCTGAATATGTGCCTCTCCGGTCGCATTAAGCCATTTCCCAAGGATCAGATCTTTATTTTGCGAAAAGCCATTCATACTGCAAAAAAGCAGCAGAACGATAAAAAGATATTTCTGCATGGTTAGCTAATTGATTAGCTATAAAAATATGGATAATTTCAAATTAACTAGGTAAAGGGGGAATAAAAATCAATGGGAGCTAGGAATATTAGGATTAAGGTGATTCGTAGGATTGGGAATAGTGCTTAAGAACAACTATTTGCTTATTCAATTTGTCTGAACTGTGATTTTGGCAATTCTTATGATTACGAAAATACTCAAGAACAACCATTTCCATTGAACTCAAATTTTTAGGTATCATGCTATCCCCCTTTGGAGGGGGTGCATCGGATTGGTGCGGTTGCAGGGGGAGGTTAAAATCATAATCATTCTTCCAGCCTCCCCCTTTTATTCCCCCGCCTGCGGGGGATACTGGGCGCATAGAAATAGTACTCAAGAATAACTACTTGCAATATTGTCTGAACTGTGATTCGTATGATTAAGCTGATTCGTATGATTAGGAATAGTGCTTAAGAATAACCATTTCCATTGAACTAAAATTTCTAGCCATCATGCCTCCCTCTCCTTCGGAGGGGGCTGGGGGGAGGCCGGTATGGACTAGGATTAGTAGGATTAAGGTGATTAGTAGGATTAGGAAAGTGCTTAAGATTACCTGTTATGCATTGAACCCCAATCCCAGCTTTCAACTTTAAGCTTTTAGCTTTAAGCTCCCCTCAACCCATTTTCTCGCATTCACAAATGCCTCCAACCACGGAGAAACTTCGTCCTTTTGGCCTCTGTCAGGGTAATTCGCCCAGTTCCATGGAAAAGTTGAGCGCTCAATATGCGGCATCATTACCAAATGTCTTCCTGTTGCATCACACATCATAGCAGTATTGAAATCTGAACCATTCGGATTTGCAGGATAGCTTTCATAGCCGTATTTAGCGACAATATTATACTGCTCTTCGGCATAAGGCAAATTGAATTTACCCTCTCCATGTGAAATCCAGACCCCCAAAGTAGTGCCTTCAAGCGAAGAAAGCATCACCGAATTGTTTTTCTGGATTTTTACGGATGTGAACCCGCTTTCATGCTTGTGAGAAGTGTTATGATGCAGCTTTCCATGAACTTCATGATCAGGATTGATCAGTTCAAGCTCCATAAACAGCTGGCAGCCATTACAAATACCCGCAGATAAAGTATCATCACGCTTAAAAAAGTTCTTCAGGACTGTATTAGCCTTTTCATTGTATAAAAATGCACCTGCCCAGCCTTTTGCCGAACCCAAAACATCCGAATTGGAGAATCCTCCGACAGCCCCGATAAACTGAATATCCTCTAAATTTTCCCTTCCCGAAATCAGATCGGTCATGTGGATATCTTTCACATCAAAACCGGCCAGATACATCGCATTCGCCATTTCGCGTTCAGAATTACTTCCTTTCTCACGAATGATCGCTGCTTTTGGTCTTACTGCTCCCTTGGCTATGACAGGTAATTTACCGTCAAAATTTGCAGGGAAAGTAAATTGTAAAGGCTGTTTCTTATAATTGTGATAACGCTCCTGCGCCATTCCGTTTTTCGATTGCTTAGAATCCAGGAGGAATGAGGTTTTGTACCAGGTATCTCTTGTTTCAGACACATTGAAAGTGAATGAATCGCTGTTATTCTTAATGCTTATTGAATTACCTTCGGCAACCCTACCTATTTTAAAGATTTCAATCCCATTCTGAGCAAAGATAGCTTCCACAGATGCATCAGCCTGGAAAACTACTGCAATGTTCTCGTTAAAGAATGCTTTTACCGTATCCTGTTCATTTAATGAACTCAGATCATAATCAGCACCCAGATTAACCTCCGCAAAGCTCAATTCCAGCAAAGTAGTGATCAAACCACCGCTGCCCACATCATGCCCGGCATTGATGTTGCGGTCTTTAATCAGATCCTGCAATACATTAAAAGCCTTTTTGAAATAAGCTGAATCCTTAATTGTTGGGACTTCTGTTCCAACCTTATTTAGAATCTGAGCAAAAGAAGAACCACCCAGCTTGAATGTATCCTGAGATAAATTAAGATAATAAATGTTTCCGCCATTACGCTTCAGAACCGGCTCAACAACCTTAGTGATATTAGAGCAATTGCCGGCTGCCGAGATAATAACAGTACCAGGGGCAATAACCTCATCATTCGGGTATTTCTGCTTCATTGACAGCGAATCTTTCCCTGTCGGGATATTGATTCCCAGTTCAATAGCAAAATCTGAACATGCCTTTACAGCTTCATATAAACGGGCATCCTCACCTTCATTCTTACAAGCCCACATCCAGTTTGCTGAAAGTGAAACCGAAGCTAGACCATCCTTTAAAGGAGCCCAGACTATATTTGAGAGTGCCTCCCCGATGGCAGTCCGAGAACCCGCTCCCGGATCAATCAATGCGGATACCGGTGAATGCCCGATGGAAGTCGCAATACCCTCCTTTCCTTTAAAATCCAGCGCCATTACACCTGCATTGTTTAATGGCAATTGTAACGGTCCGGCACATTGCTGTTTAGCAACCCTGCCACCAACACAACGGTCAACTTTATTGGTCAGCCAATCTTTACAGGCCACGGCTTCCAATTGCAATACCTGATTGAGGTAAGCTGGAATATCTGAAGTATTATAAGTCAGATCAGCATAATTCCGCTGAACTGTTTTATCCGCCATAATGGTTTTAGGAGAACTTCCAAAGAAATCTTCCAAAGCATAATCCATTGGCTTTAAGCCTGTTGATTTCGACTCGAAGGTAAAACGATGATCATTGGTTACATCTCCCACCTCGTACATTGGTGAACGCTCACGCTCGGCAATGCGTTTTAAGGTATCTATATCTTTCTGGCCGATCACCAGACCCATACGTTCCTGTGACTCGTTACCAATAATTTCTTTTGCTGATAAAGTTGGATCGCCAACAGGCAATTTATCCAGATCAATAAGTCCACCGGTAGCTTCCACCAGCTCCGAAAGACAGTTTAAATGTCCTCCTGCGCCATGATCGTGAATGGAAACGATCGGGTTATGATCGCTTTCAACAAAAGCACGAATCGCATTGGCTGCACGCTTCTGCATTTCAGGATTGGAACGCTGAATCGCATTCAACTCAATTCCTGAACCAAAAGCACCGGTATCTGCAGAAGAAACCGCAGCACCACCCATTCCAATGCGGTAGTTCTCTCCGCCAAGGATCACAATTTTATCTCCTGCTTTCGGACTATGTTTAATCGCCTGATCCAGCTTACCATATCCAACACCACCCGCCTGCATAATTACTTTATCATAGCCGGTTTTACGACCGCTTTCCTCATGCTCAAAGGTCAATACAGAACCCGTAATTAAAGGCTGACCGAATTTATTTCCAAAATCTGAAGCACCATTGGAAGCTTTGATCAGGATATCCATAGGGGTTTGGTAGAGCCATGGGCGTTCGGACATGGCGTTCTCCCAGGTGCGGTTGCTTTGTGCGGTGTCACCCTGATGCCCCCGATTTTCATCGGGGTGACTAGAGTGCTGGTAATCAGCATGCTCCTGCTCCAAGCGAGAGTAGGCGGTCATATAAACAGCCGTCCCTGCGAGCGGCAATGAACCTTGTCCCCCGGCCAGCCGGTCGCGGATCTCCCCTCCCGAACCGGTTGCTGCGCCATTAAAAGGTTCAACGGTTGTAGGGAAATTATGGGTTTCGGCTTTAAGGGAAAGAACAGAATCAAATTCCTTCTCTTCGTAGAAATCAGCCTTATCGGCAGTTTTAGGTGCAAATTGCACCAGCTTAGGGCCTTTTACAAAGGCCACATTATCTTTATAGGCCGAAACAATATCGTTGGGATTCGTTTCAGAGGTTTTACGGATCAGTTTGAATAGTGAAGTCGGTTTTTCTTCCCCATCAATCACAAAAGTACCGTTGAAGATCTTATGACGGCAATGCTCTGAATTGGCCTGTGAGAAGGCGAAAATCTCAGAATCCGTTAATTTCCTGCCCAGCTTGGCAGACAGATTATTCAAATAATCAACTTCCTCAACGCTTAAGGCCAGTCCTTCGGATTGATTATAAGCCGCTATATCGCTGATATCCAGAATAGGCTCAGGTTTGATATGAATCGTATAGATCTCCTGATTCAGTTCTGAATACTTCTGCGAAAGCATCGGATCAAAAGCATTAAAATCAGCCGGAACCTTTTCAAATTCCTCGATACGGATAATGCCTGAAATACCCATGTTCTGTGTGATCTCGACCGCATTGGTACTCCAAGGTGTAATCATTGCAGCCCTCGGACCCACATGATAGCCTGGCATCACCAATTGATCTGATTTATGTGCTTCCCCAAAGAGCCAGTTTAGTCTCTTTATATCTTCCTGAGCGATCTCAGCAGGTGTTTGAACAGCAAAAACTTTGTTTATTGGGGAGACAAAAAAATGGATCATTGAACGTTTTCTTTGGGTACCTGTATTAGAATTGCAAAGTTAATTTTTTTATGGGAATTTGGACGATGGAATGTGATTATGATTTGATAAGATGGAAGAATTATACCCAGGATTTCCTGCTCCTGAAGAGAGCATTATTAAATTAGAACCTGTAACAGATATTTAGCATATTTAAACAAAGCTATTCCAATACCTGAGTTTATGCTTATCCGGAAAACGAATTAAGAAATCATTCAAATTGTGTATCAAGGCTTATTTTTCAAATACAGCAGACCATACAATCCTAAAAAATGAAAGCAGCACTTAGAATTTCCTTCCTTGTTTCAGTAATTATTTGCTGTACAATCACTGGTTTTAGCCAGATCATCGGGAAAGTAGAAATTGTAAACGAAAAGCTAAACCAGTTTCAAAATATAAGGGATTTCTGCATTTCTCAGAATAATGACGAAATCTATTTTACGCTGCAAAGCCCTTTTCAGGAGATTTCACAAATTGTATCCATGAAAAAGTTGAATGGGAAATGGTCAGACCCAAATTAATGTCATTCTCCAATAAATTCTCCGATATGGAGCCATTTCTTTCCCCTGACCAGACCAAACTTTATTTTGCTTCAAACAGACCTCTGAACGATTCTGCAAGTACTGCAAAAGATTATGATATCTGGTATGTCAAAAGAGAAAACAAAAACAGTCCATGGTCTGCCCTGATCAATATGGGCAAGCCAATAAATTCCAAAAACGACGAATTCTACCCCTCTGTTTCAGCAAATAATAATTTGTATTTCACATCCGACGCTCCGGGTGGTATCGGGCAGGACGATATTTATTTATGCGAGTACCGCAATGGCACTTATCAGGAAGCTAAACTATTGGGACCAGAAATCAATAGTACCGGCTACGAATTCAATGCCTTCATCTCTAAAAATGAAGATTTTCTGATTTACACAAAATACAACAGCGAAGGAGGCCTGGGTAGCGGCGATTTGTACATTTCTAAAAAAGACAAAGCCAATCAATGGAGCAGGGCAGAAAACATGGGAAATACCATCAACACAAAATTCATGGAATACTGCCCTTTCTATGATGAAGTCAATGAAACCTTATACTTTACCAGCAAAAGGAATAGCATTCAACCCAGAAAATTTGAAAGTATTGCAGGGCTCAATCAATATCTTTCGGAAAGTGAAAATGGGAATAGCAAAATTTATAAGATCGGGTTGAGGATTAAGGAGTAGGCAATTGAGAGTGGAGAATGGAGAATAAGAAATCGGGAATAAAATCGAAAATTTTAACGATTCAAATATCCCAACCTTACCAAATCACTTCTTCCTGAGATTGATTTCAGGTAGCCATCACTCAACAGATAAAACCTGTTTGCGATATCCAGAACGCTATGATAATCATGATCGGTTAGAATAATCCCTTTTGATTTCGAATGAGATTTAATCAGTTCACTTACCGCTTTTACGATAATTGGGGAAAGACCATTGAAGGGCTCATCAAGCAGTACAAACTTTGAAGGCAGGTTCAATAAAACCTTAATTTCCAGATAGCGAAGCTCCCCTCCAGAAAGTGAATTTACTTTAGTGTTCAGAAAGGGACTCAGGATAGCATCATTCACAAAGCTATTCACATTCTGATTATTTAAGGTAAGCCTGATTAGTTCTAGTACAGTTGAATTATTGGGTAAAAAGGTGTCCTGAGATAAATAAGAAATTTCCTGTATCAGTTGGGACTGGCTTACCAATACCTTATCATTCACTCTGACAAATTTGTTATCTGCCTTTTCTATTCCAAACACGATCTTCATCAGGGTTGATTTTCCGGTCCCGTTTCTACCAAATAGACCCACAATATCTCCGGTAAAGCATTTTAAATAAACATCGCTTAAGATTACCCGTTCAGAATACCTTTTGGCAAGACTATCGACTTCCAAAACATCAAGCACGATCAAAGAGAATGAGGAATGATCCAATTAAAACATTCAGAAGAATACAGAAAATTACTAAAGCAGTTTTAGTTATACCCATATTCTGATAATAGAAGTATTCATTTTTGCGGGTTTGCTCTTTATAAAAAAGGCTTAAAATCCATCCACCCGTCATAAATGCAATCCCGAAAACTGTAATAAAACCCAGCCTCCCTCCTATTGCTGCAACTAGGGTAGCAAATGCGATGCTTAAACTTAGCGTGCTTTTGTAGAATACAGAAAATAGCTTCAGTTTATGCATTTATACTTGTTTAGCTGTCTAAAATAAGAATTTTTATCCAACCTGAGTCCTCACCTATTATCTTATTGATGGATTAGATAAAGTAGGAATTAAGGTATAGTTTGATATGAATTTAATATATAAAATCGCTTCTTAATTTTATCTGAATTCTTATATATTTGCATGCCTTTCTAATGAACATGTCAGTGTCACTGAGCGTCACAACAATCAACAAACTGGCTTTTAATGGCAGAAAAAGCATTGCCCGGATGGCGAAATTGGTAAACGTTGCGGTCTCAGAAGCCGTTGGAGTACAATCCTTGAGAGTTCGAGTCTCTCTTCGGGCACGAGTAAATGTGTTATCTGTTGTCAGTTATCTGTTATCAGTAAATCACTTGTCCGTGCCTGAATAAGGTTGACTTTTAAAAGGTATACAAACCTGTTATTATTATTGTTGTAACTGTGGGAATGTGGTAAACTCGATAGAGTTTTCCATATTTCCACAGTTTTTTTCTTTTTTGCTTCTTTTTTCTTTT